>NZ_JBIWKX010000013.1:10102-166018 GCF_044765885.1 Amycolatopsis sp. NPDC102389
CGTTTCGGGTTAGAACCCGAAACGCCACTCACGACCCACCCGCACCGACCATGCCACGTTTGCCTTACCCCTCGGTAACCCTCATTGCCACTCACGACCCCAGGCGAAATCGCACATATAGGACATTCAGTTACCCAAGAATGTCCTTTGTGGACGCTCGAAGCGCGAATCGCCAGAAGTGGCGCTGGCCACCAGTTATACGACTCTGCCTGGGCCTGGCGTCTCGCGCAGTGAAGGCCTCTCCCCGGCGCCGAACTGGACCTCGACCGCGGTCGAGAGTGCAGGGTGAAGTCATGGACCGATCGATTCTCGCGGTACGGGATTTCCTCGACGAGCCGCGCCTGCCCGCCAGTGTCGCCACCACCACCGGCCGCGGGAACCCGGCGTTGGCGATGATGTGGTTCGTGGCGGAGGAGCGCAGGTTGTGGTTCCACACCCCGGTGCCGGACGGCTTGCCGTCACCGTTCCTGGCCGCGGCTCGCGACAATCGTGAGGTCGCGGTCATGGTCGCGACCTTCGATCCGCCCGATGACGTCCGGCAGGTGCGGATGACCGGCCCCGCGAGGCTGGAGGGCAAGGACCTGCCGCGGATCCGTCGTATCTACGAGCGCTACATCTCCGGCTGGTCGCCGGACTGGGCAGAACATGCCGCGTCGCCGGACGCGCGGTTGTGGTCGATGTCCCCGGACCGGGGTATGGCCGTGGCCTACCCCGGTCTGGAGAACCGCCCGGTGTTCCGCTGGGCGAACGCGGCGGACGGGCCGTTCAGTTCCGGATGAAATCGAGCGTCCGGTACTCGTCGACCACGGCGGCGAGTTCGGCGATCCGCGCCTGTCCGGCGTCGACGAGCCGTTGCCCGGCGCGTGACCATTGCTCGAGATCGGGGGACATCCGCGGGATCTCGGCCAGGATCTCCGCGCTTTCGGCGAGGCTGAGCCCGACGCGCTGGGCGGCGACCGCGAGCCGGATGCGGCAGATCGCGTCGACCGTGAACCGGCGTGCGTTGCCCGCGGTGCGTTCGGCGGAGATGATGCGGTAGCGCTCGTAGTACCGGACGGCGTTGGCCGAAACCCCGGCCCTGCTCGCGACCTCGCTGATGGTCAGCCGGGCATCCGTCGTCATGCTGCGCTCCGTACCGTGATGGGTTCCGCCGTCGGGGCCGGGTTGGTCCGCAGCCTGACCACCAGGGCCAGCACCATGACCGCGAGGACACCGGCGAGGGTCACACGATACGCGTCCACGACGTCCCCGATGAGCGCCGAACCCGCCGCCGGATCGCTCAACGCGGCGAGCCCTCGGCCCGCGGTGGCGGCCGCGATCAGCCCGGTGAACGCCGCGCTCACCGCCGCTGTACCGACCGCGCTCGCGATGGTGCTGGCCAAGGGGAGGATCGCGGAACCGGACGCCAGGTCCGGGCCGCGCAGGTTCCGGCCGGCACTCACGATGGTGGGCATCATGATCGCTCCGGTGCCCGCTCCCTGGAGTACTCCCAAAATCGCCAGGACCGGGTACGGCGTGTCCGGTGCGAGGACGAGCACGGTCAGAGCGGTCGAGACGACGGCCAGGCCGAGCCCAGTCCCGACGACGATCCGCGGCCCGAAGCGTTCCAGGAGGCGGGCGGCCAGCTGGATGCTGATGCCCATCCCGATCGTGCCCGGCACCATCATCACCGCGCTGATCAGGGCCGAGTCGCCGCGGATCACCTGAACATAGGCCGGCATCAGCAGCATCGAGCCGAAGTACGGTCCGGCGTACAGGACGAGGACCGCGGCGTTGCGCCCGAAGGTCCGGTCGCGCAGGAGCCGGACGTTCAGCAGCGGCGCGTGATGCCGCCACGATCGGCGCGTGAACACGGCCACGAATGCCAGTCCGGCGGCGACGATCGCCGCCCGGATCTCCAGGCCGATCGTCTCTTCGCTGAATCCGTACGCCACCGCGACCACACCGGGGACCAGCAGCAGGGCACCGGCGAAATCGATCGGAGTGCGTTCCGCCGAAGAGGTGTCGGCGGGCACCCAGCGCAGCACGCCCACGACGGCGAGCAAGGCGGGCGGAACGGTGATGAAGAACAACGCCCGCCACGACAGGCTTTCCAGCAGGAGTCCGCCGAGCATGGGGCCCAGGATCGGACCGATCAGCAGCGGAAGGCCGGTGATCGTGGTCATCCGGCTGCGGCGTTCCGGGGCCACCGCGCCGAAACCGATGGTCATCCCCAGTGGATTGATGAGACCGCCGGCGAGGCCTTGCAGCGCCCGCGCGGCGATCAGCCAGCCCAGATCACCGGCGGCTCCGGCGGCCGCGGACGCCGCCGCGAACACGAGCAGCGCGGCCAGGTACACCCGGCGCGCTCCCCATCGTTGCGCGAAGGTCGCCGCCAGCGGCATCGCCGCGACCATGCCGAGCGCGTAGGCGGTCGCGATCCACTGGATCGTGGTGAGCGACGCGGAGAAGGTGGTCATGAACCGCGGTAGCGCGACGGCGACGATCGTGGTGTCGAGAACGGCCATCAGCCCGCCGAGCGCGATCACCGCGGCGATGCGCAGTTCCCGTCCGGTCAGGCGGTTCATGCCGCACTCGCCTGAACCGCGACGCGTCCGGCGCGCAGGGTGCGGGCCCACCAGCCCAGTTCGGTCATCGTCGCGACCAGCGCGCCGCGCTCGCCTTCGGTGCCCTCGTAGCCGTTCGGGCCGAGGCGGGTCCACGGAGCGTTCAGCAGAACCGCGTCGCGGATCGTGGTGGCCCTCAGCTCGGGGAAGATCAGCCGCAGTTGCTCGATCGCCCGGATGCCACCCGATCCCGCGCCGTAGCCGACGAACGCGACGGGCTTGTACGCCCATTCGCTGAAGTGCCAGTCGATCGCGTTCTTCAGCGCCGCGGGGAAGCTGTGGTTGTACTCCGGGGTGACGACCAGGTAGGCGTCGGCCGCGTGCAGCCTGTCGCTGATCACCGTCTCGGTGCCGCCGGGCCGTGTTCCCTGAAGCGGGAGATCGATGTCGGCGAGGTCGATCGGATCGACCTCCAGCCCGTCGATCGCGGCGAGTTCGGCCAGCAGCCAGCCGGTGATGGCGTCGGCGAAGCGTTCGTGCCGGACGCTGCCGATGATCACGGCGAGGCGGATGGGGGACTGCGTGGTGGTTTCTGTGCTCATGCCGACGACGCTAAAAGTTCGTCCATAGGCGAACTCAAGCCGTTGCGGCGCTGGTCACGAACCCTGGGCCTCTATCAATGTCGAGGTTGTAGGGCGCTCAGGTGAAGGCTTCTGCCGCGGCGCGGACACGAAGTTCCTCGAGTTCCTCGATCTGCCGTCGTGCCCGATCGATGAGGTCGTCGAGCCGTCCGGTGTCGAGACGGGGATCGGTCTCGGCGCGCACCCGCAAGGTCCGCCAGCCCGCCGCCTTGCCCTCGACTCCGAGACGCATCAGTTCGAGTTCCTCGAGTGAACTCAAGGGTGATCGTGAAACGAGCCGCCCGTTCAGCTTGAGCCGGCCCGCTTTCTCGCCGGCCCAAGCCATCGCGGTCTTGTAATGACGGACCGGGACCCGCAGCGCGGTCATGCACGCCAGCAGGGCGGCGCGGTCGTCGGCGATCTCTTCGGCGAGCCTGCTCAGCACCGCTTCTCCGCGTCGACCTCGCTCGGCCGCTGCAAGCCGTTTGGCGAGTTCGGTACCGGCGGTCGCACCCGCCAGATGATCGTTGAGGTAGATGCCGAGCAGGGCGGAGTCGGGGGAGGTGTCGGCCATGACCGACGCATACCCCGCCCTCGCCGGTTGACACGTAGGAAATCGCCTACGTATTGTCGCGGGATGAACATCGACCGCATCCAGTTCCTCACCGTGCCGGTCTCCGATCTGGCCAAGGCGCGGGACTTCTACCTCGGCAAGCTCGGCTTCGACCTGCTCGTCGACGTCAGCGCCGACATCGCGGAGCTTCGCGCCCAGGGCGTCGAGGTCCCCGACGCGGAAGAGATGCCCTGGGGTCGGGTGACGTCCCTGAAGGATCCCGACGGCAACGCGATGGGGCTGCTCGAAGCTTCGGGCTACGGGAACTGGCCGCGCTAGTGCCGGTCAACGACGACGTCTTCGCCGCGCTCGCGAACCCGGCCCGCCGTGAAGTCCTGGGCATCCTCCTCGACGGCCCGCGGGCGGCGGGGGAGATCGCCGAACGTTTCGACATGCGGCGGCCCAGCCTGTCCGAACACCTTCGGGTGCTGCGGGAGGCCGGGCTGGTCAGGGAAGAGCGGAAGGGCCGCAACCGCGTCTACTCTCTCGAAGCCGCTCCGCTGCAAGAGGTCTCCGACTGGCTTTCGCCCTACGAGCGCTACTGGCGGGACAAGCTCGGCAACCTGCGCGACCTGCTGGACGAGGAGGAGTTCTGAACGACGAGGACCCGACGGCCGTTCATGTCGACCAGTTCCTGGCGCATCCGCCGCGCAAGGTGTGGCGCGCGCTGACCGAACCGCGGCTGCTGGAACGCTGGCTCCGGATGCCGAACGACATCAAACCCGTTGTGGGACACCGGTTCGAACTGATCGCGGACCCCGTGCCGGCCGCCGGGTTCGAAGGCGGCCCGGTCGCCTGCGAGGTGCTGGCCGTGGAGCCGGAACGGTTGCTGAGCATCAGCTGGGGTCCAGAGTGGACGGTCACCTGGCGGCTCGTGCCGGAAGGCCGGGGGACCAGGCTGTTCCTCAGCCACGAGGGCTTCGATCCCGACGACGAGTTCCAGCGGATGTCGCGCCGGATCATGGGCGGTGGCTGGCGCACCGGCGTCCCGAAGGCTCTGGCGCGCGTATTGGACGAGATGCCCGGCTAGACGAGCGAGCCGACGGATCCGCTCTCGACAACGGGTCTAGGATCCCCGCTGTGACGGACGAGAAACCGCTCCGAGCCGATGCCCGCCGTAACCGCACACGGGTGTTGGAGGCCGCGGAGCGCGTCTTCACGGCCAAAGGCACCAGTGCGCCGACCGAGGAAGTCGCCCGCGAAGCAGGCGTCGGCGTCGGCACGGTGTTCCGGCACTTTCCGACGAAAGAAGCGCTGCTGGAAGCGGTGCTCTTCGCTCGCCTCCACCGCTTCGTCGACGAAGCGGAGGCCACGGTGGCCGCCGACTCACCCGATCCGGGCGCCGCGTTCTTCGGCTTCCTGACCGGCTGGATCGAGATGTCCGGCGCCAAGAACGCCTACTTCGAAGCCCTGTCGGCGGCCGGCGTCAGCGTGCCGTCAGCCGGATCGGTCATCGGCGTCCGGCTGAAGGACGCGCTCGGCGTGCTGCTCCGCCGGGCACAGGACACGGGCGACGTCCGCAAGGACCTCGGCGTCGACGAGCTGATCGCGGTGATCATCGGAACCGCGAAGGCGGCGGAGCATGCCGGGCCCGAGTTCCGGGCCCGGACGATCTGCATCCTCTTCGACGGGCTGCGGCCGCGTCAGGTGTAGGGGTCCATCGTCGGCCGCTTCGGCTTGAGCGCGTCGCCCGACGACTCGCCACGCAACCTGCGTTTGATCCACGGGACAGCGTGTTCCTTGCCCCACTGGAGATTCTCGGTTCGCCGCGCCCGCGGGCTCAGCGACGGCCGCGGCCCGAGAGCGGCGGGCGTCAGCCGGTGCGGCTCGCCGAGCGCGTCGAGGACGGCGATGGCGATCTCGTTGTGCCCCAACGAGTTCAGATGCAGGCGGTCCGGAGCCCACAGACGCCGGTCCCGCAACTGGCGCATCGCCCACATGTCCACCAGCAGTGCCCCATGGCGCGCGGCGATACCGCGGACGTGCTCGTTGTAGATCGCGACGCGGCCCCGGATCGTGCGGAACAACGCGTCTTCGACCCCGTCGACACCGGTGAACAGGATGACCCGCGCCCCGGCGGCGACCACCTTGCCGACCGCGACGTCGTAATCCTCGACCAGGGCGTCGATGTCGACCTTCGGCCGCATCAGGTCGTTGCCGCCGGCGTAGAGCGTCACGAGATCCGGGTTCAGCGCGAGCGCCGGGTCGAGCTGTTCCGTCAGGACCTGCCCGAGGAGCTTGCCGCGAATCGCGAGGTTGGCGTAGCGGAAGTCCTGGTGGTTGGCCGCGAGCGCGCCCGCGACACGGTCTGCCCAGCCGCGGACGCCGTTGGGGGACGACGGGTCCTCGTCGCCGACACCCTCGGTGAAGGAGTCACCAAGTGTGACTAAGCGCTTGTTCATACCTGGATGTTACTGAAGCGATCGTGAGTAGCCGGACCAACCCTTGACAGTCTTCGACGCCGTTCATACATTCATACAGCCAATGTCAATCTGTATGAATGACGCTGGGAGTTGGTCCGCATGCGACTCGGCAAGACCGCCGTCGTCCTCGGTGGCAGCGCCGCCGGCCTCTGCACCGCGGGAGCGCTCGCCCCGTATTTCGACGAAGTACTGGTACTCGAACGCGACGAGCTGCCGTCCGAGGCCGAACATCGGCGCGGGGTCCCGCAGAGCAAGCATCCGCATTTCCTGCTGAACTCGGGCCGCCGCGCGATCGGCGCGCTGTTCCCCGGCTTCGAGGACGACCTCATCGCCGCCGGCGGACTGCATCTGATGCCGTCCATGGACGCCGCGTATCTCGACGGAAAGGGCTGGTCGGCGCGGAAACGCAGCGCGATGACGATGATCTACGGCTCGCGGATCCTCATCGAACGCGTGTTGCGCGACAAGGTCCGAGGTCTGCCGAACGTCGTGATCCGCGAGGGCGTCGCGGTCAGCGGGCTGACGACGCGGGATGGGGCCGTCACGGGCGTCGGCTTCCCCACCCAGGACGGCGACGAACACCTCGACGCCGATTTCGTGGTGGACGCGATGGGCCGCGGTTCCTCTGTCAGCGCTTGGCTGGTGGCGGCGGGCTGGCCCGAGCCGGAAGTGCGGACCCTCGACGCCAAAGTCACCTACACCTCGCGTTGGTACGAGCTGCCGTCAGCCGAGGAACGGCCCCCGTCCTGGTGGTGGCGGCATCTGGTGATCATGCCGACGCCCGACAAGGGCGCGCATCCGGACGAGCACGAGTTCCTGGTCAACTTCTTCCCGATCGAGGACAACCGGGTCATCGCGTGCATGGGCTCGTGGGGCCTCGAGATGCCGCGTACCACCGCGGCGTTCGTCGAGTCGGCCCGCCGGGTGCGGGCGCCGCTGTTCGCGGCCGCGATGGACCGGTCGACCCCGACCTCCGAGGTACATCTGACCCGCTCGACCGGCAACAAATGGCGCCGCTACGACCGGCTCCGCACCCCGCCGGAGCGCTTGGCGTTCGTCGGCGACTCGATCTGCGCGTTCAACCCGTTTTACGCGCAGGGCATCAGTTCCGCCGCGGGTTCGGCATTGTTGCTGCGCGAGCAGCTCTCTCGCACCGAGCGTCTCGACCCGGAGTTCGCCGCACGATTCCTCGCGGCACAACGAAAGCTGCTCAACGTGCCGTGGAGCCTGGCGATGGCGAGGGATCAGGGTTACGCCTGCGCGGTGGGCACCGAAAAGGCGCCTGAGTGGAAGCGACGGCTGCTCGAGGCCGTGTCCGGCCCGGCGTTCAGGCTCATCGTCGGTGCCGCCCGCGAAGACGACGTCGTCGACGAGCACTTCGCGAAGGTGTTCAACCTCGACGAGTCACTGCGCGACATGATGACGAACCCGCGGGTGATCGCGGGGCTCCTGCGCTACCGGATCCGGGCCGCGCTGGGACGGCACCGGATCCCGTTCGACTTCGACGCTCGTGCCGAACCGCCGGTCACCGACTACTCGCCGAAGGGCGGCGCCGCCGAAGCGGCGGTCTCCCGATGAGCGCGGTGTGCGGGCCGGACGCGGAAGCCGTCACTCGCGGGCTCGGCTTCGACTGCCATGACGTGTCCCCGTGGCTCTCGATCCGCCCGCCGTGGGCGGCGGCTCACTGGACGATGCCGCTGCTGGAACTGCTCGTCCTCGGCGGAGCCGTGTTCGCGCTGGTGCACGCCGTCCGACGGTATCGCCAGGGTGACTCGACAAATCTGGCGCTGTGGTGCGCTTCGCTGGTCTATCTCTTCGTCATCGAACCGCCGCTGTACTTCCCGGAGTGGTTCGGCCTCGAGCGCCAGTACGGTTTCATCTTCGCCCACAACCGGTTCACCGTGCAGTTCATGTGGGATCGGCTGCCGCTCTACATCGTGGCGTTCTACCCGATGATCAGCCAGCTCGCCTACGAACTCGTCCGCTCGCTCGGGATCTTCCGTGCCCGTGGCGCGCTGATCGGGTCGGTGGCCGTCGCCTTCGCCTGTCAGGTCTTCTACGAGGTCTTCGATCATCTCGGCCCGCGGTCGACCTGGTGGGCGTGGAACGGGAACAACCGGATCGTGAATCACCCGGCGTTCGATTCGGTGCCCATGACCAGCATGCTGCTCTTCGCGTCCGTTTCGATGGGCGCCATGACCTATCTGGTCGTGCGGTTGGCGGGTGGAGCGCGGCGAGGGTGGTCGTTGGTGGCACGGATCGTGGTGGCCGGTGTCCTCACCCCGCCGAGCATGGCGATCGCCGGGCTCCCGTCGAGCGTCTTCAGCGGGAACGTGACCGCGCAGGCCTGGGTTCTCGGCGTCGAGCTGGCCCTGCTGTGGCTGGCGGGCAGCTGGATCTTCATCCGGCACGGACGTTCCGAAGAGACTTTGCCGCCCTTCGCCCGGTTCTATCCCGCTGTCTACCTGGGCGGGATGGCCGTGTTCTGGGTGAGCGCCGTCATCGAAAACGGCGTCTCGGCGGGGAGCGGCCTCTACGTACTGGCCTGCTTCGTGGCCGCCGGGCTGATGCTGACCGCGCTGTACCAGGTGCGCCGTGCGGCACCTGCCACCGTCTGAGATTCTCCGTTCGGGGAAGATGAGGCGTATGGGGCACCACGGATGGCGGGGCAACCCGCCCGGAACCGAGCGCGAGGCGCGTCGCCGGATCGTCGAGGCGGCGACGGCGTGCATCGACCGGGTCGGCCTCGCCAAGACGAGCCTCTCGGACGTCGCCGCGGAAGCGGGCGTGACCCGGCAGACCGTCTATCGCTACTTCCCGAGCCTCGCGGACATCCTCAGCGCGGTCGCGCTGGACCGGGTCGAGGAGTTCGCCGGGCGGATGGAACGGCATCTGGCCACCTTCGCCGACCCCGCCGAAGTCGCCGTGGAATCGGTGGTGTTCGGGGTCCGGGCCGTCCCCGACGAGCCCTACCTGGGACTGCTCTTGAAAGCGGGCGAGGCCGACGTCTTCACCGTCGCGGTCACTTCGTCGCAGTCGTTCGCGCTCGGCGCGCGGATCCTCCGGAACGTGCCGGTCGACTGGGCGGCGGTGGGCGTCACGACCGACGAGGACTTCGAGGGGCTCGCCGAAATGCTGATGCGGCTGTTCCTGTCGTTCCTGCAGTACCCCTCGACGCCGGCTCACACCGACGAGCGATTGCGGTCCTTGGTCCGCCGCTGGGTCGGCCCGGCGCTGACCGCACGGCCGTGACAATCGAAGTCCGTGAAGTATCAACGCGGATGGTAGTAATTCACCGACAATAGCCGGGCTTCTTGTCTGGCCTTCACGATGCTGCCACCCTCGCCGAAGACGATCATCGGCGAAAGGGGAGTGCATGGGCTGGTGGTGGCAGGCATTCTTCGACGCCGCACCGTGGTCGCTGCTCGTCGCCGCGGCCGGTGCGGTCGTCGCCGAATTCGTCGCGCGCCTCGGTGGAAAACGGCGCGGTCCTTTCGCGGTCGCCCTGGATTTCGCTTTGCTGGCAGCGCTTTTCGCCGTACTTCTGGTCGTTTTCGTACCGGCGCCGACGGCGGCACGCGGTTCGTCGGTGAGTCTTCACCTGCTGGCCGATGTCCTGCCCGTCTTCAGCGATCGTCCCGAACTCGCCGTGTTCCAGTTGGCGGGCAACGTCTTCCTGCTGACGCCGCTCGCGATCCTGGCGCCGATGCGCTTCGGCTGGGCGAAGCCCGTGTCACGGGTCGTCCTGTCGGCGTTCCTGGTGTCCGTGTCGATCGAATGTCTTCAGGTCTGGCAGGACGCCGGACGCGTGGGTTCAGTGGACGACGTCCTGTGCAACACGGCGGGAGCCGCGCTCGCGGCCTGGTGCGCAAGCCGGTGGCGTGGCCGGGCGGCGGGCAGTGTTCGCGTGTGGCACCGATCGGGGATCGAGGTTCGGCGTTCCGGTGTGGTGAACGCGCGCCGCGGGCAACGGCTGATCGGCTGTGTGACCTTGAGCGACCTGCCGCCGCTGGCCGAAGGCGCGACCCTGGAGATCACACTGTCCGAATCGGACGGTGGAGCCCTCCTCGTTTCCGCGCGGGCGTCGGTGGCGGCGTGAACCGCGAGCGCTACCTCGGCCGGACGGCGGCGAGGACGGCGTCCAGGCTGGGAAGCCACCGCTGCCGGGGATCCGGCGCGGAAAGCCATTCCGCATGGGCTTCGGCGCGTCCGGAGTCGGCGGGCAAGGGGAGCAATGAGCCCCAGGCGAGCACTTCGACGTGCTGCGGCAGGGAGATCCGAGGGGGAATCAGGCCGTCGGTCTCCGCGAGGATGGCCACGCGCGGGCCCTGCTGGGTCAGCACCGCCATGGCGGGACCTCCGCAGCCGGTGTCGGCGAGCCGGGTGAGGATCTGGGCGCCGTTGATCTTGGGCAGGGTCACCGCGCAGATCCCGCCTTCCAGCACCAGGAACGGCTGCGGTCCCCGCCATTTCAGCGACCAGCCGAAGAGACGGCCGTAGAAGGCGTCACCACGGGGGCGGATCGAGCGTGACTCGACCGGAAGCACTTGGTGGTCCAGCGACATCGTCGGCGCCTTCCGAGCGGAGGGTGGGGGACTCCGCACAGCCTAACGGCACTCAGTGCCACTAGCAAGTGGCTGCTACCGTCCCGCTATGACCGATTCGCCGCGCCGGGCGCCGGTGACCCGAGCCGGCGCCACTCCCGCGGGCAGGCGCCGGCTGCGTCGAGCGCTCGCGGCGGCGGCCGTGGACCTGTTCGTGGCCAAGGGGTACGAGGCCACCACGGTGGACGAGATCGCGGCCGCCGCGGGGGTGGGCCGCCGGACGTTCTTCCGGTACTTCGACGCCAAGGACGACGTGCTCTTCGCCAACCACGACGAGATCGTGGCCGAGATGGAGGAGACGTTCGCCGCCGCGGACCCGGATCGCGACCCGGTGGAGGTGGCTTGTTCCGCCGTCGGGCTGGTCCTCGACTCCTATGCCGCGGAACTCGACGTTTCGCTCAAGCGGTTCACCCTGACGCGAACGGTGCCTTCCCTGCGGGACAAGGAAGTCGCGACCGTCGACCGCTATCAGCGTGTGCTCGCGCGCTACCTGCGGGCGCGCTTCACGGAGCAGGGCGACGAGACGGCGAGCCTGCGGGCGGCGGTGGCGGCCGCGGCGATCGCGGCCGCCAAC
Source organism: Amycolatopsis sp. NPDC102389 (assembly GCF_044765885.1). Lineage (NCBI taxonomy): Bacteria > Bacillati > Actinomycetota > Actinomycetes > Pseudonocardiales > Pseudonocardiaceae > Amycolatopsis > Amycolatopsis sp. NPDC102389. The sequence continues at coordinate 21,483 of NZ_JBIWKX010000013.1, forward strand.
AACCATGTGCTGCGGCGCTGGCTGCGCAGTGGCGGGCAGGACGACATCGCCGCCAGTGCGGCGGAGGCCTTCGCGCTGGTGATCGATGCGTTCAGGGTGCGGGACACCGCTGCCGAAACGACGGTGGTGGCGGTGATGACGACGGCGACGCCGCTGCACGACGTCATCGCCAAGGTCAACGCCGCCTTGAACGAGCCGTAGCCTGTTCTGGCACTCAGTGCCATGAGTCGATCCGAAGGTAGGGTGACGCCTGATGGTCACCCGACAGCGCCTGCGGGCGTGGTGGAATGCCCTGCGCTACACGGCATTCGCCGGAACCGACGCCCCGCCGAAACGCTCGGCGGGGTTGCGCTGGCTGCGCGCGCTGGCGATCGTCGGATGCGGACTCTGGGCGGGCTTCGTCACGTTCTCGACCGTCTCGGTCTCGCCGCCCGCGAAGACGTTCAACGTGCTCGTCACCGTGCTGCCCTGCCTGATCGCGGTGCGTTCGCCGCTATGGGGCTGGCGCGCGCTGATCGTCGGCGTCGTGAGCACCCCGCTGACCTTGCCAGGGATCGCCGCCTCCTGGGGCTGGCCGTGGGCACCGGGCCTCGCGCTCACGGCGGCGCTCGTCTTCTACCTGGTGGGGGAGAGCAACGATCAGGCGGAACTGACCTGGGCGGGGCTGATCTCGTTCGGTGCCGCCACGCCCTTCCTGGGTGATTGGCGTGACGCGGCGCTGCTCGTGCTGCTGGGCGGGATCGCGTTCTTCCTCGGCAACACGGTCCGGCAGCGCAGGCTCGCCGAAGAAGAACGGGCGGCACAACAGGAACGCAGGCTCGCCGAGGAGACCCGCGCGGCCCTGCTGGAAGAACGTGCGGGCATCGCGCGGGAACTGCACGACGTGGTCGCGCACCATATGTCGGTGCTCGCGGTGCGCGCGGACTCGGCACGGTTCCGGTTCGCCGATCCGGCCAAGGCCGACCGTGAAGCCGAGATCTGGCGGGAGTTCGCCGACCTCGCCGGAACCGCTCGCGAGGGGCTGACCGAGCTGCGCCGGCTGCTCGGCGTGCTTCGGTCCGAGGATCACGCCCTGCCGACTTCGCCGCAGCCGGGGCTGGGCAAGGTGGTCGAGCTCGTGGAAGGGGTGAGGGCCGCCGGCACCGCGTGTGAACTCAACCTGCGGGGAGACCTCGACGCCGTCCCGGTCGGGGTCGCGTTGTCGGTGTTCCGGATCGTGCAGGAAGCACTCAGCAACGCGATCCAGCACGCTCCCGGGACGTCGATCTCCGTCGAACTCGCGGCCGGGCCTGGTTCCGTCCGGCTGCTCATCGAGAACGGACCCGGCGACGGTCCGAAAAGGACGGAACGGACCGGCGGCGGACACGGTCTGGTGGGGATGCGGGAGCGGGCGGCTATGCTCGCGGCCGATCTTGAGGCAGGGGAGCGGCCGGACGGCGGTTTCCTTGTCGTGCTGACCGTTCCGCTCGATCGTGAGGGGTATCCGCAACCGTGATCTCGGTGGTCATCGCCGACGATCAGACCATGGTCAGGCAGAGTTTCCGCGCGGTGCTCGACGCGCAGCCCGACATGCGGGTGGTGGGGGAGGCCGTGGACGGGACCGCCGCCGTCGCACTGTGCGCCGACCTCGCGCCGGACGTCGTGCTGATGGACGTGCGGATGCCCGAACTCGACGGCATCGAGGCGACCCGGCGGATCGTGGCGGGGCGGCAAGAGGTCCGCGTGCTGATCCTCACCACCTTCGACATCGACGAATACGTGTTCGGCGGGCTGCGGGCGGGCGCCAGCGGCTTCCTGCTGAAGGACTCCCCGCTGGACGACCTCGTCACCGCGGTCAGGGTGGTGTCCGCGGGCAACGCGTTGTTCGCGCCGACGATCACCAGGCGATTGATCGGTGAGTTCACCCGCACCCACGCCCCGGCGCACTCGGGGCGTGACCTTGTGGCCGAGCTGACCGCACGTGAGACGGAAGTGCTCCGGCTGGTCGCCCGAGGTCTCTCCAACGCCGAGATCGCCGAAGCGCTGGTGATCGCGGAACAGACGGCGAAATCCCATGTCAGCAGGGTTTTCGCCAAACTCGGTGTGCGGGATCGCGCCCAAGCGGTCATGGTCGCGTACGAGGCGGGGCTCGTCGTGCCGGGAACCACGCCCTGATACCGGGGTAGGGGAACGCGCGAAACCCGGTACCGGGGTAGCGGCGCCAAGACGGTTCCCCAGGGCGATGTCTCCCGGCGGGATTCCGGAGATCGTTTCCTCATGGATCGGTCACGAGGGCGGCGCGTCGACCCGGCACTGATGGTCGTCGGCGGAGCGATGACCGTCTTCGCCTTGGTGGCGCTCGTCCGGTGGATGCGGGAGCTGCCGCTCGGCGTCGATTCGGCGGTCTATCGCGCGGGTGGATTCGCCGTGGTGGAAGGGGAAAGTCTCTACTCACCACTGCGGGCGCTCCCCGAATGGGCACCGGAGCTCCCGTTCACCTATCCGCCGTTCGCCGCGCTGCTCTTCACCTCGCTGACCGCGCTGCCCACCCAGCTGTGCTGGGGTCTGCTCGCGCTGGCGTCCGCGCCGTCGCTCTATTTCGCGCTCCGGCCGTTCGCCGATCGGGCTCACCTGCCGCTTCTGCTGCTCGGCGCGTTCGCGCTCCAGCCGGTGTGGCAGACCGTCGGCCTCGGCCAGGTCAACCTCGTCCTGATGGCCGCCGTGGTGACGGACATGGTCCTCCTGCGTGAGTCGCGCTGGCGCGGGATCACGATCGGGATCGTCGCGGCCGTCAAACTGATCCCGCTGATCTTCATCGTCCATCTCCTGGTGGTGCGGCGTACCGCCGACGCGGCACGCGCGCTCGCGGCCTTTCTCGGCGCGACGGCGTTCGCGACGGCCGTCCTGCCGGTCGACTCCGTTCGCTTCTGGACCTCGGCGATCTTCAACGACCATTTCGCCGAGATGAAGGGCTGGGTGGGAAACCAGTCGTGGCAGGGATTCGTCGCGCGGACCGTCCCGGAAGGACGGACGACCACCGTGGTGATCGTGGGCTTCGGTGCGGCGTTCGCGGCGTTGTCGATATGGCTTGTGCGGCGGCTCGACCGAGCGGGTGACGACCGAGCCGCACTGCTGGTCACGGCAGGATGCTCCCTGCTGATCAGCCCGATCTCGTGGACCCACCACTGGGTGTGGGTGGTGCCCGCGATCGGCTGCCTGGCGGCCGGGGGACGCCGCGTGCTGGCGCTGGTGATCGCCGTCCTGTTCACCGGGTGGACGGTCGCCGTCGTCCCGGGCGGCGGGGGAGCGGAGCGCGACTGGAACCTCGCGGAGGCCTTGATCGGCAACGGCTACCTGATCGCCCTCCTCGTCGCGGGACTCACCCGCCTACCCCGACGTATAACGCTCTATACGTCGGGGCGACGTACGTCATTCCTCGACGTCAGGCGCGTTCTCCCGGCCTCCTTCGTGTAGAGCAAAAGAAACGCGAGGATGCCCGCGATCCCAGCGACGACACAGACGTGGTCGGCGACATCGGTGCCGAACAGCGTCACGATCGGCCCGGAACCGGCGACGATGCCGAGCGCTTGCCCGGCGACGACCACGAAGCCGCCGACGAGGAACGCGAACAGGCAGACACGGGTCGCGGCCAGCAGAATCCGGTACACGGCGATCACGCTCCAGGAAGCCACAGCAGGCCGACGGCCATCAGCACGCCGAACAGCAGGGTGGGCAACAGGTAGTAGAGGACGACCGGGACGAAGATCCGTACCGGGTTGATCTCGGCGATGCCCGCCGCGACGTAGAGCGGCGCGGCGCCGGGCGGCGAGCATCCCTCCGACGACGCCCACACGAGGATCGCCGCGAAGGCGACGTGCGGCGGGATGCCGGCGGCGGTGAGCGCGGCGAACGCCACGGGCCCCACGGCGGCGACCGTGGACGTCGTGTTGAGCGGTCCGGCGACGAGCACGATGACGACGCCGACCACGATGGCCGCCACCAGCGGCGAGACCCCGGTGAGGCCTTCGAGGTAGGGCTTGAGCTGATCGTCGAGGCCGAGCGTCTTCAACACGTTCGACGCGGCGAAGGCGGAGATCATCGTGACTCCGACCAGGCCGAGTTTGGGGCCGACCGCGCCGAAGAGATCCCACCACTGCGCCCGGCCCTTCGGCAGCAGCTTCCGCTCGACGAGCAGGCCGACCAGCAGCATGACGATCGGCAGCCAGATCAGGAGCGGGATGGCGTCGGAAGCGTCGACGCCGATGCGGGCCGAGATGAAATCCGCGGTCGGCGGGGCGGTGAGCAGGATCGGGACGGCGATCGAGCCGAGGACGACCAGTGACGGCCAGCCGACCTTGAACGACGCGCGCAGCGGGTGGATGTCCTGTGGCTCCATCGCCTGCACGCCACGGCGTTTGACGATGACGTAGGCCATGATCAGCCGCATCCCCACCATCCAGGCGCCGGTGACGAAGATCGTCGCGACGATGTCGCCCGCGCTGAGCACCGGCAGCACGGTCGGGGCGGCCAGGAGGATGAAAAAGGCGCCGCTGAAGGGAAAGGTGGCGCCGACACCGGCGTTCCCGGACAGGACGAGGGCCGCGGTCTCACCGCTCGCCTTGGACCTTTTCATCCAGGGGATGGTGATCGATCCGACCGTGGCGACGATCGCGGCACCGTTGTGGGCGACCGCGCCGAAAAGCCCGGAAGCGACGGTCGCGGCGTAGGCCGACCCGCCTCGGCGGCGGCCGAGGAAGGAGCTGAGGATGTCGACCATCCGCTGCACCAGGCCGGTCCTGGTGAGCAGCTCGCTGACGAAGACGAACGCCAGCGCGGCGAAGGTGATCTCGGACTTGAGCCCGTCGACCAGGCTTTCCCAGGCGACGGCGAAGAAGTCCGTGCCCGCGAAGGCCGCGGTGACGAGAAAGCCGACGACCATCGCTTCGCCGATGTTGCGTTTGAAGACCGCGTTCCACACGACGATGGCGGCGATGAACGCGACCAGCGCCAGGATCGCGTTCACGCTTGAGTCCTTGGTGTGGTCTCGGTGACGAGGCCGGCGTCACGGTAGGCGGCCTTGGCTTCCGGTCCGAAAAGGAAGCGCAGCAGGTCCGCTGCTTCCGGCGGGGCCGAGCGGCCGAGCGCGGCAGAGAGTTCGCTGTAGTGCTGGGCTCCGTCGGGGAGCGGGCCGACGATCCGGGCCTGCGGGACGAACTTCAGTTCGCTGAGCTGCTGGACCGCGAGGTCGGCGCGGCCATCGACGACGGCGAGCGCGGTGAAGCCCTTCTCCACCACCGTGGCACGTGCGTTCACCTCGTCGGCGATGCCCAGGTCTTCCAGCAGCCGGGCGAAGTAGATCCCGCTCGCGCCGCTGCGGGAGTAGGCGACGGATCGAGCCGACGTGAGAGCCGTCCGCAGGGCGTCCACCGTGCCGATGTCGGGATCGTCGAGCTCCGGTGCCGTGGCGATGCCGATACCGCTTTTCGCGAGGACGACGCGGGAATCGGGGGTGAGCGCGCCGGCGGCTTCCAACCCGGCGAACGCGGTGGACACGGCGATCACGACGTCGGGCTCGGCGCCCTCCCTGATCTTCTCGACCAGGATGGTGGTGGGGTCGAACGTAACGTCGACGTCGACGGCGTGCTTCGCCTTGAACGCGCTCAGCAGTACGTCGTCCAGTGCCTTCTTGACGGAGAGCGCGCTGAAGAGGCTGATCATGGGGTGTCCTTTCGGGCGGGTGGGGAGTGGAGGGCGTCGCGCTGACGATCGGTCAGCGGCCGGGTGGAACGGCCTCGCAGGAGCAGGAAGATCTCCGCGGTGTGCTCGAGTTCTTCGAGGGTGTCCAAGGCGGTGTCGAGGTTCGTCCCGGCGACCACCGGGCCGTGGTTGGCGAGCAACAGCGCCGGATGGCCCGCGGCGGCGCGGGCGATCGGTTCGGTGACGCCGGGATCCCCTGGCGGGTGGTAGGGGAGCAGCGGGAGACGGCCGACCCGCATCGCGAAGTACGCGGTCAGCGGCGGAATGGCGTCATTTGGGTCGAGGCCGTCCAGACACGAGACGGCGGCGGAATGCGTCGAGTGGGTGTGCACGACGGCGTTGTCGGATGGCCGCTCCCGCAGGACGGTCGCGTGGAAGAAGGCCTCCTTCGACGGCGGTGGTCCGGCGAGGTGGTTTCCGTCGGCGTCGACGACCGACAGATCTCCGGGGCGCACGGTGCCGAGACAGGCCCCGGTCGGCGTGACCAGGATCTGTTCGCCGTAGCGCAGCGAGATGTTGCCCGTACGGCCGTGGGTGAGTCCGCGGTCGTACAGCGACCTGGCCGCGGCGATGACGCGTTCGCGCTGGAGCCGGTCGGTGCTCATGAGGCGGACGCCGTCGCGAGCAGGTCCGGATCGCCGAAGTTGCCGGATTTGAGCAACAGGGCCGGCTGACGGTCCTCGACGGGGTGGATCCACGGCACGCCGGGGGCGGCTTCGGCTCCGATGACGCCGCCGCGGACGCCGAGCGCGGTGACCACCGCGCCGGAGGTCTCGCCGCCGGCGGCCACGAGCCTGCGCACACCGCGCTCGACGAGACCGACGGCGATGAGCCCGGTCGCCTTCTCCAGGATCGCGGCGGCCCGCGTGACACCCAGTTCTTGTTGTGTACGTCGAAGATCCGCCGGGCTCGACGAGGAGTAGACGAGCGGTCCGGGTTCGGTCTGGGCGTCGTACCAGGTGAGTGCTTCCGCCGCGAGCGCGTCCGGATCCGGCGTGGCCACCGGGTCGAGCCGGTGCGCGGGACGTCCGAGCCGGTGCAGGACGGCGACCTGCTCCAGCGTTCGCGCCGAGCAGCTGCCCGACAGTACGGCTGCGGGGCCGGTCGGGGCGGGCGGCTCGGTCGAGGGAGGCATCGTGGAGGCTCGCGCGGCGGCGAGACCGGCCGCGAGCCCCGCCGCGCCGGCGACGAGTGGTGAGCCGGCCGCGACCCGGCCCAGCAGCCGCAGATCCTCTTCGGTGAGCGCGTCGACGAGTACGTAGCCGCTCGTGCCGCTGACCGCTTCACGTACGGCGGTCTCGCCGCGCCGGACGATGTCGTGCTTGACGAGCGCGACCGGTGTGGTGGTCTGCGCTCGCAGCAGCCGAGGTAGATGTGAGTCGGTCATCGGCGTCGCGGGATGGTCGCGCATGGGCGATTCGGCCAACAGGGTGTCCCCGACGAAGAGGTGGCCCTGGTACTGCGTTCGCCCGTGCTCCGGTGAGCTGGGCGTCATCAGGACGCTTCCGGATGACAGGGCCTGCGAGAGCGCGTCGAGAACCGGGCCGATGTTGCCGCGTGGCGTCGAGTCAAAAGTGGAGCAGTACTTGAAGTAGATCTGCCCGGCGCTCCGATTCCGCAGCCACCGCAACGCATCCAAGGACGTCGAGACCGCTTCCGCCGCCGGGGCCGCGCGGCTCTTGAGGGCGATCACGATCGCGTCGTGCGGCGGTGTCACCTCGCTTTCGGGCGGGACACCGAAGAACAGGACGGTGCGCAGCCCGCCTCGGCGGAAGGCGACGGCGACGTCGGTCGCGCCCGTGAAGTCGTCGGCGATCGCGCCGAGCACGCCGGTCATTCCCCGATCACCGCCTTCAGTCTCGCAGCGGCGCTGCGGGGCCCGGACACGACCGGTACGCCGAGCGCGGCGGCCAGCTCGTCCGCCGCCGGGGCGAGCGAGTACTGGGCGAGCAGGACGAGGTCCCAGCCGTCGGCTCGTGCCCGGCAGGTCTCGACGAGCTTGTCCGGCGCGAGAAGTCCGCCGACCTCGACGGGGATTCCTTTCTCGCGTGCCGCCTGTTCGAAGCGTTCCGTCGAGTCGCTCAGCGCCGCCGCCAGTGAGGCGACCACGAGGATCCTGGTGCGGCCGCTGGAAAGCGCGTCGTCGAAGGCCGCCTCGTCCGGGGCGAGGAGCGGGACCGGTGCGTCGACCTGTTTCGTGACCTCGCCGTAGAGCGAGCACGTGAGCAGGACACCGTCGGCGCCGCCGGAGACCGCGTAGCCGATGAGACGGCGCATCCGATCGTCCAAGGCGGGGGTGCGGCCGTTCTCGCCGACGTCGGCCAGCAGCCGGTCGTCGAGGATGTTCCACGGGCGAGCCCGCGGGAAACCCTTCTCCAGGGCGGACACGGCGGGTGGGATCGCGGCCGGGGTGGCGCTGATCAACGCGATGCGGGGGTTCATCGGATCTGCTCCTTGATCCAGCTCAGACCTGCTTCGGTGCCGTTGGCCGGCTTGTACTCGCAGCCGATCCAGCCGTCGTAGCCCTCGGATCGGAGGGTCTCGAAGACGTCGGTCCAGGGGATGCCGCCGGTACCGGGCTCGGCCCGGCCGGGGGAGTCGGCGAGCTGCAGATGGGCTGTCCGGGGCAGGAATTCCCGGAGCGCCGCGACGACGTCCTTCTCGTCGATGGAGGCGTGATAGACGTCGAAGAGCAGGCGCACGTGAGGCTCGCCGATCGCGTCGCACACCGCGGCCGCGTGTGCCTGGTCGTCGAGGACGAAGCCCGGCGCGTCTTGTTTGTTCTGTGCCTCCAGCAGCAGCCGGACGCCGCTGCCTCGCGCCTGGTCGGCGGCCCACGCGATGTTCGCGACGTACTGCGCGAAGGCGCGGTCACGGGAGACACCGTCGGGCCGGATCCCGGCGGGCAGGTGCAGGAACGCGCTGTTCAGGCTCACGGCGTACTCGAGGCCCAGCTCCACTCCCGCGCGGAACTCGGCGGTGCGTCCTGGCAGGCACGCGTAGCCGAGCCGCTCGGGGGAGCCGGGTTCGCCGGTCGGGGAGTTGATCAGGATCTGGGTCAGGCCGGCGTCGGCGAGCCGCCGGACGAGCGTGGCGGCGGGGAAGGAGTACGGCGAGGCGTACTCGACGGCGGTGAAGCCCGCCGCCGCTGCCGCGTCGAAGCGCTGTTCGAAGGGGAGTTCCGTGAACAGCCACTTGAGGTTGGCGTCGAGGCGGAGTCCATTGTGGAGGATCATCGGCGGTACCCGGGGTTCGCGACGTTGCCGGGGGTGCGTCCTTGGAGGACGTCGATCACCTGCTGGACGGCCATCATGCTGGAGCGGGATCTGGCCTGTTCGGTCGCGGCCCCGATATGGGCGGTGATCACGACGTTGTCGAGCCCGCGCAGCCTGCTGTCGAGTGGCAAGGGCTCCTCCGTGAGCACGTCCAGGGCAGCGCCCGCCAGCGCGCCGTTCTCCAAGGCGTCGGCGAGGGCGTCCTCGTCCACCACTTCGCCGCGCGCGGTGTTGATCAGGAAAGCCCCGGGCTTGACCTTCCGCAGTGCGGACGCGTCGATCAGGTGACGGGTGGAGTCGTCGAGGAAGATGTGCAGGCTGAGGAAGTCGGCCTCCGCCAGGACTTCGTCGAAGGTGCGGGCTTCGACGCCGGTCTCCGCGAGGAAGTCGAGGTCCGGGTACGGATCGTGGGCGACGACCCGCATCCCGAGCGCCAGCGCCAGACGGGCCACCGTCTTGCCGATCGATCCCAGCCCGATCAGGCCCAGCACGGCGCCGTCGAGCTCCCGTCCGCTGCGCTGCTCCCAGCGGCCCGCCTGGACGCTCGCGATGTTCTGGGGAATGAGGCGGGCGCAGTTGAGCATGAGCGCGAGGACGTGCTCGGCGACCGATCGGCGGTTCGCGCCGGGGGTGTAGGTGACGGCCACGCCGGCACGGGTCGCCGCGTCGAGGTCGATGTTGTCGTAACCGGCTCCGCAGCGGCCGAACACCTTGAGCCGCGTGGCGCCTTCGATGACTTCGGCGGTGAAGGCGTCGGTGCCCGCGACGATCCCGTCGGCGTCGCGGACGAGGTCGGCCAGGGGAGTGGCGGTGGCCTCGCGCTGCGCGGGGGTGGTGAAGACGGTGTCGAAACCCGCGTCCGAGAGCAGCTTGTCGACCTCGCCGCCGGGCTTCAGATACGAGGTCGTGACGAGTACGCGCATGGTCATCCGGTTCGTTTCTCCTGTTCGGGGCGGCCTGATGCAAATACTATAGGATTCATGTCAATACTATAGTCAGGCAAGATCAAGCGTCCCGGCCGCGCGGGATATCGTGATGCGACTAAGGAGGGACACATGGCTTCCCCGCGGAAGTCCGGACGGCAGCCGCTCGCCGACCGGATGTACGAGGTGCTGCTGGGCCAGTTCACCGACGGCCGATGGTCCGCGGGCGAACCGGTCAACATCGGTGCGCTGTCACGAGAACTCGACGTCAGCCAGACCCCGCTCCGGGAAGCGCTGGCACGGCTGGAGCACACCGGGCTCGTCCGTCGCGAGGCGCTCAAGGGTTACCGGGTCGCTCCGCTGCTCACCGAGTTCGAGCTGATCAAGCTGATGGACGCCCGCCTGGTCCTCGAACCCGCACTCGCCTACGAAGCCGCCCGCCGGACGACGCCCGAGTTTCTCGACGAGGTCCTGGAGAGCGTCGACGACCTCGCTCGGGCGGCCACATCGCCCGCTACGGCGGCCTTCAGTGCCTATTGGACGATCGACGAGCGGTTCCATCTGCTCATCGCCGCCCAGGCGGACAACCCGTTCCTGGAGAAGGCCTACCGGTCGCTCGGCGGCCAGGTGCAGAGGTTCCGGTTCTTCGCGAAGCTCGGTTCGGCCAGGGGGGCGCCCGGGCTCGCGGCGGAGGAGCATCGCGCCGTCTACCACGCGCTGGTGGCGGGGGAGGCCGATGAAGCGGCGGCCGCCATGCGGCGGCATATCGAGAACGCGAAGCAGCGCGTTTTGGAAGACCGGAGGTCGGTCGAGGCGGCCGACCTCCCGGTTGGTCGTTGAATCTCTTGAATGTATAACGACCTATACGACCGGGTAAAGTTCAAACCCTAGCTACTCGATAAGGCCAAGGAAAAACTCTCGGACGTCCGCCGAGAGCAGATCCGGAACCTCCATGGCCGCGAAGTGGCCGCCACGGTCGAATTCCGACCAGTGCCTGATGTCGAACAACCGCTCGGCGAGTGGGCGCACCGACCGCGTGATGTCATGCGGGAGCACGGCGACGCCGAGCGGTACGCGGCAGCGGGCGTCCACCTTTCCGGCGTCGTGGTGGAGCCGCGCGGACGAGGCCGCGGTGGCGGTCAGCCAGTACAGCGAGATGTCGGTGAGCATCCGGTCGTCGTCGACCGGCGTGCGCGGGTCCGTCCACTGCGCGAAGCGCTCGGCGATCCACGCCAGCTGGCCAACCGGCGAGTCGGTCAACGCGTAGCCGATGGTCTGCGGGGTGGCGACCTGCAAGGCCTGGTACGGCGGACGACTCGCCATGAGCTGCTTGACCTTCTCGAGGCGCGCTTCGTCCTCTTCGGACAGTTCGATGGCGGCGTCGGGATCCGGCCGGGTCGGCAGGTAGTTCACATGAACGCCGACGACGTGCTCCGGTGCCACCGCGCCGAGCGCTGTCGAGATACCTGAGCCGAAGTCGCCGCCTTGGGCTCCGTAGCGCTCGTAGCCGAGGCGGCGCATCAGCTCGGCCCAGGCCCGGGCGATCCGCTCGACGCTCCAGCCGCGTTCCTGGGTCGGGCCCGAGAAGCCGTAGCCGGGAATCGAGGGGATCACCAGGTGGAAATCGCGCGCCAGTGGCTCGATCATGCCCAGGAACTCCAAGAACGAGCCGGGCCACCCGTGGGTGAGGACCAGCGCGAGTGCGTCCGGGTTCTCCGACCGGACGTGTACGAAATGGATGTTCTGGCCTTCGATCTCGGTGGTGAAGTGTGGCAGCTTGTTGAGTTCGGCTTCCTGGGCGCGCCAGTCGTAGCCGGTCCGCCAGTATTCGGCGAGTTCTCTGAGCCGGGTGAGCGGGAATCCATAGTCCGAGCCCGCGTGGGCGACCTCGTTGGGCCAGCGGGTGCGGGCCAGCCGGTCGGCGAGGTCGTCGAGGTCGGCCTGGGGGATGTCGATGCGGAAGGGCTTGATCACAGCGGATCTCCTCGATTCGTTGGGGCGCTAAACGTTTGGTAACCCAACGATACCGGAATCGTTCGGGCGCCCAACGATTCGTTAGACTCGTCACATGGACGACCCCTCGCAGGAACCGCGTGGCGGCTGGCGAAAGCTGCCCAGCTGGCTGCTCACCCAGACCGCGAACCACGCGCATCGCCTGGTGGCCGACGGGTTCTCCGCGGTCGACGCCCGCGGCTACCACTACCGCGTGCTGGCGACGCTGGACGAGTTCGGGCCGGCCAGCCAGGCGGCACTGGGCCGCCGGAGCGGCATACACGTGAGCGAGATGGTCGCGACGATCAACGAGCTGGCCGAGCGCGAACTGGTCGAGCGTGCCCCGGATCCGGCTGATCGGCGGCGCAACGTCGTCTCGCTGACCACGGCGGGCAAGCGACAGCTGCGGCGGCTGGAGAAACAGCTGGCCGAACGTCAGGGCGAACTGCTGGCACCGCTGTCGTCCGACGAGCGGAAGCGGTTCACCGAATTGCTGTCGAAGCTGTTGGATCACCACGACCGGCGAAGCGGCGAGGGCATTGAGGGGTGAGCCCGATGGTGTTTCAGGTAGCCCGGCCTGCTCTGCCGTGAAGGCCTCCTTGAGGGACCCAGAGTCCCTCAAGGAGGCCTTCACGTACCTACACGCGACGAGGGCGCCGGAACATCGCGGGTCGGGGTCATGAGTGGCGGTTCGGGGTTCTATTGAGGGGTAAGTCAAACGTGGCGTGGGCCCTCTCCGCTGACGTCCAAGCGTCGCTGAGTGTCCACGAGAGACAGTGTCCGTCTACGCGGTGTCCGGTTTATGTCTATATGTACGATCCTGGCCGGGGTCGTGAGTGATAATGAGGGTTAGAACCCTCTTTGCCACTCACGACTCCCTCGCGGAACCGTGCAGACTACCCAAACCGGACACTGGCAGCCCGAAGGGCGTCCTTTATGGACATTCACCGCGCGATCGGCCCTCGTCGGTCAGCGCGGACCCAGGCCGCAAAGAGTGCGCGGCACGCCATATTCGACTTACCCCTCAATAACCCGAATCGCCACTCATGAGGTGCGGACGACACGACGCGCGGCCGGGTCCCACCGCGAGTCGTCTGCCTGAACACGCGTGTCGTCGATCCCAACACGTGTGTCGTCCATCCAGTCACGCGAAAACGCCACCGGCACATCGGCAGTAGGTATCTAACACACGGTTGGCTCCAACCCGAAACGCCAGTCACGACCCCCGCGCAGAACTGCTCACCGGTGCGCCAAACGGACATCCGGTCGCCACAAACTGTCCGATGTAGACGACCACGGCACCTTTGCCCCTTCGGCTCAAGAGAACCCCTGGGCGGAAGCCAGAAACGCCTGCCGGGCGTCGGAAGTGCTGTGCTGTGGCCAAAGAGCTTGCAGCGGTACGTGCACGGCCTGCCGTAGTTCCTTGACGCGGACGGCGCCGCCCGCCGCCGGGCCGGGTGGCGCGGTCACGAAGGCGACGCCTTCGGTGTCGAGGACGGCGGTGACCGGTGGTGTTCCCTGGATCGGGTTGCGCCGGACGCGTGGTTCGAATCCCGCGTCGCGGCAGAGGTTGACGAGCAGATCGGTGTATCCGGACCGGCCGGGGTGGCCCCAGACGGTGATCTCTTCGCCGTCGAGGTCGCTCAGTTCGAGGTCGTCGCGGTCGGCGAGCCGGTGACCGGCGGCGACGGCGACGTTGAGCCGCTGCCGGATCAGGGTGGTGCCGACCAGGCCGTGTACGAGAGTCAGCGCGCGGCCGAGGCCGAGGTCCAGTTGCCCGCCGAGCAGTTGCGCGATCAGTTCGTCGGGGTAGCGCTGGTTGACGTCGATGACGAGCCCGGGGTCGGGCTGGTGTTTGCGCAGCAGGGCGGTGACCTCGTCGCCGGTGACGGCGGGGGTGTGGCCGACGCGGAGCCGTTCCGGTTCGCTCCGGCCAATGCGCCGGGCACGCTGGACGGCCGAGTCGGCGATGCCGTGCAGGAGGTGGGCGTCGGCGATCAGGGCCTGCCCGGCGGGGAGGACGGTGACCCCGGTGGCGCTCCGCTCGAGGAGGGGGACGCCGACTTCCCGCTCGAGCGTGCGCACCGAGGTCGACAGCGCCTGCTGGCTCAGGTGCAGCCGGGTCGCCGCGCGGGTGAAGCTGCCTTCTTCGGCGACGGCGATGAGGTGGTTCAGCTTGTACAGGTCCAGGCCCACCCCGGGGTTCCCCTTCGTGTCCGGTCTACGGCGTCTTGGCCAGCGTAAGGGTCAGCGGGTGGTGTAGCCGCCGTTCGGGAACATCGTCTGGCCGGTGAACCAGCCGCCGTCGGTGGCCAGGAAGCGGATGATCGGCACGATGTCCTCGATCTTCGTCAGCCGGCCGCCCATAGCCTGGGACTTGTGGAATTCGACCCGCTCGGGGGTTTCCTGCGGGTAGAAGAACGGGGTGTCCATCGGGCCGGGTGCGACGACGTTGACCGAGATGCCGCGGTCGGCGAACTCCTTGGCGGCCGCCCTGGTGAACTGCTCCAGCGGGGCTTTGCCGCCGGCGTAGGTGGAGTAGCCGTCGGTGAAGGCCGCCAGCAGTGAGGTGCCGAGGCTGATGATCTTGCCGTTGTCGGAGAGGCGCCGTCCGGCTTCCTGGATGAAGAAGTAGGCGGCTTTCGCGTTGACCGCGAACATGCGGTCGTAGTCCTCTTCGGTGGTTTCGAGGATCGGCTTGCGCAGCACCATGCCGGTGGTGTTGACCGCGATGTCGGCGCCGCCGAAGGTGTCGACGGCGGTGTCGAAGAGGCGGCGGACGTCGGCGACCTTGGTCAGGTCGCCTTGGACGGCGACGGCTTCGGATCCGGTGCCGCGGACGGCCTCGACGGTCTTCTCGGCGTCGGCCGCGGAGCCGTCGCCGTGGTAGTGGACGACGACCTTGGCGCCGGCCTCGCCGAGTGTGGTGGACAGGAGTCCGCCGAGGTTCTTCGCGCCGCCGGCGATGATCGCCACTGTTCCGTTCAGGTTCTGTTCGCTCATGATCTCGACCGTAGGAGCCGGGGGCGGGCGCGGGGAAACACAAGATCGAGGTGGGGTCACAACCCTGGTTTGTGGGCTTTCCCACCTGCGCGGAGCCGGGAATCTTCGGGATCGAACGGCGAGATGACTTCACATTGTGGACACTCTGATCGTGCTCCGAGAAGTCGACGACCTTGATCAACCCGCTGCTCCCGAGAAGGCGCCCGTGCAGGGGCGTCCGGCGCGTGTGTTCGAGAGAGTCCTCGACAGACTGGCCTGGTCGCCTTACCCGAGGGCGATCGTGCTGTATCTGGTGATCCGCACGGCGAGTGTCCAGTTGCTCGATCTGCTGGCCGCCCGGCGCGGTGTCACCTTGACCGATCGGCTGACCGCGTGGGACGGGCAGTGGTATCTGCGGCTGGCGGTGCACGGGTACGCGGATCTGCCGGGGACGCTGGACGCGGCGCGGCAGCCGTATCCGGACGCGCCGATGGCGTTCTTCCCGTTGTATCCGAAGCTCGTCGGTGCGGTGATGTGGCTCGGGCCCGATGTCGTGACGGCGGCGTTGACGGTGTCGGTGCTGGCCGGTCTGGTGCTGGCGTGCGGGCTGGTCCGGATCGGGCGGGCGGTGTCGCCGGATCGGGGTGACCGGACCGGGTTGGTGCTGGTGGCGTTGTGGGCCGGGGCGCCGATGGCGATCGTGTTCTCGATGGCTTACACGGAGGCGGTGTTCTGCGCGTTCGCCGTGTGGGCGCTGGTGGGTGTGCTGGAACGGCGCTGGTTGCTGGCGGGCTTGTGTGCTTTCGCGGCGGGTTTGTCGAGGTCGACGGCGGTGGTGCTGGTCGCGGTGGTCGTCGTGGCGGCGTTGATCGTGGTGTTCCGGCGTGGTGAGAAGCGCTGGTGGGCGCTGTCGGGCGCGGTGATCGCTCCGTTGGGGGTGGCGGGGTATCTGGGGTTCGTCGCGTACCGGACGGGGAGTTGGACCGGCTGGCAGGACATCGAGTTGCGGGGCTGGAACACCGAGTTCGATTTCGGGGCGGAGACCGTGGATTCGGTGGTGGCGCGGTTGACCGGGGACGAGTCGGTGTTCAGCACGCTGACGGTGTTGCTGCTGCTGGGCGCGGTGGCGTTGGTGCTGGTGGCGGCGTTCACGCGGGTGCCGTGGCCGTTGACGCTCTACGGGGCCGGGGTGTTGTTGCTGGCCATCGGCACGCGGGGGCTGCCGGACGCGAAGATCCGGTTCATCCTGCCGGCTTTTCCGGTGCTGGTCCCGATCGCGATCGGGTTGTCGAAGCGGCGGACGGTGACGGCGGTGGCGGCCGCGGTGGCGTGGGTGGTGCTGGGTGCGTGGTTCTCGGCGCATGCCCTGACGGCGTGGCGGTACGCGATCTAGCTCGCTTGCCGGGTCCGGTGGTCGGCGACGTGGACCCTGGTCGCGCAGCGGGTCGAGCAGAACCGGCGGCGGCCGTTGCGGGAGATGTCGACGTAGACCGTTTCGCAGCCTTCGCGTGAGCAGACGCCGAAGCGGTCCGGGGCGTCGCAGACGAGGTGCGCGAGTCCGCCGGCGGTGTAGGCCTTGACCCGGGGTGCGGTGCCCGCCTGTGCGTCGACGTAGTGCAGGTGGGGTGCTTTGCCGTCGTGGGTGGAGATGTAGGGCTTGGACGCGGAGTCGTGGAGCAGGGCGTTGACCAGGTCGACGCGGGTGGCCGGGTCGGCTTCGAAGACGCGCCGGAGTCGCTTGGTCCAGGCGATGATCTCGGTCGCTTCGTGGTCCTGTACGGCGGCGACGGTCATGCGGTCCCGGAAGATCGCGGTGAGCGTGGCCGGGTCGGCGGCGTCGCCCAGATTGACCAGTTCGGCGGCGATCTGCGCGGCCGCCCCGCCGTAAGGGTTGAAGTGCATTGACTCATTACAGCACGATCGGGGTATGGAAGCGAACAAGTGCCCGCGGTGTGCCTGGCCGCTGGCCGAACTGCCTGGAAGCGCGACGAAATCCCAGCGGGTCTCCCAGGGGAGGCTGGAGTACGTCCGGTGTCTGTGCGGGAGCTGGCTCGCGCGGGTGGACGGTGTCGTGATCGGGGCGACGAAGTCCCAGCTGGGCTCGGCTCGACTCTGACGGTGAAGGGGCCTTCGCCGCGTGAGACGCAGCGAAGGGCCCCTTCACCCCGCTCAGGTGTAGTAGCCCTCGACGGGGACGCGGGCCTCGTCGTACAGCGCCGGACCCTCCAGGCGAACGGGCGGTGCGGTGGCCGGCGGTTTGAGCGCGGTGACCTGTTCGCCGGAGAGGGCGAACACGACCCGTCCCAGGCCGGAGCGTTCGACGGCGCCCTGGCACATCCCGCAGGGCTGGCAGCTGGTGTACATCGTGGTCGCCGCGGCGACGGCGGGTTCGAGTTCGCGTGCGGCCCACACGGCGAGCTTCAGCTCCGGGTGCAGGCTGATGTCCGATCGCGACACCGTGGTGTTGTGGTCCTCGGCCAGCACCGCCCCGTCGGGGCCGACGAGCAGCGAGCCGAAGGGCGGGTCGCCGTCCTCGCGGGACTTCGCGGCCAGCTCGATGGCGCGGCGGAGGAACTTCTCGTCTTCGTCCGTCATGGTCGGTCCTGTTCGGTTCGGTAGTGGCCCAGTTCCCAGTGTGCTGCCACGGTCGCCAAGGCCTGCCAGGCGGTTTCCGGGCGGAGGGTCTCGTCGGGGTCGCCGGAGAACGGGTCGAGGACGACCGTCTCGGCGCCGAGGTGGCGAAGCCGGTCGAGGTCGTCGACGATCTGCTCGATCGTGCCTTCCCCGGCGGCGCGTTCGGGTGTGGTGACCGGGCGTTCGGTGATGTTCAGCAGGATCCGCGGCGTGAACGCGGGCACCGGCCGGTCGTGCGCGTCGGCGATGGTCTTGACCCTGGTGAGCGCTTCGGTGAGCCAGGGCAGCGTCGCCCGCAGCGGATGCCACGCGTCCCCTATCCGGACGGCGCGGCGGATCCCGGCGTCGCTGTTGCCGCCGACCCAGATCGGGATGTCGCCGGCGCGGTAGTCGGCGTCGTCGGCCCAGGCCTTCCGGACGGCGTCGAGATGGTCGTCGGTCAGCCGTCCCCGTTTCTCGAACGGGACGCCGAGTGCTTCGAACTCCTGGCGGGCCCAGCCGGACGCGACGCCGAGCACCAGCCGTCCGCCGCTGAGCTGGTTCAGATTCGCGGCCATGCGGGCGATCAGCAGTGGATGCCGGTACGGGACGATGAGCACGGTGGTGCCCAGCCGGATCCGGTTCGTCACGCCGGCGAGCCACGACAGCGTCGTGAACGGTTCGTAGAACGGCGCCGGGTACTGCTCGGCGACGTCGGGGGTGATGGCGACGTGGTCGGACACCATGAGCAGGTCGTAGCCGAGGCCTTCGACCGTGGTGGCCCAGCCGCGCAGGATCCCGGGGTCGGTCCCCGGTCCGAAGTTCGGGACGTTGACACCTATTCGCACAGGTCAAGGCTATCGACGGGGCGGAAACCCGGGAAGGGATCTTTCCCGGTGTATGACGGTTTCCGCCGTGGATCTGCCGGTATTCTCACTGGATGGCCGAGACTCTCGACGCGACGGACTGGGCGATCCTGGTCGAGCTCCAGAAGGACGGACGCCTTCCGCTCACCGAGCTGGGGAAGCGGGTCAGCTTGAGCGCGTCGGCGACGACGGAACGGGTCAAGCGGCTGGAGTCGGCCGGGGTGATCACCGGTTACCGCGCGGAGATCGACCTGGAGAAGGCCGGGTACGTGGTGCTCGCGGTGGTGCGGTTGAAGTACCCGGGCAGCAAGCACGCGCCGTTGCACAAGCTCCTCGCCGAGCGGACCGAGATCCTCGAATGTCTCCGCACGACCGGTGACGACTGCTATTCGCTGAAGATCGCGGCTCCGTCGATGGGGCGGCTGGAGGAGATCGTCAACGAGCTCGCGCTGTTCGGGAGCACGAACACCAACATCGTCTACAACCAGACGTTGCCCTACCGGGGGCCGCAGGGCCCGTGACCGCACCGGCCACGGGCCCTCTGGATCAGCGGCTCGCGGTCTCCCACAGACCGACGACGTTGCCTTCCGTGTCCTTGAAGTAGGCGGAGAAGCCCATGTCGCCGACCGCGGTCCGGCCGACGAGCATCGAACCGCCCTGCTTCTCGATGACCGCGAGCGTGTCGTCGACGCTGTCGACCTCGAGCACGATCACCGGGCCGGACGCGGGGCTGGATTCCTTCGCCAGCATCCCGCCGTTGATGTACCCCGGCTCCGCGGGCATGCCGGTCTCGGCGGTCGGCCCGGAAGCGACCATCGTGTAGTCCATCCCGGGCATCGTGTCGGCCTTCCAGCCGAAGACCTCCCGGTAGAAGCCGCGTGCGCGCTCGCCGTCCTCGAACGGAATCTCGAAGTGCACGACCCGTCCGGTCATGATGATCAACTCCTGTCGTGGCATCGGATCGGAACGCCACCAGCCAATAACCGCAGGCTTCGGCGCGCTAGAGGACTTCGCCCTCTCCGAACCAGCGGCGCACCGCCTCGAGCAGCTCCTCCTGGTCCTCGCCCGCCCACGCCACGTGACCGTCCGGCCGCAACAGCACGGCCGGTACAGCCAGTTCCTCGCTGACGTCGACGACGTGGTCGACGCGGCCCGCCCAGCCCCGCACCGAGAGCGAGCCGGTCTGGTCGAGCAGCAGGCCGCGGCCGCCGCGGGTCAGGCCGTAGAGGTGTCCCTGCTTGAGTTCCAGGTCGCGCATGCGGCGGCCGAGGAGTTCGTGTCCCTCGCCGAAGTCGTAGCGGATCGCGGTCGCGGTGATCTTCTCGGTCAGGAACCGGCTGACGTCCTCGAACTCCATCAGTTCCGCCAGCAGCCGCCGGACCGCCTGCGAACCCGGGTCGAGCGACATCAGCTGCATCTGCGCGCGGGTGTTGTCCAAGACCGCGGCGGCGACCGGATGCCGTTCGGCGTGGTAGGTGTCCAGCAGATCCTCCGGCGCCCAGCCGTTGACCGCCCCCGCGAGTTTCCAGCCGAGGTTGAAAGCGTCCTGGACGCCGAGGTTGAGCCCCTGTCCGCCGACCGGCGGGTGGATGTGCGCCGCGTCGCCCGCGAGGAATGCGCGTCCGGCCCGGTAGCGCTCGGCCAGCCGTGTGGCGTCGCCGAAGCGGGAGAGCCAGCGCGGCGAGTGCACGCCGAAGTCGCTTCCGGCGACCGCTTTGAGCTGTCGTTTGATCTCGTCGAAGGTCGGCGGGACCCGCGGGTCTTCGGCCAGGCCTTCGGCGGGCACGCCGACCCGGTACACGCCGTCGCCGATGGGGGAGAGGCCGAACCGCAGCTGGGTCTTGCGGACCTCGGTCATCACGGCGAGCACCGTTTCCCAGTCCTCGGTCAGTTCCATCTCGCCCAGCAGTGTCTCGGCGGTGGCGGGCTCGCCGGGGAAGTCGATCCCGAGGAGTTTGCGCACCGCGCTCCGGCCGCCGTCGCAGCCGACGAGGTAGCGCGAGCGCAGGCTCGTCCCGTCGGCCAGCTCGACGTCCACGCCGTCCTCGTCCTGGCTCAGGCCGACCAGTTCGCAGCCGCGGCGGATCTCGACGCCCACTTCGGCGGCGTGGTCGATCAGCAGGCGGTCGGTGACGGTCTGGGGAATGCCGAGGATGTAGGCGTGCGCGCTGTCCAGCGCCGGCGGCGGTTTGATGATGCCCGCGAAGGAGCCACCGACCGGATACTTCTTGCCGTTTTCGAGGAATCGCTCCAGCAGACCTCGCTGGTCCATCACCTCGATACTGCGCGCGTGCAGGCCCATGGAGCGGACGACCTTGGTCTGTTCCAGGTCCTTCTCCAGGACGACCACGTGGACGCTGTGCAGCCGCAGTTCGGCGCCCAGCATCATGCCGGTCGGTCCGCCGCCGGCGATGATCACGTCGATCAAGAGTTCCCCCGATTGTCGAGCTCGTGTCGTACGGCGGGGGATTCTGCGGCATGACCGGGGTCTTGCCGCAAGCCCCCAGGTGCGTTATACGTTAGAAGTGGCAGGGAGAGTCGATCTCTCTGCCGTCGTCATTTCAGTCCCCGGTGGCGGGACAAACCCCCGTTAGAGGCAACAGGTGCGATCACTGTGACCTGCGTCGAACATGTTCGCTACGAACTTGTTCGGAACGAACATGTTCGTTAAGCTGTGGCCATGGCGCCTGAGAAGAGTCGCCGGGAGCGCCCGGCCAAACCCGCGTTGACCCGCGACGGCATCGTCGCCGCCGCCGTCGCGATCCTGCGCGAGGAAGGTCTGCGCAAGGTCACGATGCGCCGGCTGGCGCAGGAACTCGACACCGGTGCGGCCTCGCTCTACGTCTACGTCCGCAACACCGCGGAGCTGCACGCGGCGATCCTGGACGAACTCCTCGGCACCATCGCCCCGCCGTCATCCGAAGGCGGCTGGCGTGACCGGCTCGAAGGTCTGCTCACGGCCTACACCGCGATGCTGCTGGAGTACCCCGGCCTCGCCTTGTCCGCACTGGTCGCCCGTCCGAGCGGTGAGAACTACCTCGGCCTGGTCGAGAACCTGCTCGCCCTGCTCGCCGAGGGCGACGTGCCCGCCGAACGGCGCGCCTGGGGGATCGACATCCTCCTGCAGCACGCGACATCGACCGCGGCCGAGCACGCCGAGCAGGAATCCCCGGACGACTGGGACGCCTTGGCCCGCGCCGTACGGGACGCCGACGAGACCACCCATCCCCAGATCGCCGCGCACGCGGCCGACCTGCTCACCGGGCGGCCCGCGCAGCGGATGTCGTGGGGATTGCAGGTGCTGATCACCGGCATCACGCAGACCAGCCTGCCACCCGAAAGGAACCCCACATGACCACGCATCACCCCATCGCGATCATCGGCGCCGGCCTCGGCGGACTCACCCTGGCCCGCGTCCTGCACGTCAACGGCATCACGGCCGCGGTCTTCGATCTCGACACGTCCCCCTCCGCCCGCACACAGGGCGGCATGCTCGACATCCACGAGGACTCCGGACAGGCGGCACTGCGGGCCGCCGGTCTCCACGACGAATTCCGCGCGCTCGTGCACCCCGGCGGCGAGGCCCTGCGCATCCTCGACCGGCACGCGGTCGTGCACCTCGACGAGACCGACGACGGCGACGGCGGCCGTCCCGAGGTCTCCCGAGGCGACCTGCGCGAGCTGCTGCTCGGCTCCCTGCCCGAGGGAACCGTGCGCTGGGGCGCCAAAACCACCGGTGCGCGTTCGCTCGCCGACGGCGGGCACGAAGTCACCTTGGCCGACGGCACGTCGTTCACCACGGACCTGCTGATCGGCGCCGACGGAGCGTGGTCCAAAGTCCGCCCACTGGTCTCCGACGCCGAACCGGCCTACGAAGGCATCTCCTTCGTCGAAGCGCACCTGCACGACGCCAAGGAACGCCACCCCGTGAGCGCCGCGCTCGCCGGCGACGGCATGTTCTTCGCGCTCGATGCGGGCAAAGGGTTTCTGGGGCACCTCGACACCACCGGCAGCCTTCACGTCTACATTGCGCTGAAGACCGCCGAGGACTGGGTCTCCACCATCGACTTCGCCGACACCGCCGCCGCGAAAGCCGCCGTACTGGACCACTTCGACGGCTGGGACGCCGGTCTGCGCGCGCTGATCATCGACGCCGACGATGAATTGACCCCACGACCGATCCACGCGCTGCCGATCGGACACCGCTGGGACCGGGTTCCCGGTGTCACCCTCCTCGGGGACGCCGCCCACCTGATGTCGCCGTTCGCCGGCGAGGGCGCCAACCTCGCGATGCTCGACGGCGCCGAACTCGGCCTCGCCCTCGCCGCCCATCCCGGCGACGTCGAGGCCGCACTCAAGGCCTACGAGACGGAACTCTTCCCGCGCAGCGAGGCCTCGGCGGCGGAATCCGCCGAAAGTCTCTTCCTCTGCTTCGCCGAAGATTCCCCGAAGCCGTTGCTGGAGCGGTTCGCGTCCTATCGCTGAGCCGAGCCCGCCGGCTGGGAGCGCCGGGCGTAGGCGCGGGCGGCGCGGGCCCGGTCACCACAGCGCACGGAACACCACTGACGGCGTCCGTTGCGCAGGAAGAACCGGGTGCACGGCGGAGACCCACAAGCGGCGATCCGCTCCGCGTCCGGCCCGGTCACCAGGTCCGCGGCGTTGGCGGCGAGTGTCGCCAACGCGTGTTCGACGATCTGCGTGATCGGATGCGACGCGGTCCGGTACAGCCCCCGGTCCGGGTCCCAGCGCAGGAGTTCGGCGGTGGGTGCCTTGCACAGCGCCTCGTTGACGGCGTTCAGGGCGCTCTGTGGCGCCGGGGCCGAGCAAGACCGCGACGCGAGGAGCACCCGCACCTGCTCACGCAACGAGCGGACCAGGCTCGCGCACAGCTCCTGCAGGCCGGCGTCGACCGGGGCGAGGCCCTGTTCGGCGAGCCAGTCCGTCGCGGCGGCCGGAGTGCCGAGGTAGTCGGTGATCTGGCCGCCGGGCAGGGCGATCGTGGTGTTGGCGAGCGCCAGCGCGACGTACTGCTCGGCGCCCGGGGCGGGAGGAAGGGCAGCGGTATCGTCCACGTTCTCATGGTAGGCGCTGGGTTCATCCATGAGAACCCTCACGGAAGTAGTTGCACTCTTCCGTGAGAACTGACTAATGTGACTCACGGAAAGAACAATACCTATCCGTGAGGTGGATGATGGACCAGATCAGCGACCAGCTCTCCGTCCAGGTCTTCGGCGGGCCGACCGCACTGATCGACTACGGCGGCGTGCGGCTCCTGACCGACCCGACGTTCGACGAGCCCGGCCACTACGAGAGGCCCAACGGCAGACCCGGCCTCACCAAGACCGCGCCGGCTTCGGGGAACCCCGCGGACCTCGGCCGCGTCGACGCCGTCCTGCTCTCCCACGACGAGCACCCCGACAACCTCGACCACTCCGGCCGGAAACTGCTGGCGGACGTGCCCTTGACGCTCACCACGCCCAGTGGCGCCGGACGGCTCGGCGGTACCGCGAAAGGGCTGGAGACCTGGGAGACGGTCGAACTCGACCGGCCCGGCGGGGGAGTCGTGACCGTGACCGCCGCGCCCGCGCTCCACGGACCGGAAGGCGCGGAGAAGGTCACCGGTGACGTCGTCGGCTTCGTGCTCACCGGCGAGGGGCTGCCGACGGTCTACGTCAGCGGCGACAACGCCTCGCTCGACGTCGTCCGGCAGGTCGCCGACCGGTTCGGCCCGATCGACACCGCCGTGCTCTTCGCCGGAGCCCCGCGCCTGAAGCCCGTCTTCGACGGTGCCCTGCTCGTCCTCGACAGCGCACTCGCCGCCGAGGCGACGCGAATCCTCGGCGCCCGCACGGTCGTCCCCGTGCACATCGACAGCTGGGACCACTTCACCGAAGGCCGCGAGGAGCTGGTGGCCGCGTTCACCTCGGCAGGGCTGGCCGAGCGGCTGCGGCTGAACTGAAACCGGTCGATGCGCGGCGCTTGATCCTCTACGTTCGGAGCCACACCGACGAGAAAGAGAGCGCCGCCATTCCCACCACCACACCGAGCATTCCCACCCCCGACGGACGGTCCGACGCCTTCGCCGCCTTCCCCGACACCGGAACGCATCCGGGTGTCCTCCTGTACCCGGACGCGCTCGGGCTGCGCCCCGTCCTGCGGGACATGGCCCGCGAACTGGCCGATCACGGCTACTACGTGTTGGTGCCCAACATCTTCTACCGGCACAGCGCGGTACCCGTGTTCGACCTTCCCGAGCACATCACCGCCGAGGAACGCCCCGCGTTGTTCGGTCAGATCATGCCTCTCGTCGAGGCGCACACCACCGAACGCGCCCTGAGCGACGCCGGCGCCTACCTCGACTTCCTCACCGCTCAGCCCGAGGTCAGCGCCGGACCGGTCGCCACCGTCGGCTACTGCATGGGCGCCGTCCTCGCGCTGCGCACCGCGACGGCCCACCCCGGCAAGGTCGCCGCCGTCGCCGGATTCCACCCCGGCGCGCTGGTCACCGACCAGCCCGACAGCCCGCACCGGCGGATCCCGGACCTCACCGCGGAAGTCCACCTCGGCCTCGCCGAGGGCGACATGACACCCGAGGCGATCACCGAGATCAGCCACGCGTTCGACGCCGCCGGTGTCGCCTACAGCTGCGAGATCTACCCCGGCACCGTCCACGGCTACACCATGTCCGACACCGACGCTTTCAACGAGGCCGGATATCGGCGTCACTGGGAACGGCTGCTCGCTGTCCTCGGGAGCACCCTGACCTCTTGAGCGACCGGCTGGACCATCCCGGCGGGCGTCCGCGATGCTGTTGGGCGTGAAGTACGTGTCCAGAGTGCCGCGGCCGCCGCTGGACGGGCTGATCGACGACCTCTATTACCTGGAGGGTGCGCCGCCGTACGCCCGGCTTACGCTGCCGCCGATGCCCGGGGCGTTCCTCATCGTCAACCTCGGACCGCCGTTCCGCATCCGCGCCGGCACCGACCTCGAGACGGCCGAGTACGCCGACGGCTGCGTGGTCACCACGCCCACCCGCGCGGTGGAGTTCGGCTACCCACCCGGGACCCGGTCCGTCGGCGTGCACTTCAAACCGTGGGGGCCGGCGCCGTTCCTGCCGATGCCCGCCGCCGAACTGTGCGACCGGCCGGTGACCCTGGAACAGGTTTGGGGCAGGGCCACCGTCGCCGGGCTGCGCGATCGGCTGGCCACGGCGGCCGGACCACACGAGATGCTGACGCTGCTCGAGGAGGAGCTGACGCGACGGCTGCGCGAGTCCGCCGGCCTGGAGCTGGTCCGCCATACGAGCGGTGTCCTCGCGGCGACCAGCGGCGCGGCGTCGATCGGCGGCCTGACCGTGGCGGCCGGAGTCAGCAGCACTCATCTGGCACAGCGGTTCAAACAGCTCGTCGGCGTCACCCCGAAGCGGCTGGCCCGCACTTACCGCCTCACCGCCACCGTGTTCGCGATCGACCCCGCCGGACCGGTCGACTGGGGTGACCTCGCGACCCGGGCCGGCTACTTCGATCAGGCCCACTTCGGCCACGAGTTCCGGGAATTCACCGGGCTCACGCCGACCCGGTACCTCGAAGTCCGGCGGCGGTTCCTGCGTGAACACCCCGATCACGCGCTGGACGGCTGGTCGCTGCCCACCGATTGATTTCTTACAAGAGCTACAGCGCGCGGCACGCTAGCTTCGGGGCACCCCGAAGCAAAGGAGAGCCCGTGGGCAAGGTGGTCATGTACGGCTCGGTGTCGGTGGACGGCTTCATCGCGGACGAGAACGACCAGCCAGGACCGCTGTTCGACTGGTTGACCGGCGGTGACGTCCCCCTGGACGAGAGCGGAGCGCTACAGGTATCGCGGACGTCCTACGACTACATCCGGCCGTATTGGGACCAGATCGGGGTGACGATCGCCGGCCGCCACGTCTTCGACATGACGGACGGCTGGGACGGGAAGCCGCCGGGCGGGATCGACCACGTGGTCGTCGTGACACACCGGCCGCGGCCCGAGGACTGGGACCCCGAGGCCCCATTTCACTTCGTCGACGGCGTCAAGGCCGCGATGGCCAAGGCGCAGGAGCTCGCGGGGGACCGCGTGGTGGAGGTCGCCGCCGGCGACGTCGGTGGCCAGATGCTCGCCGCGGGCCTGGTCGACGAGGTGCGCATGGACGTCGTGCCCGTGGTGTTCGGATCCGGCAAGCGCTACTTCGGGTCGGTCCACGCGCAGCACCTGTTGGAGGACCCCGACGCGGTGATTCAGGGCGGACGGGTGCTTCACCTGCGCTATCGGGTGCGCGTGCCATAGTCGGGTATATGCCGAACACCGAAGTCGCGGAAAACGACTATGACGCCTTCGCCGAGGCGTACGCGGCCGAGAACGAGACCAGCCTGAACAACGCCTACTACACACGGCCCGCGATCCTCGATCTGGCCGGAAACGTGACCGGCAGGCGGATCCTCGACGCCGGATGCGGCGCGGGACCGCTGTTCGAGGCACTGCGCGACCGGGGCGCCATCGTGACCGGCTTCGACTCCAGCGCCAAGATGGTGGAGCTGGCCCGGAAACGCCTCGGCGACGACGCGGACCTGCGGGTCGCCGACATCGGCGACCCGCTGCCCTTTCCCGACGGCGCCTTCGATGACGTTATCGCCGCCCTCGTCCTGCACTACCTCGAAGACTGGACGGCGCCGCTGGCCGAGATCCGGCGGGTGCTGAAACCCGGCGGCAGGCTGATCATGGCCGTCAACCATCCGATCATCTTCAAGCTGATCCACCCCGAAGCCGACTACTTCAAGACCGTCAAGTGGTCCGACGAGTACACCTTCAGCGGTCAGAAAGCCGTGCTGACGTACTGGCACCGGCCACTGCACGCGATGACGGACGCCTTCACCGAGGCGGGTTTCCGGACGGCCGTCGTCAGCGAACCTCCCCCGGGGCCGGGCGCCCGCGAGCGCTTCCCCGAGGAGCTCGCGGGCAAGACCGCCTTCTTGAGTTTCCTGTTCTTCGTCCTCGAGGCCGTCTAGCGCCGTGTCCTGAAAGGTGGCATGGCGGCCCGGGGGCAGGAACGAGCTGGTCAATGAGGGTCAGCGCAGTCTGAGTGTCCACAATGGACGGTTCCTGGCCTAAAAGTGACCGGTTTGGGGACTTTGCGCATCTTTGCGCGGAGGTCGTGAGTGGCAAGTGGGGTTCTAACGACACTTATCACTCACGACCCCACTTGAAAACCGTACATATACGCACCAAGTGGACCCCAGGCTGCCCACAGACGTCCTTTGTGGACACTCAGGGGAAATGCAGACTTACAGGACACGACCTAGCGCGGCTTCAGGGCTGGATGTTCTCCAGGTCTTTCAGCAGGCTCGGGTGCCGGGGAGTCCAGCCGAGCGCTTGGCGGGTGTGGGCGCTGGAAGAAGGCTGATCGGCCGCGAAGATGACGCCGAGGGGGCCGTAGGTCTCCACCGGCACGGACTCGACGGGCAGGCCCAACCGCTCGCCGATGACCGCGGCGATGTCGCGCACCTGGTCGCCCTCGTCGTCCACGGCGTGCCAGGCGGTACCGGCTTCGGCCTTCTCCAGCGCGAGCCTGAAGAGGACCGCCGCATCGAGGGCGTGCACGGCAGGCCAGCGCTGGGTGCCGTCGCCCGGGTACCCGGACACACCGCTCTGGCGCGCTATCCCCGTCAGCACACCGGCGAACCCGCCCGCGCCCTCGTTGTGGACCGTCCTCGGCAGGCGGACGGCCGAGCTCCGGACTCCGCGTGAAGCCAGCTCCAGGACCCCGGTGACCGCGCGACCGCGACCGCCGACCGGACCGTCGGTCGGAATCGGGTCGAGCTCGATGGAGGCGCGGCCCGGCGTGGCAGGCGTCCCCGAACAGGTCACGAAGGGGCGGCCGGTGCCGACGAGCGCCTCACCGAGGGTCGCGAGGGCGGCGCTTTCCTCGGCGACCGCGCTCGCCAGGGCTTCGGGGCTGCTGAAGTCGTTGGCGAAGGCCAGATGGATCACGCCGTCGGCCTGAGCGGCGGCGGTCCGCAGGACATCGAGATCGGCCAGGCCGCCCCGGATCGGCTCGGCGCCGGCGACCGAGACGGCCTGAGCCGAGGCCTCGGAGCGGGCGAGTGCGAGGACGGTGTGACCGTTGCCGAGGAGCTCGGCGACCACGGCGGACCCGACCAGGCCGGTGCCGCCGGTGACGAAGACGTGCATGAACTCTCCTGTAAGTGACGGGACTCTTGTCTCATCACTATACCAGCGTGACGGGACAAGAGTCCCGTCACATAGAATGGGCCCATGGGTCGATGGGAGCCGGACGCACGTGAACGCCTGGTCGTGGCCGCCGTCGACCTGTTCACCGAACAGGGTTACGACGCCACGACGGTCGTGCAGATCGCCGAGCGGGCGGGCGTCACCAAGAGCACCTTCTTCCGGCACTTCCCCGACAAACGCGAACTGCTGGTCGCCGGACAGGAAACGCTGAGCCGGCTGTTGACCGAAGGGATCGCCGAGGCGCCCGCCGAGGCCAGTCCGCTCGATGCGGTCGCCGCGGGGCTCATGCGCGCGTCGACCGCGATGGGCCCGATGAGCCGGGAGATCGCTCCGCGACTGAAAGCCGCGGTCGCCGCGAGCGCCGAACTTCAGGAACGAGACGCCCTCAAGAGCGTCAGCCTCGCGGCCGCCATGACCGCCGCCCTGGTCGCCCGCGGCGTGCCCGATCCGACCGCCGCCCTCGCCAGCGAGCTCGGCGTCCTCGCCTTCAAGCGGGGATACGCCGAATGGTCCGAAGGCGACCGCGCTCCCGAGGACGACTTCGCCACCTACCTGATCAAGGCCCTCGACGAACTGCGCGCCGCAAGCGCGTCTCTCGGCTGACCGAAACCAGGTCAGGCGCCGTCGACGTGCCAAGCGTCGGCGACGAGGTCGACCGCGCTGCGCGCCGGGTCACGGGCCGCGTGATCGTAAACGCCGCTGGTGGTGTCGATACTGGCGTGCCCCACGTCGGCCTGCACGTGTTCCAGCGAGGCCCCCGCCTCGACCGCGGCGGTCACATAGAAGTGCCGCAGCGCGTGGGGATGCATCACCTCGGCGACGCCGGCCAGGTCCGGACCGCCGGCCGCGGCGATACGACGCAGGAGCTGCCAGATCGCCTGCCTGGCGAACCGGCGGCCGCCACGGGTCACCAGCAGGGGCCGATCCGAGGGCTGGGTCCGGCGGCCGACGCCGGTCACCACGGCCGTCCCCGTACCGTCGGCGCGCAGCGCAAGGTACTCCAGCAGTGCGCGCTCAGCGGGCACACTCAGATACACGATGCGGACTTTCCCGCCTTTGCCTCGCACGCGTAGCGCCCGCCGCCCCCGCGTGACGTGCACGTCGGCGTCATCGAGCCCGCACAGCTCACTGACCCGCAACCCCAGCGTGAACAACGCGACGACCGCGACCGAGCGCGCGACATCACACGCACTCGCGCCCCGCCGCGGTGTCCCCGCCGCCTGGTACAACGCCCCGACCTGCCGGGTCGTCAAGGTGACCGTCGCCGACGTGCTCGCCGCCGCCGCGGCCAGCCCCAGCCGCCTCCGATCCAGCGCCGCCGGATTCGCCGCCACCAGACCCGCGTCGGCCAGGGACGCGTACATCGTCTTCACCGTGGCGAGCATCCGGTCCCGTGTGGACGGCGCCGCCCCCGCCTCTTCCAGGGCCTGCAACCACGACTTCACCTGTGCCGAGGTCGCCATCGTCGGATCCACTCCGTTGGCCGCGCACCACCGAAACCAATGACAGGCCCGTAACCGGCCCCGGCCCGCAGGGGGAGGTCCTGTCCGGCCCGACGGCTTGGCCGCGGGCGCGCTGATGACGGCCTGGGCGTAGGCGGCCAAGGCGTCGGCCCACCGATCCTCGGTCCGGGGCCGCATCCAGGCGCCGAGGTCGGCGGAGCTCACCGGCAGCCCCAGCCCTTCCGCGTAGGTGCGGCGGGTCTGCTGGTTGCCGTATCCGGTCAACCACTCCGTGATGCCGGAAAGCAGACCGGCCGGATCCGCGACCCCCGGCCAGACTTCACTCTCTCCCAAGGGTTCGCCGGGGGAGAGGGCGGAGGAATCGAGGGCGGACAGGAGCTTCACTGTCGGCCGGTCATGTCGATCATCCGATCACCGTAGTGGTCGTGCCGGATACGCAAGAACGCAGGAACCGCGCGGGTTCGGACCGTCACCGTGACGAAACGGGGCGATCATCCGACATGGCGAACGGAGAGTGTTACCGGCGGTAACGGCAAACGCGTTTTCAGAACGGTCGTTGAGGCGCGTTTTCTGGGCTGTTCACGGCTCTTTCGGTTCTCCCAAGAGCCCGATCGGAACTTAGCTACAAAATGTACCTTCTGTAGCTAAGTTAGGTTGTAGTTACGGTTATAAATACCTAAGTTAGAGGTTTCATAACTGACAAGGTAAGGTTCGGGCATGGTCGAGAACGACGGTGCGGTCGCCGAGGAACGTGTGCCCGAGCAGGCACGATGCGGGTTTCGCAAGTGCCGCGAGCCGCTGCCGCCGCCGGGGCCGCGCGGTGGGAGGCCCTACGAGTTCTGTCCTGAGCGGACGTGGCCGGGTGGAAAAAGCTGCAAGCAGCTGGCCGCGGCGGAGCAGGCCCTGCGGGAGGCGCTGGGCGATGAGGCCGTGCCGTCCGCGGCCCTGACGGACGCAGGCCAAGCCTTCGATCAGGCCGCCGCCGCGGTGACCGGCCCTCTGCGCACGTTGAGCAACGCGCTCGACGCCGTCACCGCGCATCTGCGCGACGAGGTCGCGGCGGCTGTCGGTCAAGCCGACGCCGCCCATGCGGCCGCGGCGGAAGCCGACCGGCAACGGGACGCCGCGCTGCAGCGAGCAGCCGAGGCCGAGCAGGTGGCCGAGACCGCGACGGAAGCAGCACGAGTCGCTGAACGGGCTGAGCTCCGGGCCAGAGCGATCGCGGACGAGGCGGTCCAGGCCCGGTCCGCCGCCCAGTTGGCTCAAGCGAAAGCGGAGTCGGCCACCGCCGTGATCACGCAGCGGGCACAAGAGGTCGCCGAAGAAGCGGCCGAACAGCGGACGCGGGCCGACAAGCTGGCCGCCACGCTCTCGGCCCGGGGCGAGGAACTGGCGACACGGACCGCCGAACGAGATGCCGCGTTGACCGCGCTGGCCGAGTCGGACGAGCGTCGCAAGACATGGGAGCGGCTCGTGGACACGCAAAAGCGCGAGCTGACCGCGGAGCTGGACGCGGTCCGGGGGGAACTACGGGATCAAGACGTCCGCCATCGGGAAGCTCTCGCCGAGCAAACGGCACGCGAGACGGCCTCGCGCACGCAACTCGCGGACGTTCAAACCGAACTGACCGCCGTGCGGGGGCAACTCGCCGCGGCTCAGCTTCGGGTCACCCAATCCCAGGCGCTGCACGACCAGATCACGGCGACGCTGTCCCGTATCCGCCAACGCGCCCTCGCCGCGACAGAGGAACCGTCGGCGCCGCTTCGAAACGACCTACTGGGGATTCTCCTCGGCGACGACGCAGAAGAGACGCCGGCGTCGAGGGATCCTGACCGCCCGGCGGTGTGAGGGCGTGCGTGCCGGTACCGTCTCCCAACATGGACGTATCGGCCTTCGTGCGGCTTTTCGGCGGGGGAGACATACGCGTGAAGCTGGACTGGCAACGCGTCGCCGAAGAATGCGTCGTAGAGGAACGGTTCACCTGTTCCCGCGAGGAACTCGGGCAGTTGTGCACTGTGTGGTACGTCGACGAGTTCGGACGCGATGCCGGCTACGACTACGAAGGCGCCCGTCCGTTACGGGTGTCCGAAGTCGAGATCACCGAAGCAACCTGGCCTCCCGCTCGTGCCTCGATGATCGCCGCCCTGCGACGCGACTACGCGAGCGCGGACTCGACCGTCACCCTGACACTTCCGGCTTATCTCGTCGGTGGCGAGGTGGTGCTGCTCGACGGCAACCACCGCGCGGCCGCGGCGTACCTGGCCGAGGCCGATACTTGCCTGCGGCTCTACCTTCTCAGTGGCCCAACGGATTCCGAGGTGTTGCCCGATCTCGGACACTACTCGAGCTAGGACACGTCCTCTTCGGGGCGCCGATCGCTGACGGGATATCGAGCCTCTGCTTCGCGCATAGCGAAGTCGAATGCCAGGTTACGCAAGGCCTCGTTCTGCTCGATCTTGCGCAAGCGCAACACGGAGATCAAGATCGCGACGCAGATGAGCACCGCACAGGGCAGCGCGAGGATCTTCAGCACGACCGGAGTGCCTGACAACACGGTCGCGTCGAGAGCGAGTACGAGCACGGGCAAAAGGGTCGACACCAGGATGTTGATCTCTGTCTCGATGATGTCGACGCTGAGCGTGGGAGCGCGCCCACGAAGCCACAGCTTGCTGTAGGCGAACAGATTCAACGAATCACCGGACCGATGGCCGCCGCCCACCGGCAGGTCTCGATCGGGTGTGCCGTCTCGGCGTGACTCGTCAGGATCGAGGTGGCGCAAGATCGGGTGCAACTCGGCGAGGCGCTCGGCGAAGTCGTCCCCGAAGGAACCCCGGACTCTGGTCCACGATGCCTCGAGGGTGGGGGCGGCATTGCGGCGGGTGAACCGTTCCAGCAGCGCGGTGAGTTTGAAACCGACTTCCCTGCTCAGGTAGCCGACCACGAAGCTGGCCGCGACGGTCGCCAGGACGAGGACAAAAGTGCCTGCGCCCTTGACGTCGGCCAAGGTGTCCAAGGTGAAGGCGATGTCGGACCGGCCGCGTCTGACGAGGTGCACGCACAGAACTACCAGTTCGGTCACCAGCACGGCTCCGGGAAGGAGCACGCTCGTCAGGTAGATGGCGGCGTAGGAGCTGAGCCTGCTCGGTGCGGACTTGACGGCGAGTCCGCTGACAGGCTCCATGCGCTTCGACTCTAGCCGGGCTTGACTGGTCGGAATAGCGCCGATAGCACCAGTGAATACTCCTTGGCGACGGGATGTTCGCTACTGGATCAGATCGCCGAGCCTGTCCAGCCCTTCCTTGATCCGATCGTCGATGCGCCGGTACGCGTCCGCCCCCGTGACCAGGCTGTCCGCGACGCCACCGACCGTTTCCACCCCGGCCGTCAGCCGATCGCCCGCCGCCGTGACGTACTTGGTCAGCGTGTCGCTGAAGGCGGTGGCGGCGGGAACATCGCCGAGCAGACGAGACACCAGTTGCAGCCGCGACATCGCGCCGGCCGCGGTGCTCAACGTCGACGTCGCCCCGTCCAAAACGCCCGCGGCACCGACGAGCGAATCGGGATCGGCTTCGTACCCGGCGTCGCCGGGGGAGAGCGCGCCATCGGGGTCGAGGCCGAGTTCTTCCAGGGAGATCCTGGTGAGCTCCGGTTCGTCCCACTTCGAGCCGGGGTTCTTCTGATAGCCATACGCACCGGATTCGTGCGCCAGCACGATCTCCCCGTCGATTTCGACGGCTTCCTCGACGCCGTGCGAGTCATAGCCGTCTTCGTTACCCGGCTCGCCGCCCTCCAGCTCGATCTCTTCACGATCGTTGAAGTCGTACCACTCGGGCGTCCGGTCCTGCCGGTAGAACTTGCCGCTGTGCCCATCGGAAGAGGAGAAGATGAACTCGTCGTCGCGCACCACGACGCCCTGGACGTTGTTCGGTGTCTCGATCGGGTCCCCTGCCCTGTCCGGCTGAGGTGAGCCGTCCGGGCCGACCGGGACTTCGTAGAGCCGGTTGTTGCTGTAGTCGCCCACGAAGAGTTTGCCCTGCGCGTAGGTGACGTAGCTGTGGGCGGGCGTATCGACCACGTCCACGGCGTCGACCGGTACTCCGCTGTCCTGCGCGGCGTCGAGTTCGGCCTTGTCGTAGACGTACACGTATCCGTTGGACGACACCCAGACGTGCTTGCCGTCCGTCGCGACACCGCCGGTGTGCGTGGGCGCGCCGACCTCGCCGTTGCCGTTGAGGTAGACGTTGCCCGATTCCACTCCCGTCTCGTAGTCGACGTAGGTCAGCCTGCTCGGGGTCAGGCCAGGACCGATCGGGCTGTCGCCGGACCCGTCTCCGTCGCCGTCGTGGTACGAGCCGACCAGCAGATTCTCGCCGTCGTAGGCCAAGCCCTGGGAGGTCCACGGCTCGCCTGGGTCGACGCCGCTGATGTCGGCGTTGCCCTCGCTGTCCCAGCCCTCGCTTCCGGCGCTGTCGGTCGTGGCCGCCAGCGCGTTGAGCCTGCTTTCGTAGGTCTGCTGGGCGACGGTCAGCGCCCGGATGGTCTTCATCGCGATCTCCGGCGCTTCGAGGAGGTCGGTCAGGCCGAGCTTGCGCCAGGGTGCGATGGCGGTGTCGGCCGAGGCCCGCAGCGCGGAGTACGCCTCCGCGGCGCCATTGACGGCCGCCTCGGCGGTGTCGAGCTGGGTGTACACCTCGGCGACGGTGCGTGAGGACTGTTTCGCCTTGCCGACGAACTCCGCCGCCGCCTTGCCGCTCCATGACCGTGCCGCTCGCAGGGCGCCGTCGGAGATCCCGTCCGCGACGGTCTGCAACGACGTCTTGGCGTCGGCGATCGTGGCGCCGACCTCGGCGATACCCGCCGCGTCCCCCGATGTGAGCTTGGCGTAGAGCGGTTCGGGATCAAGGAACGGCATCGGTTCTCCTCGGGTCGTGCGCGTTCAGACGCCGGTACGCCGACACCGGTTCCCCCGCATCACCCACCCCTGTCCGGGGTCAGGCCAGCATGCCGCCGTCCACCCGCAGCACCGTCCCGGTCACGTAGGAGGCGCGGTCACTCAGCAGCCACGCCGCGGCCTGCGCGATCTCCTCGGGCTCGGCC
The DNA here is from genome assembly GCF_044765885.1 of Amycolatopsis sp. NPDC102389. Lineage (NCBI taxonomy): Bacteria > Bacillati > Actinomycetota > Actinomycetes > Pseudonocardiales > Pseudonocardiaceae > Amycolatopsis > Amycolatopsis sp. NPDC102389. The sequence goes on from NZ_JBIWKX010000013.1 coordinate 56,699, forward strand.
ACGCGTCCCAGCGGGGTCTGGGCGTTGAGCCGCTGCAGGATGTCCGGCGAGCTCGCGACCCACTCGGTGAACATCTCGGTCAGCGTCGTGCCGGGCGCGACGGCGTTGACGCGGATCCCTTCCGGGCCATAGGTGGCGGCGGCCGAGGCGGTGAGGCTGTTGACGCCGCGTTTCATCGCGCCGTACGCGGGCAGTTCCGGGTTGGCCATCAGGCTGCCGACGCTGGTGTTGTTGACGATGGCCCCGGTCTTCGCGGTGGCCCGGATCGCCTCGATCTCGGCGACCATCGCCAGCCACGGGCCCTTGAGGTTCACCGCGTAGATGTGGTCGAAATCAGCCTCGGTCACCTGGTCCATCGGCCCGGGCGGCACGTTGGTCGCGCCGTTGTTGAACGCGACGTCGAGCCTGCCGTGCAGCTCCACGGCGCGGTCGACGGCGGCGCGGATGCTCGACGCGTCGCCGAGGTCGCACACCACGTGATCCGCGACGCCGCCCTCCGCCCGGATCTCCTCGGCCACCGCCTTCAGCTGGGACTCGGTACGGGCGGCGAGCACGACACGGGCGCCTTCCCTCGCGAACAGCCGCGCGGCGGCGGCGCCGATACCGCGGCCGGCACCGGTGACGAAGGCGACCTTGCCGTCGAGCAGGCCCGAAACAGTCGTTGTGTTGGTCATGGCACCGAGAGTTCTCCCGCCGTCGTCGCCTATCCAGGCATCGGCGGTACCTGGCTGGCGGACCGCCATCGTCCACACTGGAGTGGTGGACAGACGACAACTGGCGGACTTCCTGCGCAGCAGGCGCGAGCGGATCGCTCCCGCCGACGTCGGCCTTCCCGCCGGGCCCCGCCGCCGCACCCCTGGCCTGCGGCGCGAGGAGGTGGCGCAGCTGGCGTTCATCTCGACCGAGTACTACACGCGGCTGGAGCAGGCTCGCGGTCCACGTCCCTCGCGTGAGGTGCTGGCCGGGCTGACCAGGGCGCTTCGGCTGTCGGACGTGGAACGCGCTCACCTGCACCATCTCGCCGGCGCGCCACCGGGACCGCCGCCCGGTCCGTCCTGGGAGGTCCGGCCGAGCATTCTCGCGCTGCTGCACCGTCTTCCGCAGGCGGCGGCGATCGTGCTGTCGGCGACCTACGAGGTGCTCGCCTGGAACGACCTCGCCGCGGCGCTGATGGAGGACTTCTCCGCGCTGCCGCGGCGGGATCGCAACCTCGTGCGCCGCGCGTTCCTCGGGCCGCGGCCGGAGGGGAGGCGGCTGTACGGGGTGTCCGATGTGGACGAGTTCGCGGCGAGCGCGGTCCGGAATCTGCGGGCCACCGCCGGCCGCTATCCCGACGATCCCGAAGTCACCGGGCTGATCCGGGAACTCCTCGACGGCAGTGAGGAATTCGCCCGGCTGTGGGCCGCGCACGACGTCTGCGCCGCGCCCACGCTGTGCAAGACGTTCCGGCATCCGGTGGTGGGCCCGGTCAGCGTGAACTGCGATGCCCTCGACATCAGCGACCGGGACCAGCAGGTGGTGATCTACACCGCCGACCCCGGCACTCCGTCGGAGGACGCGTTGCGGCTGCTGTCGGTCGTCGGGACGCAGCGGATGGACGCCCCGCTCTGAGCGTTTGTAGGTTCCCTCGATACCAGTGGGTCGATCCTCAGGGCGATCGCGAGCGCGAAGCGGCCGGCCGGATCGTCGATCGTGCCGCCGAAGAGTGTCCGCAGCTGCCGGATCCGGTACCGGACGGTCTGGACGTGGACGTGCAGCTCGACGCCGATCGCCTGCGGCTGATCAGGCCGCGCGAGCCAGGCCGCGAGGGTCGTGGTGAGCCGTTGCCTCGCCGGTTCGGGCAGGCCTGCCAAGGGCGCGAGGACGTCTTGTGAGAACTCGGCGGCGAGTTCGGGATCGGCGGTCAGCAGCAGATCGATGCGGTGATCGGTGGTGTGGACGAGGGGCCGGTCGCCGAGCGCGCCGGTGCGGGTCAGCCGCCACAACGCGCCCGCCCGGCGGGCACTGAGCGCGGCCGAGCGCAGTGGCACGATCGGGCCGACCCCGGCCTGGTCGTCGCCGAGCAGATCCCGCAACCGGCCGAGGTACCACTCGAGGCGGTCGGCGGGCATGACCACGGCGGTCAGGTCGTGGTGACGTCCGATCAGCACCCGCCCCGGCATCCGGTCCAGCAGCTGTGGCGCGACATCGGCGCTGGTGACGGCGACGACGAGCCGGTCGGGCAAGACCCACGTGGCTTGGGTCGCGGCGTCGTCGAGCATGTCCGGGGTGGTGGCCGGTTCGGCGAGCAGGAGACCCAGGAGCCGGTCGCGCCGTGCTTGCCCGGCCCGCGCCGCCTGTGAGCGTGCTTCGGCGTATCCGTCGGCGGCCGCGGCCGAGAGTTCCGCGATGAAGGCGAACAGTGCCTCACCGAGTTCGACGATCGCCTGGGTCGGCAGATCCACCGCCGGTGCGGCCGAGGTGAGCTGCCGCCAGACTCCCAGCGCCGCCGACTGGTAGAAGCCGAGCATCTCCTCGAGGCTGCGGCCGGCGGTGTGCTGGGCCCGGCCCTGCGCCCGGTAGACCTCCCGGTCGGTGGTGATGTCGGGATGGCCGATCTCGCTGAAGAAGGCGTGCAGCGCGACGTCGAGGGTGACCTGGAGGTTCGCCGCCGTCCGGTCGTCCAGCGGGGTCCGCAGCCCGGCGCGGACCTGGTCCATCGCGGCGGACGCGATCGCGGCGGTGTCGGGCTCCAGCCGGGTCAGCACCGTGGCGTCGAGCCTGCGCCAGGGCTGTGCCGACGCCTTCGTCATAGAGGGAACCTACAAAACTCCGATCAAGAACGCGCGCCTCCGTTCTAGTGGTTCTCCCCGGCACGGCGGACGCTGACCGCAGCATTCGACGACGCATGCAGGAGGCGGCAGTGACACGCTGGGGAACATTCGCCCGGATCGCCGCGGTGGCGGGCACCGCACTGACCCTCGCCGGAATCGGGACACCGGCCCTCGCCACGGAGGCGCGGCAGGTGTACGTCGCGATGGGTGACTCGTTCTCGGCGGGCTCGGTGGTCCTGCCGCAGTCCGATCTGCTCACCTGCGCCCGGTCGGCGATCAACTACGCGGGCCTGCTGGCGAAGCAGATCGACGTCGACGAACTGCGCGACGTCACCTGCGGCGGCGCGACCACGACCCATTTCACCAACCCGCAGAAGGGCATCGTCTCCGGCACCAACCCGCCGCAGTACGACGCGCTCTCGGCCGACACGACACTGGTGACCGTCGGCATCGGCGGCAACGACATCGGCTTGGTCGGGCTCGCGACGTCGTGCGTGAACCTGCTGCCGGTGGGCGCCTCGTGCAAGGCGGCCAACACCACGGGCGGGGTGGACAAGTACGCCACCAAGATCGACGCCTTCGCCGCGACCTACGGCACGGTGATCGAACAGATCCGCCAGCGCGCGCCGCGGGCCGAGATCGTCATGGTGGGCTACCCGACCGGGATCAAATCCGGCGGCTGCTGGCCGCTCGTCCCGGTCCTGCCGCAGGACGCCGACTACATCCAGGCCAATATCGACCGGCTCAACGCGCGGATGGCCGAGCAGTCCGCCGCGCACGGCGCGAAGTACGTCGACATCCGGACGCCGAGTATCGGCCACGACGCCTGCCAGCCGATCGGCGTCAAATGGATCGAAGGGCTCATCCCGTCGGTGGTGAACAACAGCTTCGCCCCGCTGCACCCGAACGCCGCCGGGCTCGCGGCCGTGGTGCCGCGGATCCGCGAGGTCCTGTAGCGCCGCGCAGCCGAGCCTCGTGAGTGGCCCTCTGTCTGTGAAGGCCTCCTTGAGGGACTCTGGGTCCCTCAAGGAGGCCTTCACGTACTTCAGCGGGTCGGGAAACGCTCGCGATCAGGCGGTCGGCGCCCAGTACAGGAGCCGGTTCGGGGAACCGGAGCCCGGGTTGGTCACCTTGCCGGTGGTGGCCGCGTTGATCAGCGCGGTGGCCACCTGCGCGGGTGTGGCGGTCTTGTTGTTCTGCAGGAAGCGGGCCGCGACGCCGACCACGTGCGGGGTCGCCATCGAGGTGCCGCTGATGGTGTTCGTCGCGGTGTCGTTGGTGTTCCACGACGACGTGATGTTCGTGCCCGGCGCGAAGATGTCCACGACGCTGCCGTAGTTGGAGAAGCTGGAGCGCGCGTCGGTGTTGGTGGACGAGCCGACGGTGATCGCCTGGGTCACGCGGGCGGGGGAGAAGCCCGACGCGTTCGCGTTGGAATTCCCGGCGGCCACGCCGTAGGTGACGCCCGCGGCGATCGACCGGCGGACGGCGTCGTCGAGGGTGGTGGAGGCACCGCCGCCGAGGCTCATGTTGGCGGCGGCCGGTTTGACGTGGTTCTTGGTGACCCAGTCGATGCCCGCGATGACCCCGGCGGTGGTGCCGCTGCCGGAGTTGTTGAGCACGCGGACGCCGTAGACGGTGGCGCCCTTGGCGATGCCGTACTGGGAACCGGCGATGGTGCCGGCGACGTGGGTGCCGTGGCCGTTGCCGTCCTGCGCGACGGCGTCGTTGTCGACGAAGTCGTAGCCGTTGCGGGCGCGGCCGCCGAAGGTCTGGTGGCTGATCCGCACGCCGGTGTCGATGACGTAGACGTTCACGCCCGCGCCGGTGCTGGTGTAGCTGTATTTCTTGTCGAGCGGGAGGTTGCGCTGGTCGACGCGGTCGAGGCCCCAGGACGGCGGGTTGGTCTGGGTCGCGTCCGCGTGGACGACCTGGTTCTGCTCGACGGACGCCACCGAGGGGTCGGCGGCGAGCCGCTTGGCCTGCCTCTCCGACAGTGTCGCGGAGAAGCCTTTGAGCGAGCTGCTGTAGACCTGCTCCACCTTCGCGCCGAAGCGGTTCGCCAGCGCGCCCACGACGCCGGTGTCCTTCAGCGTGACGATGTAGCTGTTCGGGATCGCTTCGGCGGATCCCGCGGCGAGGATCTGTCCTTCGGCGGCTTGCGCGGGAGTGGCGGTCACGCTGATCGCCACTGCGACCGCGCTCGCCATTCCGGCACGCGACAGCCAACGCGTTTGTCTCGTCTCTCGCATGTGTTCGTCCTGTCGTTCGCAGGGGACCGGCCGGTCAAGACCACAGCGGCGGAAAGCGGTCCAGCTCGACCGCATGGGACGGCACCTGCCGGATCCCACGAAGATCGAGGTTATGGAGCGTTCGACATGTCCGATATCGACTGAATGGGGCAGGACCCGACCTTCGTCTGGCGGCCATTGGCGGCGGGTGCCCTGCACGGAAAGTGCTCTCCGTACGCTGTGGCTGAACACCTTCCCGAGTTTCTGGAGCCCGAACCACCGTGCCAGACCTTTCCAGCCTGCGAGCCGACTGCGAGAACTGCTTCGGCCTGTGCTGTGTCGTCCCGGCCTTCGCGGCTTCGGCCGACTTCGCGATCACCAAACCGGCGGGCCAGGCGTGCCCGAACCTGCGCGAGGACTCCCGGTGCGGCATCCACGACAAGCTCCGCAAGAAGGGCTTCACCGGCTGCACGGTCTACGACTGCTTCGGCGCGGGCCAGAAGGTCTCCCAGGTCACCTTCGACGGTGAGGACTGGCGGAAGTCGCCGAAGACGGCGAAGACGATGTTCGCGGTCTTCCCGGTCATGCGGGATCTGCAGGAACTGCTCTACTACCTCACCGAAGCGGCCTCGCTGCCGACGTCCGCGTCGATCCGCGAAGACCTGGCCGAGATGATCGACCGGACCGAGCGGATGACGCTGGACACGCCCGGCGTGCTGCGAAAACTGGACGTCCAGCCGCATCGTGCCGCGGTGAACGGGCTTCTGCTGCGCGCGAGCGAGCTCGCCCGCGCCGCCGCGCCGGGCAAGAAGAAGGACCGGCGCGGCGCCGACCTCATCGGCGCGAAGCTCAAGGGGACGAACCTGCGCGGCGCGCTGCTGCGTGGGGCGTACCTGATCGGCGCGGACCTGAGGGGAGCCGATCTCCGGCAGGCCGATGTCACCGGGGCGGATCTGCGTGACGCCGACATCCGCGGCGCGGATTTCCGTGACGCGCTCTTCCTCCTCCAGTCGCAACTGGACGCGGCGAGGGGCGACGCCACGACGAAACTGCCGGACGCGCTTTCCCCGTCTGCGCATTGGTAAGCGTCTACCCCGTGTGGACGGACAGCTCTCCCGGAGTGTCGGCCTGGATGATCGCCGCGTTGTAGACCGCGACATCCGGTTCGCCGTGCTCGTGTGCGGCGGCGTCGAGGGCGGCTTTGAAGGCAGCCTCGTCGGTGACGTCTGCCCGGTCCCGAGCTCGGCGGCCAGCGGCTCCAGGGTCGCCGCGCCGCAAAGTGTTCACCGGGTGAGCGGTTTGGCTGCGAGACTGGGTGCATGCGTGCCGATCGCCTGGTGGCCACCCTTCTGCTGATGCAGGCACGTGGTCGCGTCACGGCTTCAGAGCTGGCGGACGAGCTGGAGATCTCGGTCGCCACCGCCCGGCGTGACCTCGAGGCGTTGTCGGCCGCGGGCGTGCCGGTGTACCCGCAGCCCGGCCGGGGCGGCGGATGGTCGCTCGTCGGCGGCGCGCGGACCGACCTCAGTGGACTGTCGGCGCCGGAGGCTCAGGCGCTGTTCCTGCTCGCCGGCCCGGCCGCGTCGATCTCGCCCGACGTGAAATCCGCGCTGCGGAAGCTGGTCCGGGCCCTGCCGGACACTTTCCGTGCCGACGCCCAGGCCGCCGCGGACGCGGTCGTCATCGACCCGTCGCGGTGGGGCGAGCGGGAGAAGGAACGGCCTGAACCGCTCACCGTGCTGCAGTCCGGGATCGTGCGCCGCCGCAAAGTCCGCTTCGGCTACGCGAAGAAGGGCACGGAACCGGTGGAGCGGGTCGTGGATCCTTGGGGGCTCGTGGACAAGGACGACATCTGGTACCTCGTCGCGGGCACCGAGAAGGGGCAGCGCACCTTCCGCGTCGACCGCATGTCCGACGTCGAGGTCGTCGACCTGCCCGCCGAGCGTCCGGACGATTTCGAACTGTCGCGGGCGTGGGAGCAGGTGGTCGACCGGGTCGAGCAACGGCGTTCGGGGCTGGACTCGACCGTGCTCATCGCCGAACGGCATCTGCCGATCCTTCAGGACCACTTCGGACGGCAGGCGCACGTCGAGGAGACACTCGACGACGGGCGCGTGCGGGTGACGGTGTCGGCTCCGGCGGCGTGGATGATCGCCCGGCAGCTCGCGGGCTGGGGCTCGATGATCGAGGTACTGGGCCCGCCCTCGGTCCAGGAGGAACTCGCGCGGATCGGCGCGGAACTGGTCGAGCGTTACGCGGCCCCGGTGCGGTAACCCTGCGGGCTGACGCCGTGTTCGCGTTTGAACGCGGTGCTGAGCGCGAACGAACTGCCGTAGCCGACCTGCCGGGCGACCGCGCCGATCGTGACGTCCGGGTGCTGGCGCAGGAGATCCGCGGCGAGCGCGATCCGCCAGCTCGCGAGGTAGGCCATCGGCGGTTCGCCGACCGCGGCGGTGAACCGCCGGGCGAACGCGGCACGGGAGATCCCGGTGTCGGCCGCGAGGCTCGCCACGGTCCACGGTTCGGAAGGCTTGTGCTGCAACAGTTTCAGCGCGCGCCCGACGACCGGATCGCTGTGCGCGCGATACCAGGCGGGTGCGGCGGCGTCGGGCCGGTCGAACCAGGTTCGCAGCGCGGCGACCAGGAGCAGGTCGAGCACGCGGTCCAGGACGGCTTCCTGACCGGGGGTGTCCTTGACGATCTCGCCGGCGAGCAGTGTCACCAGCGGGTTGTCCCACTCCTCGTCCCGGACGACCAGCAGCGGCGGCAGCGCGTTGAGGAGCCGTTTGCTGATCTCGCCCTCCAGCGGATAGGTGCCGGTGAGCAGGACGACGGGGCCGTCCGGATCGTCACCCCAGGTGCGGACGCCGAGATCCGACAGTTCGGTGAGGTGTTTTCCGTCCGGGGTCAGGCATTCCTGTCCCGGCAGGATCATCGCCTGCGGTGGGGTGGCCGGGTCGTCCGCGACGAGATACGGGTCCGGGCCGCGGGCGATGGCGATGTCTCCGGTGCCGAGGCGGACCGCGTCCCCGTGATCGGGCACGACCCAGGACTCACCGCGGACCTGCGCGATCACCGTCAGCGGCGCTTCGTCCTCGATCCGCAGCGACCACGGCGGGGTCATGACCGACTTCAGCAGGAACGCGCCGCGGGCGCGGGGTCCGTCGAGCAGACCGGCGAGAGGATCCATGCCGAGAAGTGTAGACGATGAAACATGGAAGAGAGTCTTTGAACTATGTTCCGTCTCATCCGTAGGCGCTTGACTAGTGCCATGACGAACACGAAGAACAACGAGACGGTCCTGGTCCTGGGTGCGACGGGCAAGACCGGGAGCCGGGTCGCGCAGCGGCTGACCGACCTCGGGATCGACGTCCGGAAGGCCTCGCGGCCGGCGTTCGACTGGGACGACCGGTCGACCTGGACGGCCGCGGTCACCGGAATCAGCGCCGCCTACCTGACCTACTACCCCGACCTCGCCTTCCCCGGTGCCGCCGAAGCGATCCGCGACTTCTCGAAGCTGGCCGTGGACCACGGTGTCCGGCGGCTGGTCCTCCTGTCCGGCCGCGGCGAAGAGGAAGCCGTCGTCAGCGAACAGGGTGTACGGGACTCCGGTGCCGAGTGGACGGTCGTGCGGGCCAGCTGGTTCGCGCAGAACTTCAGCGAGCACTTCCTGCTGGAACCGGTGCTCGCGGGGGAGATCGTGCTGCCCGCCGGGCCGGTGACCGAGCCGTTCATCGACGTCGAGGACATCGTCGATGTCGCGGTGACAGCGCTGACCACCGACGGGCACGACGGCAAGGTGTACGAGCTGACCGGCCCCCGGCTGCTGAGCTTCGCGGACGCGGCCGCGGAAATTGGCAAGGCTTCGGGGCGGGATGTCCGGTACGTTCCGGTCTCCGCCGCGGAATTCGCCGCGGGAGCGGCCGAACAGGGCGTGCCGGAGGAGGAGATCGAGGGCCTGACCGACCTGTTCACGCGAATCCTCGACGGCCGGAACTCTTCGCTCACCGGTGACGTCGAGCAGGTGCTGGGCAGGCCCGCGAGGGACTTCTCCGAATACGCCACGAAGGCCGCAGCGACTGGGGTATGGAATCGATGAAACGAGCTGGAATCGGAAGGGAGGCGACAGGAATGGTGACGCTGAGCGAGATCGTCCTGATCGCGGCCGTCATCACGGCGGGGTTGATCGCCGGCTTGTTCTACGCCTACACGTGTTCGGTGATGCCGGGGCTGGGGCGGGCGGACGCCCGGACATATGTGACGGGGATGCGGGAGATCAACATCGCGATCCTCAACGGCTGGTTCGCGCTGAGCTTCGGCGGCGCACCGTTGCTCGCCGCCGCGGCGGCGGCGCTGCACTTCCGCTCGGAACTGCGGTCGGCGCTGCCGTGGATCATCGCGGGATTCGTCCTGCTGCTGGTGATGCTGATCGTGACGATGGCGATCAACGTGCCGCTGAACAACGCGCTCGAAGCGGGTTTCGACGGCGACAACACCGACTTCGAGGCACTGCGCGCGAAGTTCGAGGGTGTCTGGGAACGGTGGAACCTGGTCCGGACCTTGGCCGCGATCGGCGGCTTCGGCGCTCTGGTCGGCGGGCTGATCGCACACGTCCGCGCCTGACGCAGGTCGGGAAAGGGTCGTTCAGGACGAAAAACGTCTTGGACGACCCTTTCCCGACGTCAGGCGTCGAGCAGTGCCAGAAGCTGCGGGGCGAACGCGGCGGCCTCGGCGGCGAACCCACCGTGGTCGCCCGGGAAGTAGGCCGGTTCCACCCCGAGACGGCCGGCGGCCAGCACCGCCGCCTCGTGCGCGGGTTGCCCGGCCGAATCCTTCCCGACACCGACGACGATCCGGGTCCCCGACGCCTTCAGCGCCTCGTAATCCGGAGTGAAGTCCCCGATCATCTTCATCAAGTGCACGACGAAGAACTCCATGTTCTTCCGCATCTCCGGCGGGAGCGCGCTCGCGTCCATCTCGAAACCCGCGTCGGCCATGAACTTCGCCATCGCCGCCTCGATGCCGTGCTTACGGTGCAGGCGCAGCAACTCGTCCGGGTCACCGTCAGGCTGGCCGGGCAGCAGGGTCGTCAGCGGCGGCTCGTGCGCCAGGAGCGTCTTCACCCGCCCGGGATGGCGGGTGACGAGTTCGAAGGCCTGCATGCAGCCACCACTGGACGCGAAGATCACCGCGGGTTCCGTGCTCACGCTGTCGAGCAGGCGCAACGCGTCGTCGGCGTGGACCTCGATCCGTTGCTCCTCGTCCGGATCGTCGAGGACGCTGCGGGAGATCCCGCGCGGGTCGTAGGTGATCACCGTGTAGTGCTGCGCGAGCAGGCCCGCGATCGGAGCGAACATGGCGGAATCGGCCGCGCCACCGGGGATGCACAGCAGTACCGGACCGCTGCCGGTCACGGTGTGGTGCAGCCGGGCGCCGGGGACGTCGAGAACGGCCATCGGGATGACCCCTTCCTCTTCTTCGGGACTTGTCGCCCACCGACGAACGGCGACGCCGGGAACAGACAGCCGGAAGTCAGGAGATCTCGGCGAGTTTTCCCGACAGGTAGGCGCGCTCGGCGTCGGTACCGGCGAGCGCGAGCGCCTCGCGGTATGCGTCGGCCGCCTCCTCGCGCCGGTCGAGCCGCCGGAGCAGGTCCGCGCGGGTCGCGGGAAGCAGGTGGTAACCGGCGAGGCCGTCGTCCGCCGTGAGCTCGTCGACCAGTGCCAGCCCGGCCTCGGCACCTTCGGCCATGGCGACGGCGACCGCGCGATTCAGCTCGACGACCGGCGAGGGCACGAAACGCAGCAGTTCCCCGTACAGGGCGGCGATCTGCGCCCAGTCGGTGTCGGAAGCGCGGACGGCCGTCGCGTGGCAGGCGGCGATCGCGGCCTGGATCTGGTACTGCCCGGGAACACCACGACGGAGCGCGGTCTCCAGCAACTCCGTGCCCTCGGCGATCTCGGCGGTGTTCCAGCCGCCGCGGTCCTGGGCTTCGAGCGAGACGAGCGTGCCTTGACCGTCCACACGGGTGGCGCGGCGCGCGTCGTGCAGGAGCAGCAGGGCCAGCAGTCCGAGGACCTCCGGTTCACCCGGCATCAGGCTCACGAGGATGCGGGCGAGCCTGATGGCCTCCGCGGACAGGTCGGGCCGGAGCAGATCGGTGCCGGCACTGGCCGAGTAGCCCTCGTTGAACAACAGGTACAGCATCCCCAGCACCGCGGCCGTGCGCTCGGGCAGCAGATCCGCGGGCGGGACCCGGTACGGGATGCCCGCCGTGCGGATCTTCCGCTTCACCCGGACCAGGCGCTGCGACATCGTCGCCTCGGAGACGAGAAAGGCGCGGGCGATCTCGGCGGTGGTGAGCCCGGCCAAGGTCCGCAGCGCGAGCGCGACCTGCCCTTCGAGCGGCAGCGCGGGATGACAGCAGGTGAAGATCAACCGGAGCCGGTCGTCGTGGACGCCGCTCTCGTCCCGATCCGGCTCGGCGGGCGCGTTCAGTTCGGCGGCTTCGCGTAGTTTCGCCGCGCCGACCGCCTCTCGCCGGATCCGGTCGGTGGCGCGGTTGCGTGCCGTCGTCGTCAGCCAGGCGCCGGGTTTCGCCGGGACGCCGTCGCGGGGCCAGGTGCGCAACGCGAGCGCGAACGCCTCCTGGAGGCATTCCTCGGCCAGGTCCCAGTCGCCGGTGACGCGGATCAGGGTGGCGATCACCTGGCCCGATTCCTCGCGGAACGCCCGGGTGATCGCGGCGTCGAGTTCGGAAGTCACCTGAGCAGCCCTTCCAGCAGCGGCACGACCTTCTCCGGCGCCGGGTACGCGGTCACCTCGTCCCGCAACCGCCCGGCCGCCTCCCGGTAGGACGGTTCCCTCAGCACCGTGGACACGGCGTCGCGGATGTCCTCCGGTGTCGCGTGGATGACATCGAGGACGGTGCCGAGCCCGAGTTCGGTGACCCGATCGCCGTTGTGCGGCTGGTCGGCGCCCATCGGGAGCAGCACCATGGGCAGCCCGTGGGCGAGCGCGCCGAGCAGGCTGCCCGAACCGCCGTGGCTGAGGACAGCGTCGCAGTACGGGAGGACGTCGTCCTGCGGCAGGTAACGCGTGAGATGGATGTGCTCGGGCTGAGGACCGAACTCGGCGGGATCGACGAGGTTCCCGACGGTCACCACACAGGTCGCGTCGACCTCCCGCAGGCCTGCCAGCGCCCGGGCGAACAGATCTCCGGATTCGGTGTTGAAGATCGTGCCGAGGGTGAAGTAGACGGTGGGGCGGCCTTCCACGTGCCACTCCGGCACCCGCCCGCGACCGGGAAGCGGACAGTGGAACGACCGCGCGGTCGACGGCAGCGGGAACCGGGGATCGCGGAAGCTCGACGGGAACGGGGAAAGCACGAGGTGGCGGTACGCCATCTCCAGGTTTCGTTGCGGCGGGAGACCATGGACGGCGCGGACCTCGTTGAGCGCGTCGTCGATCAGCTCGGCGCGGATGAGAACGCCCGCCGCGATCACCAGGACGGTGGCGTGGGGGAGACCGAGCCCCTCGGCGGCGATCATCGCACCGTGATCGGCTTCGTCGCAGACGAGCAGATCCGGCTTCCACTCCTCGCAGAGCGCCATGACGTCCTTCGCGCGCCGGGGCGCGGTGCGGCGGACGAAACCGTCACGGAGGTCGCTGTCCTCACGCTCCCGGTCGACGGCGAGCAACGGGCGAAGTCCACCGCCGGCACTGCCGAGATTCGGCCCCGACGGGAACGCGGTGAACCCCGTCGCCTCGACGATCGGGACCATCAGCGGTTCGCCGGTGAACGCGATCGTGTGCCCGGCGTCGGCGAGGGTGCGGGCGAGGGGGAGCAGCGGCTGGAAGTGGCCGTTGCCGCCGGCGAAGGTGAACAAGACACGCATGTCAGCGACCCTATCGGCGGGACCAACCGGTTTCCCGGTGTCGCCTCGCGTCTCGCGCGGGCGGACGGCGCTACCCTGCTGCGGTGATCGATACGGACGCCGACGAGGTCCGGCTGTGCGCGCTGGAAGGCTGCGAGAATCCCTTGCCCCCGCCCGCGGTGGACGCCGAGGGGAAACGCAAGGGCGGCCGTCCCTCCGCCTACTGCGGTAAGGCGCACGCCGACGCCGCGTCACGTGCCCGGCGGGCGGCCGCGGTGGCGAGCGTGGCCGATCCGCTGCTGGAGGTCCGCCGGATCGCCGACGAGTTCACCCCGGCCGCGGCGTCGCTCGTGGAATTGCTGGCCGCGATGCGGTCGCGGTTCGACGACGCCTCGAAGGCGGCGCTGGGCCGGGTGACCGAAGCCGAAACCGACGCGGCCACGGCCCGGCGCGAGGCCGAGGACGCGCAGCAGGCGGCGGCGAAGGCCGACACCGCGCGCGCGACCGCGCTGGCCGCGTCCCGCGACGACAAGGCGGCCAAGGCCAAGGCGGAACGCGCCGCCGAACAGGCCATGAAGGACGCGGAGGAGATCCGGCAGCGCTCCTGGAGCGAGGTCGCCGCCCACGAACGGGCCCGGGGCGCCGCGGAAGCCGCGACCGTCGCGGCGGAGCGCGCCCGCGATGAGCTGCTCGCCGAGCTTCGGACGCTGCGTGAGGAGAAGACCCGGCTGACCGGGAAGCTGGCCGAACGCGACACGGCGCTGGCCCGGGCGGCCGCGGAACTCGAAGCACTGCAGCACCGGCTCGACGAGGCCAAGACGCGGACGACGGTGTCCGAAAAGGAATCGGCCGGGCTTCGGGCGTCGCTCGCGGAAGAACACACGGCCAGGAGCCTCGCCGAAGCGCGGGCGACGGCTCTCGCCGAGGAACTGGAGCGCGCACACGCCCGTGCGGCCGCCGATCAAGCACGATACGACGACGTCATACGGCGGCTTGCCGCCCCTTCGCGCGAAACGACTGTGGAGACTTCCGAGCTGACGTAGAGTGCCGCTCACCTATCCAGGGTTGGGGGCACGGGCTGTGAGCGGGTACGAGGTCCAGATCGGTCAGCTGCGGACCGCGGCCAAGGCCGCGGGATCCGCCGCAGACCAGGCCAGAGCCGTGGAACCCGGCACCGGTTTGGATGCGATCGCGACGGCATTGCCCGGCGGAGAAGCCGCGAAGAACGCGTCCACGCTGGCGTCGACGTGCACTGAGCGCGCGAAGGGATGGGCGGGCGAGATCGACCGCTGGAGCGAATCGATCACGAAAGCCGCCGACGCGTACTCCGAAAACGAGAACTCCGCGGAGGAGGCTTTCGGAGGATGACGGCCGGCTACGACGACGTCCGCAAGTGGGACGCTGAGGCGCTCGAGACGACGGCCACCAACCTGGGTGGGCGGCGGGACAAGCTCATCGGGCTGCAGGACGAACTCGACGACGCGAGGAAACTGCCCGATTGGCGCGGCCCCGCCGGCGAGCGCGCACGCGGTTCGCTGGGCGATACCCGGAACAAGGCCGAGATCCTGATCGCGGAGCTGTCCGCCCTCGAAACCGCCCTGCAGAACGCGTCGGACGACGTCGCCGCCCTGAAGACCAGGGTGGCCAACAACGACTCCCTCGCCGGCACCTACCAGTTCCGCATCGCCGCCGACGGCGCGATCGTGGACGACAAACCCGCAGACCCTCCGCCGAAGTCGCGGTTCGAAGCCGAGGAGTACGCCGAGGCCCGACGGCACCGCGAAACCATCAAGAAGCAGCTGGAGCAGGAAACCAAAGCGATCCTCACCGCGGCGAACAGCATCGACGCAGGCCTCGCCCGGGTGATGCGGCTCGTCCAGGACGGCCAGATCAGCGACCACGAGGCGACCGACCTGGCCGGCGCCAAAAAGGGCGGGGAGATCGACGCCAAGGTGATCGACATGGAGCAGGCGCTCCGCGACGCCGGTCTGCTGAGCGGGCCACCCGCCTCCGGGCACTACCGGCAATGGCTCGAGAACGCCGTACGCCGGGGCGTATCGATCGACACCATCAAGAAGATCGCCGACGAACACGACATCACGCCCGAGGACTTCAAGGTCCTCGACGGCATGGAGGAGATCCGCGAGGACGAAGACGGCGACGGGACCTACAAGTCGTACTTCCTGATGCCGACCGACATCAGCGGGGACGACGCCGCCAAGGCGGTGCGGATGACCTACATCATGAACGCGGGCACCGACTACGGCACCGAAGGCGAGAAGACCGACTTCGCGCCGACCCCGTACGGATCCGAAGAGCTGCGGCGGATCACCGACCGGCAACGGGAGAACTCCTGGAGCTATGACGACGATGTGGGCTTCGTGCACGACAACGGCGGGCGGCTGGTGACCACCCCGAACGGCATGATGATGGGCTTGGGCGGAAACCTCGTCCAGGACCAGTTCAGCCAGCGCGGCGGGACCACCTGGGGCGACACGTTCATGCTGAACATCGACGACCCGAAGGATCCGGCGCAGCAACTGCGGGAGGTCGCGAAGTCGGGCCACGCCTGGTACGAGGACGACAACGGCGCGTCCCAGGGCTCGCTCGACATGGACCGGTTGCTGCACCACGAGGAGCGCCACTCCCGGCAATGGGGGCGCGAAGGCTATGCCGGCTTCCTCGCCTCCTATTTGTGGGAGCAGGCCACCGGCGGCAACGAAACCGAGGAAGACGCGGGACTTTCCGATGGCGGATATCACTAGGCGGGCCTGCGCCGCGTTGCTCGTGGTGGCCGTGACCGCGGCGTGCGACACCAAAGCGCAGTTCGCGCCGTCGCTGCCGCCCGAGGCCGGTTTCCGCGTCGACGACGGCGTCCTGAAACTGTGGACGGGCACTCCGTGCGAGGGCGTCACCGGCCTGAGGCTGACGTTCGACTCCGGTACCCAGGCGAGCACGGAGCAGGTGTGGACCGCGCCGCGGCCGGGCGTGCGGGTCGAGCGGCTGGATCTGCTCGGGGTGTCCTTTCTGGACACCGCCGGCCCGCTCCAGGTGCGGACACCGCTGCCCGCGGGTTACGACTGGACCAAGGCGGGCTCGATCACCGTCACCGTCGACGGCCCGAAAGCGTACGGTGCCAAGGCCGACGTCGCCCAGGTGCTTCGCGAGTCGGCCAGCCATCCGTCCGGGAGCTACCTGTTCGGCCGGAGCGGCTGGCTGGACGCGTCGGACGTCCAGCGCGAGAACCGGAAGTCGTTCCTGACCGTCTGCACTCCCGACCCGGAGTGACGTTTCGAGCAGCGGAGCCGCATATGGACACGCCGGAAAGTACATCGCGGACGGTGTTCCGACGCGTCGTGCTCGGCGCTTTCGCCTGCATCGCGGCGGTGATCGTGCTGCTCGTCGGCAGTGTGGTGCTCAGCGCGACCGGATCGTCGTCCGATCCGCATGGCTACGGGATTTTCGCGGGGATCCTGTTCACGGCGATCCTGATGCCGGTCGCGCTGGCGCTGTGGCTGCTGTACCGCTCACTGCGACGACGCGGCAAGTGATCCCGGCGCTGCCAGGAAGCCGTGAAGGCCTCCTTCCCTACCTTCAGGGTAGGCAAGGAGGCCTTCACGGACCTGCGAACACCTGGCCCCGACTTCAGAATGACCCCACGCGCTCACGAGGGAAGTTCGGTCCCCGATGCGCCGGAGCCTCCGGTGATCAGCTGCTCGACCCCGTCCAGGATCCGCGCCAGCCCGAACCGGAAGGTGTGCAGTGGCGCGCTCGCCGCACCGTGGGTTTCTCCTGCCGCCTGCCCGATCCGCGCCGCCAGCGGGAACAGTCCCGCGTCGGCTTCGGGGATCTCCGCGAGCACAGGCGCGCTGGCCGTCCACCACTCCATGTCGGTCAGGCCGGACCGCCGCACGAGGCTCGCCGATTCCACGGAACCGCGCGCGATGCCCTGGACGAACCCGTTGACCATCGCCACGACGGCGTCCATCTCCAGGTCGGTGAGCCCGATCGCGTCGACGGCCTCCAGCTCGCGTTCGTGCTTGGCGAAGGTGTGCGGGCCGAGGGGCAGACGGCCGGTGGTGAGCTGGAGCATCCACGGATGCCGGTGGTACATCTCCCAGGCGTCTTCGGCGAGGATCGTCATCGTGACCCGCCAGTCGTGGCTCTCCGGGGGATCGGTCAGTTCGCCGTGGACCCGGTCGATCATCAGGTCGAGCAGTTCGGCGCGGCTGGCGATGTAGGTGTAGATCGTCATGGGGGAGACGCCGAGTTTCTCCGCGCCCCGGCGGACCGACAGCGCGGTGATCCCCTCGGTGTCGGCGATCTCGATCGCGGCGGTGACGATCTCGTCGACGCTGAGCTTGGGTTTGGGGCCGCGACGGGGTTTCCCGCGCACGCCCCAGAGCAGTTCGATGGTCCGTCGTGGATCGCCCGTCCCGCTGTGGTCCGCGTCCGTCATCACGTTCTCTCTACGGTGTACAGAGTTGTGTTATCCTGAACTGTACACCGTACAGAGATTGGGGTTGAGTGGCGTCTCACGACGGTTTCGGCAGTGTTGTTTTCGAACCGAAGAATCCACCTCGGACCAGCGGATTCGTCTTCTGGAACGCCGAGGGGCACACGCCGGGGACCGGGGAGGTGACAGTCGCCCTCCCCGAGATCGTCACCGTGCCGTGCGTACGGCTCTCGATGGCCGAGGCGCTCCCCGCGCTGCTGCGGCTCAGTGAGAGCGACGATCCCTCCGCGCGTTTCTGGAGCACAGCCGCCGCGGCGGCGTTGAAGCTCGCCGAGGCGGGCCGGTTGCTTCCCGGGCTCACGGAGTCCGATGTGGACGCTTGGCGCGCGGGCCCGCTGGAACCCGCCGACGCCGCTTGGCTGCGCGAGCTGTCCGAAGCGATGCCGGCCCGGGCGAGGGCGATCCCGGGTGAGGGAAATCTGCTTCCCGCCCGGTACCCGTTGCTGCGCGCGTTTCTCGACGCCGTGGCCGACACCCTTCCCCGCACGCCCGCGGCCGCGCAGGCGGCGGGCGTCAAGGCGTTCGCCGCCGCGCCCGCGCACCGGCTCCCGCGGCTGCGGGACTGGGCGGCCGAGGTCGCGGCCGGGCTGGATTCCGGGGTCCGGGTCTCGGTGCGGATCGAAGCGCCCGGGGACGATTTCACGATCGGCCGGTTCAGCGGGGTCGTCCAGGTGCACAGCCTCGCCGACCCCGGGGTCCTGGTCGACGCCGCCGCGCTTTGGGCGGGTGACGACCGGTTCGGCCCGAGGGCGCGGATCGACGTCATGCTGGCGTTGC
This sequence comes from Amycolatopsis sp. NPDC102389, assembly GCF_044765885.1. Taxonomy (NCBI): domain Bacteria; kingdom Bacillati; phylum Actinomycetota; class Actinomycetes; order Pseudonocardiales; family Pseudonocardiaceae; genus Amycolatopsis; species Amycolatopsis sp. NPDC102389. The sequence continues at coordinate 74,913 of NZ_JBIWKX010000013.1, forward strand.
GCCGTGCCGCGCAGTTGTGGCCGCCGCTGGAGCCGCTGCTCAATGCCGCGGTCCCCGACGAGGTCGTGCTCGGCGACATCGACATCACCGAACTGCTCACCACCGCGGCGCCCCTGCTGGCCACGGCGGGGATCGACGTGCACTGGCCCGCCGATCTCGTCCGCGACCTGAGCGCGAAAGCGGTCGTCGGCGGCGGTGACGCGCCGCCGGACGACCTTCCGTCGTTCTTCGCCGGCGGCACGCTGCTGCAGTTCGACTGGCAGCTCGCGCTCGGCGGCGCGCCGCTCACCGTGGCCGAGATGGACGCGCTGGCCGAGGCGCACCGTCCTGTCGTGCGGTTGCGCGACCAGTGGGTGCTCGTCGATCCGGCGCTCGCGGCGAAGGCGCGGGATCGCGCGCTGAAGCCGCTCACGCCGATCGACGCGCTCGGCGCCGCTTTGAGTGGGACCACCGAGATCGACGGTGAACGCGTCGACGTCCTCACCGACGGCTGGCTCGCCGCGTTGCGGGAGCGGCTGCTCGCCCCGCCGGAACCGCAGGCACCGCCGCCCGGCTTGGCCGCGACCCTGCGCGACTACCAGATGCGCGGCCTGCAGTGGCTGACCGCCATGACGTCGATCGGGCTCGGCGGTTGTCTCGCCGACGACATGGGTCTCGGCAAGACGATCACGCTGATCTCGCTCCACCTGCACCGCGCGGACGGCCCGACGCTGGTCGTCTGCCCGGCCTCGCTGCTGGGGAACTGGGAACGCGAGATCACCCGGTTCGCCCCCGGTGTCCCGGTGCGGCGGTTCCATGGCACCGAGCGCTCGCTCGACGAGCTCGGTGACGGCTTTGTGCTCACCACCTACGGAACCCTGCGCGTCGACCCGGAACCGCTGGGAGCCGTCCATTGGGGACTGCTGGTCGCCGACGAGGCCCAGCACGTCAAGAACCACCGCTCCGGCACGGCGAAGGCGTTGCGGACGCTGACGTCGTCGGCGCGGGTGGCGCTGACGGGCACCCCGGTGGAGAACAACCTCTCCGAACTGTGGGCGATCCTGGACTGGACGACGCCGGGACTGCTCGGCACCATGGCCGATTTCCGCCGTGTGTGGGCGAAACCGGTCGAGTCCGGAAAGGACCCCGAGGCCGCGGAACGGCTATCGCGGCTGGTCCGCCCGTTCCTGTTGCGGCGCCGCAAATCCGATCCGGGGATCGCGCCGGAGCTGCCCGCCAAGACCGAGACCGACCGGCCGGTGACACTCACCGCCGAGCAGGCGGCCCTGTACGAGGCGACGGTGCGGGAGCTGATGGCCGAGATCGCCGGAAGTGAGGGCATCGCGCGCCGCGGCCGGATCGTCAAGCTGCTCACCGGGCTCAAGCAGATCTGCAACCATCCCGCGCAGTACCTCAAGGAGCCGTCGGAAGCGGTGCTGGACGGCCGGTCGGGCAAGCTCGAGCTGCTCGACGAACTGCTGGGCACGATCCTCGCCGAAGACGGCGCGGTGCTGGTGTTCACCCAGTACGTCGCCATGGCCCGGCTGCTGGAACGTCATCTCGCGCAGCGCGGTATCGGCACGCAGCTGCTGCACGGCGGCACACCGGTGCCCAAACGCGAGGATCTCGTGCGCCGGTTCCAGGCCGGTGAGGTGCCGGTGTTCCTGTTGTCGCTCAAGGCGGCGGGTACCGGGCTCAACCTGACCCGCGCCGATCACGTCGTGCACTACGACCGCTGGTGGAATCCCGCGGTGGAGGACCAGGCGACCGACCGCGCGTACCGGATCGGGCAGACCAGGCCGGTCCAGGTGCACCGGCTCATCGCCGAGGGAACGGTCGAAGACCGGATCGCGGCGATGCTGCGGGAGAAACGCGCGCTCGCCGACGCGGTGCTCGCCGGCGGCGAGGCCGCCCTGACCGAACTGACCGACGAGGAGCTGGCCGATCTGGTCGAGCTGAGGAGCCGCCGATGAGTACGCCCGACGATCGCGTCCGCGGCTTCCCCGCCTTCGGGCGGCAGGGTGGACACGGCCAGTTCGCCCGCTCGTGGTGGGGCCGCGCGTGGATCACCGCGATGGAGGACACCGCGCTGGACCTGAGGCAGCTCAAACAGGGCCGCAAGTACGCCGCGGCGGGCCGGGTCGGCCCGATCACGGTCAGCCCCGGCCGGATCGCCGCCGTGGTCGACGACCAGGAAGGCCAGTACCGCACCGAGGTCCGCCTCGCGGAACTGACCGAGCACGAATGGGACCGCTTCCTCGACCGGGTCGCCTCCCGCACCGGACATCTCGCCGCGCTGCTGGACCGGGACATGCCACACGACCTCGTCGAGGCCGCGGACGACGCCGGAGTGCATCTGCTGCCCGGCATCGGTGACCTGGACCCGGACTGCGACTGCCCCGGCTGGGAGCTGCCGTGCCGCCACGCCGCGGCGCTGTCGTTCCAGGCCTCGTGGCTACTCGACGCGGATCCCTTCGTGCTGCTGCTGATGCGGGGCAAGGGGGAGCGGGAACTGCTCGACGAGCTCCAACGGCGCAACGCGCCCCGGTTCGTGCGCACAGGGGACGACGGCGTCCCGGCCGAGCGTGCCTACGCCGACGAGCCGGGCCCGTTGCCGGATCTCGCCGCGTTCGTACCCGCCGGAGGCCCGACCGTGCCGGGAGCTCCCGACATCCCGGCCGAGACCATCGCTCTGCTGGTCGCCAACGCGGGACAGATGGCCGGCGCGCTGCTGGCGTCACAGCCGAAGCTCACCCGCAAACAGGACGCCGTCCGCCTGGCCGCCACGCGTCCGGAGACCGCGGACAGGCTGCGCCCGGCCGGGAGCGGTGAGGACTTCGACCGCGCGGTACTCGCTTGGCGGCACGGTGGACGCGCCGGTCTCGAGGTCCTGGAGACAGCGTGGACGCCGCCGTCGCAGGCGATGGGCCGGGCACGGGCCGCGTTCACCGAGGTCGTGGACGATCCCGGCCAAGGGCTCGACGTCGAACGCAACCACTGCACCGTCCACGGGACCGGGGTGCAGGTGCGGCTGGGCAAGGACGGGCTCTGGTACCCGTACCGCGATCAGTGGCCGGCCGGCCCGCCCGAAGCCGATCCCGGCGCGCTGTTCGCCGCGTTGCTCGGCTGATCCCACTGCCGTCCTCGCCGCAGCTGATCCAGCCGCGGCGAGGACAGGTGAAGGATCCGGTACCGGACTTCATCCGACTCCGGTGCCTCGCCCGCCCAGAGGCTGTAGCGGACGACCTCCCACGTCCGCGGGTCGACGGCCAGCGCGCCCGAATGCGCACCGTCGTGGCGCAGGTGCTCGCGAAGCCCGTCGAGCGCTTCGCCGAGGAAGGCGACCGGATCGCTCTCGTCGGGGATCCGCACGACGTGCTTTCCCGCCGCGACCGGAGCAGAGCCGAACGCCGGTCCCTCTTCGAAGCCGAGCACGGTCCAGTGCCGCACGGCGGGACGCCCGAACGATTCGACGATGCCGCTGAACGGGCCACCGAACAGGAACGCGTTCATCCCGGCCTCGTCGTGCCACAGGTAGAAGGGCGAGTACTGGTTGAGCGTCGAGCCGTCGACACCGCGCTCACGGATCCCGTAGACCTTCAGCCCCAGGCCGCCGAAGTCGTCCAGCAGATGCCCGCGCGTGGCGACGCGCTCGCGGATGATGCCCATGTCGTAGTCGGCGGGGAGGGTGATCTCGTACTGCATCGCGTGCATGCCGTACATACTAGTAGGTACAGAACGCGGACAGGGGACTCCGATCCGAACTTCCGGTGGGAACTTCACGACCCCCGGCGCGGTCCGTTACTTCCTGCTGAGCCGGACGATCCCTTCACCGTCCTGTACCGCGACGATGACGATCACCTGCCGGTTGATCTGATGCGTCATCCCCGGCGGACCGGACACCGCACTGCCCATCCCGCCGGATGAGGGGGCGAGACCCACCTTCCCCGCCTGGACCGTGACCGACAGCGGCCCGGCACCGCCGTCGTTGGGAATCTGATCGCCGGTCCGCACCAGCACCTCACACTCCCCGTCGGAGCAGGCTCTCAGATCCCGCCCGTCCACCGCGACGAACGGCGCACCGGACGGAGCCGCGACCCCGGCCAACGGCACGTTCTCCGCAGGCGTAGTCGAACTCGCCGCGGCGAAGATCGGCGTCGGCTCGGCCGTCGAACAACCGGCGGCGAACAGCACCAGGGGAACCAGGACCAGGCATCTTCGACGATCGACCATGACCGACGAACGTAGCCGACCCGCGGGCTCCTGGATGCACCCGAATTCCGCAATCCCGCGGCCGTTCGCAGTGCCCTGGGCCGGTCCGGCCGGGGGAACCGACCGGACCGCCGCACGACGTGGTCATGCGGGCACAGAGCGTGGGACCTCAGACCTCCGCGCGGGCGATGATCGCCTTGGTGTCCACACCGGACGGAAGCGTCCCGAACGCGACACCCCAGTCGCCGCCCAGCCGCGACGCGCAGAACGCGTCGGCCACCGCCGGCGTCCCGTGCCGTACCAGCAACGAACCCTGCAGCACCAGCGCCATCGACTCGACCAGCCGCCGCGCCCGGTACTCGATGTCCGACAGGTCGGACAACTCCTTGCGCAGCCTGCCCACCGCGTCGTCCAGCCGTGTGTCGGCGCCGGACGCCTGCTCGACCTCGGTGAAGTACGCCGCCACCGACTCCGGCTGCTTCGCCATGGCCCGCAGCGCGTCGAGCGCCGCGACGTTGCCCGAACCCTCCCAGATCGACATCAGCGGAGCCTCGCGGTAGAGCCGCGGCATCCCCGATTCCTCGACGTACCCGTTGCCGCCCAGGCATTCCAGCGCCTCGACCGCGTGCGACGGGCCGCGCTTGCACACCCAGTACTTCGTCACCGCCAGCCCCAGCCGCCGGAACGCCTGCTCCTGCTCGTCGTCCGGCCGGTCGGTGGCCGACGCCAGCCGCATCCCGACCGTCGTCGCCGCCTCGGACTCCACGACGAGGTCCGCCAGCACGTTGCCCATCAGCGGCTGATCCACCAGATTCGCCCCGAACGCGCGACGATGACGCGCGTGGTGGATCGCCCGCACGGCGCCGTACCGCATCCCCGACGCACTCCCGACCGCGCAGTCCAGCCGGGTGTTGTTCACCATCTCGATGATGGTGCGCACGCCACGGCCTTCCTCGCCGACCAGCCAGCCGATCGCGTCGTCGTACTCGATCTCCGACGACGCGTTGGACCGGTTGCCCAGCTTGTCCTTCAGCCGCTGCAACCGGATCCCGTTGCGCGAGCCGTCCGGCAGGACCCGGGGGAGCAGGAAACACGACAGCCCGCCCGGCGCCTGGGCCAGCGTCAGGAACATGTCCGACATCGGCGCCGAGGTGAACCACTTGTGCCCGACGATCACATAACTACCGTCCCCGAGCGGACGCGCCGTGGTCGTGTTCGCCCGGACGTCGGAACCGCCCTGCTTCTCCGTCATCGACATCCCGGCGATGAGACCGCGCTTCGAACTCGGCTCACGCAGCCCGAAGTCGTACTCCGTCGCCGCCAGCAACGGCTCGTACCGCGCGGACAGCTCGGGGTTGAACCGCAACGCCGGGACCGCCGCGTACGTCATCGAAATCGGGCATGTGTGCCCCGCGTCGACCTGGCCCCAGACGTACATCTTCGCCGCCCGCGCCGCGTGCGCGCCCGGCCGGGGATCCCGCCACGGCGCCGCGTGCAGCCCGTAGGACACCGCGACGTCCATCAGCTCGTGCCAGTACGGGTGGAACTCGACCTCGTCGATCCGGTTCCCGACCCGGTCGTGCGTGCGCAGCACCGGCTCGTTCTCGTTGACCAGCCTGCCCCACTCCTGCGCCTGCTCACTCCCGGCCAGCCTGCCGAGGGCGTGCACCTCGGCCACCGCCCAGCCCGCGCCCGCCCGCTCCAGCCCCTCCAGCAACGCCGGATCGGCGGCGACGTCGTACTCCGCCAGCGGCGGGACCTGATTGGTGACCTCATGAGTGCTCGGCATCGGAACCTCCCAAGGAACGCAGGACGAAAGTGCGCAGCCCGGACACCTCGTCCGCACTGCCGGTGGTCAACGGGCCGATCAGCACCTCGGCGGCCGCGCCGACGAGCGCCGCCGCGGTGATGTCCGCGTCCTGGGCGGGCAGGGCCCCGGACCGGACGCCATCGGCCACGTGCTGGGCGACGACGTCACGGAACGCGCGCCGGAACACCAGCCGCTCGGCCTCGATCGGCGCGTCCACAGGCTCGGCCAACAGCGCGTACGCCATCCGCGGGGTCTTCAACGCCCGGCTCGCGAAGGTGTCGAAGACGGCCACGACCCGCTCGGCCGGTGCACCGGGCAGCTCCGACACCTCGCGCACAGCCTCGACCTCACGCGTGACGACCTTCCGGAACAGCTCCACGACGAGCGCGGCCTTGGTGGGGAAGTGGCGGTACACGCTGCCGACCGCCACCCCCGCCCGTTCCGCGACCGCCGAGACCGAGCAGCCCGCGTACCCGCGCTCGGCAAGCTGCTCCATCGCGGCGGCGAGGACGGCGTCGCGCTGGGCGTCCAAACGCTCCTGGACCTTCGGTGTACGTCGATACGGCACCCAAGAAGTGAAGCACCGATTCACACCTTCAGTCAACGCACCTTGGTGAGCTCCTCGACGGCCCTGGCGATGCCCTTCTTGTCATAAGCGCTGGTCGGCATGGTCGCCGCATGGGCATGACGGACCACCCCGCCCCGGTCGAACAGCACGCTGCCCGACTGCTGCATCAGCTTCTTCCCCAGCCCGAAGGCCTCGTGCGGCGTACCACCCCGGCCGGTCACCACCCGGAACGGCACCCCACGCTTCGCCCGCCACGCCTCCGCCTCCGCCCGGCGCTCCGGGACGGCGACCAGCACGCGCACATCGGCGGCGGCCAGCTCCTCGGCCCGCCCCACGAGGTCCTTCACATGGCTGTTGCAGACCGGGCACGAGGTCGACCGCATGAAATAGATCAGCACGTTCCCCGTGCCACGAAACTCCGAGAGCCGCACGACCTGCCCGGCCGTGTCCTCCAGAGCGACATCAGGGACGGTGGAACCGATTTCGAGCATGAAGACTCCTCAAAAGAAGATCAGGAAGTGGGGTTGTCGAGAAGGGACCGGACCGTCGCCCGCGCGCGGTGCAGCCGGGACTTCATCGCCGCCGGGCTCAGCCCGAGCGCGTCCGCGACCGCCCGGCCCGAAAAGCCCTGGATGTCACGCATGATCAAGACGCGACGTTGGTCAGCGGGCAACTCGGCGATCGCCGCGGCCACCCGTTGCGCCTCCAGCCGATCCAAGGCGTCTTCTTCGGCCGACACCATCACGACGGAATCCGCCAGATCGTCACCACGCAACGTCCGGCGGGCCCGCCGGAGACATTCGTTGCGCACGATCCGGAACATCCACGACGCCAGCGCACCGGTGGCCCGCAGCGTGCCGATCTTCCGGTACAGGATGATCAGCGCCTCCTGCGCCGAATCCTCCGCGTCCTCCGGCGAAGCGCACAACGACCGCGCGAACCGCTGCACATGCGGATGGGAACCCGAGACCAAAGCGGCGATGGCGGACGCGTCCCCGCCCTGCGCCGCCACGATCAACGAGTCCCGCGGCCAATCGGCCTCCACGACAACCTCCTCCCGCGCCGAGCTTGTCCCGGCCCTTACAAGAGCCGCGAACCCCGCGAAAGGATTCAGCCCGCCCAACGTGACCCCGCTCACCCCGGCAGGCGCACCACGAAGCCCACGTCACCCGATGGCATGATCGCCGCTATGACATGGACCGCCCCCGAGGTGACCCGACCCTCCGGCGACACCGCCGCCGACGAGCAGGTCCTCCTGCCCTCCCTGCTGAACTGGCACCGCGGCACCTTCCTCCACAAACTCGCCGGTCTCACCGGAGAACAACTCGCCCAGGCGTCGGTCCCGCCCTCCAACCTCACCCTCCTCGGCCTCGTCCGCCACCTCGCCAAGGTCGAACGCATCTGGTTCCGCCTGCACTACACCGCCCAGGACATCGGACCCCTCTACGACCCCGCCCTCGGCAAGGACCACGACTTCGAAGCCATCGACGCCGCCAAAGCCGAAGAGGCCTACGACATCCTCCTCGAAGAGATCCGCCTGGCCGACGAGGCCGCCGCCGGACGACCCCTCGACGACACCTTCGACGTCGGCGGAAAACCGTTCTCGCTCCGCATGCTCTACATCCACATGATCGGCGAGTACGCCCGCCACAACGGCCACGCCGACCTCATCCGCGAACGCGTCGACGGTCGAACGGGAGCCTGAGGATGGAATACGGATTCATCGGCACGGGCGAGATCACCGCCGCCATCGTCGAAGGCCTCAGCAAGGACATCGCCGACCCGCCCTCGATCTTCCTCTCACCCCGCAGCCGCAGCGTCGGACAAGAACTCTCAGCCCGCTTCGCCAACGTCGAAGTCCGCGACAGCAACCAAGCCGTCGTCGACAGCGCCACGACGATCATCCTCGCGGTCCGCCCGCCGATCGCCGAAGAAGTCCTCCGGGACCTCACCTTCCGGCCCGAGCACGTCCTGATCAGCGCCCTCGCCGGTGTTCCCCTCGACCGGCTGCGCGACTGGGCCGCCCCCGCGGGCGAAGTCGTCCGGAGCATCCCGCTGCCGCCGGCCGCGCGCCGCCAAAGCCTCACCGCGATGTACCCCGACAACACCGAAGCCCGAGCCCTCTTCGACAGCATCGGCGGCAGTGTCGTCCCCGCCGCCGAAAAAGACCTCAACGTCTTCAGCGGCGCCACCGCCACCTTCGCCGCCCACCTCGACTACCTCGGCACCATCGCCGCCTGGATGACCGACCAGGGCATCGACGACACCACGGCGACCGCCTTCACCAGCCACATCTTCGGCCAGCTCGGCCATTCCCTCGCCGTACAGAAAGGCTCCCTCGAAACCCTCACCGGAAAACACATGACCCCCGGCGGGCTCAACGAACAGTTCCTCACCGACCTGCGCACCAACGGCGTCCCCGACACCGTCCGCGAGGCACTCGACGGAGTCCTCACCAGACTGCGGGACGAATGACCATCACCGACCGGCTCCGGGCGGCCGGGTGCGTCTTCGCCGAAGACGAAGCCCGGCTCCTCACCACCGAAGCCCGGACCCCGGCCGAGCTCGACACCATGGTCCGACGCCGCGTTGACGGCGAACCACTCGAAGTCATCCTCGGCTGGGCCGGATTCCACGGGCTCCGCATCGCCGTCGAACCCGGCGTCTTCGTGCCACGGCAACGCTCCGAACTCCTCGTCCGCCACGCCGTCACCCTCGCCCCGCCGGGAGCGGTGGTCCTCGACCTCTGCTGCGGCACCGGCGCGCTCGGCGCCGCCATCGCCGCCGAACTCGGCGAAATCCGGCTCTACGCGGCCGACATCGAACCCGCCGCCGTCCGCTGCGCCCGAAAGAACGTCGCCCAAGCCGGGGGAGAGGTCTTCGAAGGCGACCTCTACACACCACTTCCCGCGTCGCTCCGAGGCCGCGTCGACATCCTGGTCGTCAACGCCCCGTACGTCCCCACCGACGCCATCGCGATGATGCCGCCCGAGGCGCGCGAACACGAACCCCGCGTGGCACTCGACGGCGGACACGACGGCGTCGACGTCCACCGCCGTGTCGCCGCCGAAGCACCCCAGTGGCTCGCACCAGGCGGGCACCTGCTGATCGAAACCGGCGAAAGTCAAGCCGCGAACACTGCGGAAGCCATGGCGCACAACGGTTTGACCCCGGAAGTGATCACCGACGACGAGCTGTACGCGACGATTGTTGTCGGTGCCAGGGGCTAGGGTCGCCGCCGTGACCGACTACCTCCAAACGACCCGCACCGCCTACGACACGGTCGCGGCCGACTACGCCGAACTCCTCCGCGACCACCTCGCCGGATCCACCTGGGACAGGGCCATGCTCGGCGCGTACGCCGAACTCGTCCAGGCCGCCGGCGGCGGACGCGTCGCCGAGATCGGCTGCGGACCCGGCCGCATCACCGAGTACCTCCACGGCCTGGGGCTCGACATCCACGGCATCGACCTCTCCCCGGAGATGGTCGCCGTCGCCCGCAAGTGGTATCCGCACCTCGACTTCCAGGTCGGGGAGATGCCCGGTTTGTCCATTGAGGACGGTGCACTGGCCGGCGTCGTCGCGTGGTACTCCATCATCCACACACCACGAGAGCGGCTGCCGGAGATCTTCGCCGACTTCCACCGCATCCTCGCCCCGGGCGGCCACCTGCTCGTGGCCTTCCAGGTCGGCGACGAAGTACGCCACATCGAGCACGCGTACGGGCACGACATCTCCTGCGACGCCTACCGCCTCTCGCCCGAGAAGATCGCCGAGCAGCTGGGGGAGGCGAAGTTCAGCGTGCTCTCCACCCTCGTCCGTGAACCGTCCGAAGAATTCGAAAGCACACCACAGGCATACCTGATCGCCCGCAAGCAGTAGCTCAAGGACGCCGGGCCTCGACGAGCCAGGCCGCCGAGCCGTAGAAAACGCCTCGGTCGGCCTGGTGCTCGGCGAGATCGGCCCGCAAAGCCTCGATCGCACCGGCTCGCGCGGCCTCGTCCAGATCGCTCAACCGCCCACCGTGCTGCTCGACGATGAACTCTGCCGCGTCATCGACGTCCTCGCCGAAGTACATCGGCTTGTTCACCGCGGTGCACCGGACGTCGGCGTACCCGGCGGAGACCAGCAACTTCTCGGTCTCGGCCGGATCGCTCAGCGCGAGATCCGACGAAGGCACCTCACGACCCGCCGCGAAGATCGTCCGGAACGTGGTGATCCATTCGTTGAGCCGCAACGGCTGCCACGTCAGCAGGACCAGACGACCACCCGGCCGGGTCGCCCTGGCCAGATTGGCGAACGCGGCCAGGGGAGTACCGAAGAACATCGAGCCATGCCTGCTGATCACCACGTCGAACCGCGCCTCGCCGAACGGATGGACCTGCGCGTCCACCTGCTCGAACGAGACGTTGGGAACACGCTCCTCCTCGGCGAGCCGACGAGCGACCCCGAGCATCTCAGTGGACAGGTCCACACCGAGCGCCGAACCGTCAGTGGCTTGCCGAGCCGCGTCCCGCGTCGTCTGCCCCGCACCGCAACCGACGTCGAGCACCTTGTCCGTCGGCTGGATCCCGGCCGCGGCGAAAAACGTGTCGCCATAAGCAGCGACACCGTCGTTGAAACGCTGCGCGCGCCTCGCCCAAAACGAGCCGTCGTCACCGTCCCACGCCTTCAACATCCGCTCGTTGGACGGATCGACGCGGACAGCGGTGCTCTCGGACATTTCGGTAACCCCCAGGTTCGATATAGGGGACGACCCTAGCGCGAACCCGTCAGCGGAAAGCTTCGACGTTCCTCGCCGCCCAATCGGCGAACGACCGCGGAGCACGGCCGAGGACCCGGCTCACATCCGGGCTCACCCGCAACTCCGCCGGAGTCGGAGAACTCAAAATGTCCAGCGTGTCGTCCGCCAGCTCCGCCGGCATGCTCTGGGCCATCCCCGCCTTGGCCTCGGCACGGGTGAGCTCGTGAAACCGCACCGGTGAGCCCAGCGCGTCAGCGAGGACCTCGGTCTGCTCGCGCGGCGTGATCACCGCCGGACCGGTCAGCTCGTAGACGTCGCCGAGATACCGATCGTCCACCAGACAAGCGGCCGCGACCTCCGCGATATCCGCCGGATCGACGATCGGCACCCCGGTATCCCCGAACGGCGCCGCGACCACCTGCCGCGAGCGGACCGAATCCGCCCACCACAGTGCATTGGACGCGAAACCACCCGGCCGCAGGATCGCCCAGTCCAAACCGGACTCCCGCACCACGTCCTCCAGCTCACGCATCGCGATCCGCGTCGTACCGAACGGTCGCGTCGCCACTCCCAGCGAGGAGAGCAGCACGACCCGGCGGACCCCCGCCGCAGCGGCCCGGCCGATGATGTCGGCCGGGTTCGCCCCGATGGCATGCAGATCACCGGAAAGCAGCAAGAACAACGCCTTTGCTCCGGCCAACGTCCGCTCCAGCCCGGCAGGGTCGGCCAGATCGGCCACCACATGCCTGCCGCCGGGCGGTGCCACCGCGGCATGCCGCGACACCGACGTCACCTGCTCGCCTGCCTCGGCCAGCGCCTGCGTCAACGGCTTGCCGATGTTCCCGGTAGCTCCGGTCACCACGATCATGAACAGCTCCTTCGATCGATCTTCTCGTGGCGACGACGCTAGGGAAGGCGGCTAACTTTTGGTAAGTACATACCCCGAGGTAAGCTCCTGGCATGGCAGGAGGCACGCAGTTCAAACCGGCCGACGCAGAGCCGCGCTATGAGGTGTTTCACACCGACTGCGCCGCCAGTGACGTGGTCGACCACGTCACGAGCCGGTGGGGGATCTGGGTGCTGATCTCGTTGCAGCACAACGATCTCCGCTTCTACGAGCTCCGCGAGAGCATCCAGGGGATCAGCGAGAAGATGCTCGCCCAGTCCCTGCGCGCGCTCGTCCAGGATGGCCTGATCTGGCGACAGGTCGAGCCCACGACGCCGCCGCAGGTCACCTACGGGCTGACGGACTTCGGCCGGGACGTCAGCGAGCCGCTGGTGGAACTGTTCGACCGGATCACCCGGCGAGTGGCTCCGGCCGAACCGAAGTAGCGCTGGTGATGTTGAACATCCAGGAGATCCCGAACCTGTCCACGAGCGCGCCGGCCTCGTCACCCCACACTTGCTTCTCCAGAGGCATGGTCACGGTGCCGCCGACGGACAACTGCTCGAAATACCCGCGAAGCTCGCCATCGCCGCCGAGGTAGACCGCGACGTTGTTGCCAGGGGAGTGGGGCACGTCCTCGACCTGGCCGGCAACATCGCAAGCCATCAGCGTGAATCCGCTCGAAGTGTCGAGCTGGGCGTGCATGACCTTGTCGGCGCTGAGGGAGCCAGGCGAGCCGAAATCCGCGATCGTGCCGATCTCCAGCTTGCCGCCGAGCACCTCCTGGTAGAACTCCATCGCCTGACGTGCGTTCCCGTTATACCTGATGTACGGGTTGAGTCGAGACCCCATCTGAATGCAATTCCCCTTCGTATAAGCGAATGGCTAGAGCATTCCACTGAATACGCGACATCTTGTGTCGTGTATTCAGTGGCTGCCGAAGGGGAGTGCTGATCAGCCGAGGTCCCAGCAGGCGAGCCAGGCATCCAGTGCCGGCCCAGGCGGATTGAGCCGGCGGGCCCGGGCGACGTTGTCCTCGTCGTCAGGAACGACCTCGACCAGAACCAGCACATCCGCGCGAGCCTCGCCGACGCCGAACAGTCCTTCATCGGACAGCCTGCGCAGCGCCGTCTCCATCGCACGCAGCCGAAGATCGAACTCCGCGTCGGACGCTTCGTCGTCGAGGTCGAACACCTCCGGCCGGGCGGCGAACAGCTCGCGGACCGGCTTCAGGTATTCCTCGCCCACAATCGAAAACGGCGAATCGGCGTAGGAGTAGCGGACAGCGTCGGCATCGGCTCGCTGCGCCAGCGTCTCACGCGACCACGCCGACAGCGCCGGGCCGAACGCCTCGCTGGGCGTGGTCAGCGTGACGTAGTAGAACGTGTGGCCGGGGTTGTCGCGGAACAGGTCGGTGACAGCCGCACGAGCGGCCGTGGTCAACGCGTCGGCAAGGTCGGCTTCGGCGGGAATCACGAGGGCATCGAACCACACCTCGCCGCGAACCGAGGGAGGATGCCCCTTGACCCTACTTGACATAATGTACATTATCGGCACTTTGGCTGACCTGGATAAGGTGGGCCAAGAGGGGTCTCTGCAGTGCGCCGAAGGACCCTTTCGTCGCATGTCATGCAGGGAAAGGGCCCCTCGCCGCGTCCGACGCGAGCATCCGCCCCTTCAGCTCTCCCCGCAGGAGGCCGGAGCCTGACGCTCCAGGACGCCTCGGGACGCCCCCGAGGATGAGAAACCGAGGTCCGATCACTCGGCCTCAATACGTCACTGTGACGAATCGATGTGGATCTCGCAGGGCTGTTGATGATCAATGGACGCCTCATGCCTGGATGGATCTTGCCGGGCAGCTCAGTCCGGCGCCGGCTCGGACTCAAGTCCCAGTCAGGCGACCCGGAGTGTCATGAAAGGGCCTGCAGGACGAAAAACGTCATGAGCACCCTTTTCCGGCACTCCGGAGAGGGCGAGCGAACCGAGATCCCCCGTGAGGGGTTTCCGGACCCGTCACTCCGTTTCATGCATAATCACTATTATGCATGAAACGGAATATAACCCAGTGTAAGACTGTCGGTGCCATGCGGTACAAGATGCTCATGAGGGTTTCCGAGGCACAGCAAGCCTTTTTCGCCGCACGTCGTCCCCGTAAGGATTCTCCTCACACCACCGACGCCTACCGCCGCGACCTCGCCGGCATCACCGCCCTTCTGCTCCGCGAGCTGGGCCGCTCCCCTGACGAACTCACCGTCGAGATGCTTACCGCCCAGGCGCTCCGCAACGCCTTCGGTGCCTTCGCGGACACCCACGCGAAGAGCTCCGTTCTGCGCGCGTGGTCGACCTGGAACCAGTTTCTCACCTTTTGCGTGTCCGATGGGCTGCTCGCGGGCAATCCGATGGGCGCCGTCGCCCGGCCGAAGGCGCCTCCGTTGACTCCGAAACCCTTGCGGGGCGAGGAAACCCCGGAGCAGTTGCTCGCGGCCGCCGCCGACGGTTCACGCCGGACGCGGGATCCGTGGCCGGAGCGGGACGTGCTGGTGATCGCGCTCGGCTTGGTCGCCGGGCTGCGCGCGGCGGAGATGCGAGCCCTGACGGCGCGGTCGCTGGTCGGCCGTCAAGGTGAGATGCGGTTGCACGTTCACGGAAAGGGAAGCCGAGATCGGTCGATCCCGGTGCAGCCGATCATGGAGAAGATCATCGAGGAGTACTTGGCTTCGTGCCGTCGGCGCTTCCCGCAGCAGCGGTTCGGGCCCTCCACTCCCCTCCTCCGGGATCGCGCCGGCGAGCCGATCGGCCGCGGCGCGTTGGAGTACCTGGTCAAATCCTGCTACCGGTGGGCGGGCCTGCACGACCGCGTGCCGGTCGGGGCGAACCTCCACGCGTTGCGGCACACCTTCGCGACACGGCTGGCGGAGGACGGCGCGACGGCGTCGGAGATCATGGCACTGCTGGGGCACGCGAGCCTGGCGACCAGCCAGAACTACATCGAGGCGACTGGTCGTGAGCAGCGGGCCGCGGCCGCGAGCAACCGGACGTACCGGGCACTCGACGGGATCGTGTAGGTCAGCGGAGCTGCTCGAGGTCCTTGGCTGCCTGGGCGATTTCCCCCGCCAGGCTGCGAAGTTCGGTGACGGAGGCGCCGTCGTCGGCCGCGGTGACGACGTCCTCGGCGGCGCAGCGGAGCTGGAAGAGCCTGTCCTGCAGGGTGGCGATCTCGGTGTCGGAGAGGACGACGGCGTCTTCGGGAAGGCCGCTGCGCTGGAGCGCGGTCCGGCGTTCGTAGGCCCGCTGACGGCACGATTGCCCACAGTAGCGGCGGCGCCTGCCGACGTTGCCGCCTTGTTCGAGCCGACGGCCGCACCATCCGCAGTGTTTGGGTGCCCCCGCACGGCGTAACTCGGACACCTCTTCGGCGGACGTTTTCGGGTGCTCGGCCACTTCCCTCACGGATCAGACCCTAGCTGGCCATCCGACGATCATGCCGGGGCCACGGCCGAAGTGCACACTAGTGGGGTGCCGACACTCTTTCCGTACCTCGCCGATCCGCTCCCGCGTGCCTTCGCCCATCGTGGCTGGCACCTCGGTGACCTGGAAGGACTGGAGAACTCGTTGCCGGCCTTCCAGCAGGCGGTGACGGAGGGTTACCGCTATCTCGAGACGGATGTGCACGCGACCTCGGATGGTGTGGTGGTCGTGCATCACGACGCGTCGTTGGACCGGACGACCGATGGCGCTGGATTGATCTCCCGGCAGACGTGGGCGCAGCTCCGGACGGTCAAGATCGGGGGTCGTGCGCCGTTGTCCCGGCTGGAGGACGTGCTCGAGGAGTTGCCGGAGGCGCGGTTCAACATCGACGTGAAGTCGAACGAGGCGGTGGAGCCCTTCGTCCGGGCGATCGAGCGGACCGGTGCGCATGACCGGGTCGCGGCGGCGTCGTTCTCCGATGCGCGGTTGGCCCGGATCCGGAAGCTGGCGGGGCCGAAGCTGGTGACGGCGATGGGGCCGCGTTCGGTGGCGGTGATGTGGGCGAACGGGTTCTTGCCGTTGTTCTCGCTGCGGGCGTTGTCGCGGGGTGCGATGGCGCAGGTGCCGGTGCGGCAGGGGCGGTTGAAGGTGGTGGACCGCGCGTTCCTGCGGCAGGCGACGCGCGGGGGTTTCGAGGTGCACACGTGGACGGTGGACGATCCGGCGGAGATGCGGTTGCTGCTGGATCTGGGGGTGCACGGGATCGTGACGGATCGGCCGGATCTGCTGCGTGAGGTACTTCGCGAGCGGGGTTCTTGGCCTTCCTGACCCGCGTTTAGTCCTCTAAATGCGTTCTAAGCGCATTTAGAGGACTAAACGCGAGGGTTACCGGGGTGCTTTGCCGTTCCAGGCGGCTTCCCAGGTCTTGGGGCCGAGCCGTCCTGAGTCGTTGATGCCGTTCGCGCGCTGGAGGGCGAGGACGGCTTCGCGGGTTTTGTCGTAGTAGCAGCCTGTTCCGGTGAAGCCGTAGCCGAAGGCGTTCATCCGCAGCTGGAACTGCTTGAGCGGTACCGCGCAATCGCCGTAGGCGTAGACGACGCCGGGCCAGTCGGGTTTGGGGCCGCCAGGCGGACCGGGCGGGGTGGGCTTCGGCTTGGGCGGGGGCGGCGGTGCGGGTTGTCCTCCCCCGCCGATGTAGGCGGAGTCGGCGTAGGACGGGACGCGTTTGCTGCGACCGTCGCTGTCGTTGCGGAAGCCGAGTTTGCCGGCGCATTCCCAGGGTTGCCAGCCGCGCATGCGGTAGAGGTAGAGGGCCCGGTAGTCCTGTTCGCGGGGCGCGGCCTGGTCGGGGCGTCCTTGGCCGCCGACGCTGCGCCACGTGGGCAGGTCGAACTGGTAGGCGCCGTAGTAGCCGTTGCCGGTGTTGATGTTGTAGCGCCCGCTCGATTCACACATGCGGAGCTTGGACCAGTAGGAGCCGTGGGGATCCGCGGCGGCGGATCCGGTGGTGGCGATCTGCAGGCCCGTGACGGCGAGGGCGAGCAGGAGCGTTCTCGCCACTACGCGGTGTGCTGTGCGAAGGCGATGGGTCCTCATGAGCGGAACAGTAAATACTGGACACTTGCTTCACAAGAGTCACAGCTCGCACACCAGCCTCACATGAAACACACGGGAATCGTGGCAGCGACACGCCGACGATGGTCGGGAAGGTGTCCGGAGAGGGTTCGTCTCGCGTCGAAACGAACACGGTCCGGACTAGTGCCGGACAGGTGGGCGTGATCGCCAGTAGTCTCCCGCTGACCTCGACGTTCTCGACTTCAGGAGCTGTGCATGACGGTGGCCGTGACCCGCGAACGCAAGCGGGTGTGGCGGGCTTGGTACCTCTACGACTGGGCCAATTCGCCGTTCTATTCGTCGGTGATCACCGTCTTCGGCGCGCTCTATTTGAGCGAGATCGCGTCCGCGGACGCGAAGGCGAATTTCACCCTTAACGGGGACAGGGCGTGCACCGATTCGAGTGGAGCTTCGAGCACTCTGCAGAACTGCGACGTCTCGTTGTTCGGGCTGCAGTTCCCGGCCGGGTCGCTGTGGGGGTATCTGCTGTCGATCGCGACGGTGACCCAGGTGCTGGTGCTGCCGATCGCCGGTGCGATCGCGGACCGCAGCAGGCACAAGCGGCGGATCCTCGGCGGGTTCGCGTTCCTGGGGGCGGTGGCGTCGGCGCTGATGTTCTTCATCGCGGGGACGAACTGGGAGGTCGGGGTCTGGACGTTCATCCTGGCCAACATCGGCTACGGCGGTGCGCTGGTCGTCTACTACTCGTTCCTGGTGGACATCGCGGAGCCGGACGAGCGGGACGCTGTGTCGTCGAAGGGGTGGGCGTTCGGGTATCTCGGCGGCGGTTTGGCGTTGGCGCTGCAGCTCGGGTTCTTCATGGGGCACGAGTCCTTCGGGGTGAGCGAGTCGCTCGCCGTCCGGATCTGCTTCCTGACGTCGGGGATCTGGTGGGCGGTGTTCACGTTCCCGGCGGTGCGCGCACTCCCCCAGACCCACGTGCCGAAGTCGTCGGAGCGTGGTCTGTCGGTGCTGACGGCCGGGTTCAAGGAGCTGAAGCGGACGATCAAGGACGCGCGGGCCTATCCCCTGACGCTGGCGTTCCTCGGTAGCTACCTGATCTTCACCGACGGGATCACGACGGTGGTGGCGGTGTCGGCGCAGTACGGCAAGGACGAGCTGAAGTACAGCACCCAGGTGCTGATCGTCACGATCCTGGTGATCCAGTTCCTGGCGTACGCCGGCGCGATGATCCATGGTGCGATCGCGGCCCGGATCGGGGCGAAGAAGACGATCTTGGGCAGCCTGGTCGCGTGGGTGGTGGTGCTGTGCTTCGCGTTCTTCATCGAGGCCGGCCAGCCGCTGCAGTTCTACGCGGTGGCCGTCGGGATCGGGTTGGTGCTGGGTGGAACGAACGCGTTGTCCCGGTCGTTGTTCGGGCAGATGATCCCGGAGGGGAAGGACGCGCAGTACTTCTCGCTGTACGTGGTCGGCGAGCGGGGGACGTCGTGGCTCGGTCCCCTGTTGTTCGCCGCGGTCGGGCAGATCACCGGCTCGTTCCGGTACGCGATCATCGCTTTGGTGATCTTCTTCGTGCTCGGTTTCGTGTTCGTGTGGCTGGTCCCGGTGCGCCGGGCGATCGAGGCGGCGGGCAACCGACCACCGGCGGTGCTGTGAGGGCGGAGCGTGCCGATAGGGTCGAGCGTCGTGACCGTACTGAAGGAGAGTGGCCCGGACCCCACGGACGCGTTGTCGTCGGTGCCGGTGGCGGGTTCACGGCGGGGTGTGCCGGTCGTCGGGAAGTTGAAGTTCTGTTACGGGCCGATGGACTGCGGGAAGTCGACGCTGGCGTTGCAGATCGACCACAACCACGCGCGGCAGGGTCGTCGCGGGATGGTGCTGGTGCGGCACGACCGGTCCGGGGAGCCGCAGATCACCAGCCGGATCGGGTTGACGCGTAAGGCGACCGAGGTGGGGAACGAGACCGATCTGCGGTTGCTGGTGCGTGAGCAGTGGGCGGCCGGGCGGCACGTGGACTACCTGATCGTCGACGAGGCGCAGTTCTTGTCGCCCGATCAGGTGGATCAGCTGGCTGAACTGGCCGATGACGTCCAGATCGACGTGTACTGCTTCGGGATCGCGACGGATTTCCGGAGTGTGTTGTTCCCGGGTGCGGCGCGGTTGTTCGAGCTGGCGGACGAGTTGCAGCCGGTTCAGGTCGAGGTGTTGTGCTGGTGCGGGCAGACGGGGCGGTTCAACGCGCGGGTTTCCGACGGTGAGGTGCTGCGGGCCGGGGACACCGTGGTGGTCGCGGATACCGAGCAGTCGCTAGTTGAAACTTCATCGGCATCACGTTCCGAGGCTGAGCCGAACACGGTCCGTTATCAGGTATTGTGCCGTCGGCACTTTCGACTGGGCGACCTGGGGCCCACCTCGGCCCAACACGGTCAGTTACGGTTGACGTGACAGGCGTACTACTAGCCCATCTGGGGGATATCCGCACCAAGATGGCCGTATTGACGTCACGCCAGAGCGCGAAACCACTCCTACTAGGAGAAGCTGTTGCCACCGGGTGACACAGCTCATCGTGAGCAAGGACATGCTGTTCAGGGAATCCTCTGGCCCTCATTGTCGTTGCATAGGGTGAGCATCACCCTGGCTCCACCCGGAGCTGACTGAAAGGACCCCCATCATGGCCGACCGTGTTCTCCGTGGAAGCCGGCTGGGAGCGGTCAGCTACGAGACCGACCGCAACCACGACCTCGCGCCTCGGCGCACCGTGCGCTACGCCTGCCCCAAGAACCACGAGTTCGAGGTGCCCTTCTCCGACGACGCCGAGATCCCCTCGGTGTGGGAGTGCAGGCTGCACGGCAGCGAGTCCGAGATCGTGGACGGCGGGCAGCCCGAGCAGAAGAAGGTCAAGCCCCCGAGGACGCACTGGGACATGCTCCTGGAGCGCCGTTCGATCCCGGAGCTCGAAGATCTGCTCAACGAACGTCTCGCCGAGCTGAAGGGACGCAGGACCACCCGGTCCGCCTGACGCACGGCACAAGTAGCTAGCCCCACCACGAATCGGCGAAGCCCCCGCGACCTCCCTCCGCGGGGGCTTCGCCGTGTCTAGGGGAACTCAGGGATGGACCGCTACCCGGTGCCCCCAATGTGGCATTGGAGACGCCCAGTGTCCCCAATGCCACATTGGGGACACCGAGCCCATCGCGCACGACCACCGCGCGAACGGATCCCGTTCTGGGATCGGCCGCAGCGTAGGTGGCTAAGACACCGCGACAGCCCCGAGGCCGAGGGGCGTCAGGGCTTCGCGAAGGCGCCGCAGGTGCTCGGGCGGTGATTCGAGCAGCGGGAGCCGGACGGTCGCGTGCGGGATGACGCCGAGCTCGGCCAGTGCGGCTTTGGCCATGATCGCTCCCTGCGAGGTGCGCATGACGGCCTCCGCCAGCGGAAGCAGTGCGGCGTTGAGCGTTCGCGCGGTGTCGAGGTCTCCCCCGCGTACGGCGGCGATGAGTTCGGCGTTGCGGTCGGCGAAGGCGTTGCCGACGACGCTGACCAGGCCGGTGGCGCCGGCGGCGAGATAGGGCAGGTTGAGCTCGTCGATGCCGCAGTAGTAGGCCAGCGGGGTGCGGGCCATGACGGTCATCGCTTCGAACAGGTCGCCCTTCGCGTCTTTCACGGCCCGGATCTTGGGGTGGCGAGCGAGTTCGATCAGGGTGGCCGCTGCCATGGCCGTCCCGGTGCGGGCCGGGACGTCGTAGAGCATCACGGGCAGGTCGGTGGCGTCGGCGACGGCCTGGCAGTGCGCCACGATTCCGGCCTGTGTCGGCTTGGAGTAGTAGGGACAGACGAGCAGGAGCGCGTCGGCGCCCGCCGCCTCGGCTTCCTTCGCGCGTCGGATGCAGGCAGTGGTGTCGTAGGTGCCGACGCCGGCGATGACGCGCGCCCGGTTCTCGGCGCGGTTCGCCACGGTGTGGACGAGCCGCGCGGCTTCGGTGTCGGTCAGGGTGGGCGACTCCCCGGTGGTTCCTCCGACGACGATGCCGTCGCAGCCGGTGGCCAGCAGGTGGTCGACCAGGGCGGTGAGGCCGGATTCGCTGACCGCCCCGCCAGGTTCCATCGGGGTGACCATGGCGACGAGGTTGGAGCCGAAGTGTGTTTCGGTCATGTGGTCGATCCTGTCGGCGCCGATACCTGCGGTCCAGCGATGGTTTTTGGAGAGTAATGCGTAGCCTGGCTTCATGATCGAGGTCGGGGCTCTACGGGCATTGCGGTCAGTGGCCGCGCTGGGGACGTTGGCGCGGGCGGCGGACGAGCTGGGATTCACGGCGTCGGCGGTGTCGCAGCAGATCAAGCGGCTGGAACGCCAGATCGGGATGCCCGTACTCGCTCCGGCAGGCCGTGGCGTGGTGCTGACTCCGGCGGGCCAGGCCGTCGTCGACTCCTCGTTGGAGGTGTTCCAGGCACTCGAACGGTGTGCCGAGGCCGCTCGGTCGGTCGCGGAGGGCGCGCCTCGCGGTGTGTTGCGGGTGGCCGCGTTCTCGACCGGTATCCGCGGTTTGCTCGCCCCTGTCCATCCGCGGCTGCTGAGGCGCTACCCCGACCTCCGGCTGCACATCACCGAGCAGGACCCTGACCAGGCGTTGCACAGCGTCGAAGCCGGAACCGCCGATCTGGCGCTCCTCCATGACGCCGACGGCCTGCCGGTTCCGCTCTCCCCCGCGTTGTCACGGCGCCTGGTGCACACCGACCTCGGTGACGTCGTGATGGCCGAGACCCATCCGCTGGCGCGCGCCGAGCCACCGCTGGACGGCGTGGACCTGGCCGGGCACGCGTGGGTGACCAGTCCGCCGGGCACGGTCTGCCATCAGTGGTTCCGGCGGGTGTTCGCCGGTCTGCCGGAGGAGCCCGACGTGCGACATCTGGTGGACGACTTCTCGACGCAGCTGTCACTGGTCGCCTCGGGCGAGGTCGTCGCGTTGATCCCGCGGCTGGCGCGCCCGCCCGTGGCCGAAGAGCTCGTCGTCCGGCCGCTGCGGCGCCCGCCGACGCGCGAGGTGCACGCCGCGTGGCGCCGCAGCGCCGAGTCGAGCCCCGCGATCCGGGCGGTGCTCACGGAACTCGGCTCAGCTGGGATACATGCTGGTCACGTTGACGAACGTGCCGGTGATACCCATGGCGTCGTCGGAGGCGAGGAACGCCAGCGTGGCGGCGACCTCGGCGAGGCGCGGTGAACGTTTGGTGATCCGGGCCTCGGTGAGGCTGTCGAGGACGTGCCGCATCATCTCGGGGCTCGCCGGCAGCTGGTTGTTCACCGCGGAGAGCTTCTCCGGTGTCAACGTCTCCGGGATACCGGCGACCCAGATGCCGAGCGCGCGGACCCCGTGCGGTCCGATCTCGACCGCGAGGTTGCGGATGAAGGTGTCGAGCGCGGCATCGATCGAGCCGGTGGCGCCCATCATCGGGCTGCCGTGGGCGGATCCGCTGTCGAGGGCGAGGATCACGCCGGAGCCCTGGGCGATCATGTGCCGGGCGGCGGCTCGTGCGGTGATGAAGTTCGTCGTGACGCCGGCGGTGATCGGGCGGACGTAGTCCTCGACCGACATCTCCACGAGCGGGATGCCTTGGACGTCGCCACGCGGGACGAGGTTGAGTGAGATGTCGAGGCTGCCCGCCTCGGTGGCCACGGATGCGGCGTGCTCGTCGACGGCGGTCTCGTCGATGGCGTCGACCACGGCGACTTCGGCCTGTCCCCCGGCCTGCTCGATCTCGCCGGCGAGCTTCGTCAGCGCCGGCCGGTGCCTTCCGGTGAGGAAGACGCGGGCGCCGCGCGTGGCGAACTCCTTGGCGACGCCGTCGCCGATCGCGCCGCCGGCGCCGTAGATGATCGCGTTCTTGTTTTCGAGGCTCATGGGTTTCCTTCCGCGTGGTCGGGTTCGAACGTTGAGACGAGGAAGGGGCGTGA
Organism: Amycolatopsis sp. NPDC102389; assembly: GCF_044765885.1. Classification (NCBI taxonomy): domain Bacteria; kingdom Bacillati; phylum Actinomycetota; class Actinomycetes; order Pseudonocardiales; family Pseudonocardiaceae; genus Amycolatopsis; species Amycolatopsis sp. NPDC102389. Next base: position 98,105 of record NZ_JBIWKX010000013.1, read on the forward strand.
ACCTCATTGGTCAGGTGATCGTCAGTGGCAAGCCGAACGCGGGGAACAAGTGCGGTTCGAAGGCGGTGATCTCCGCGACCTTCCCGTCTTCGATACGCAGCACGTCGAGCACCTGTGCCCGGTAGATCCGGGTGCCGGGCCGCCGGACGTAGCCTGCTGCGGCGGGGAGGCCGTTCGCGCTGGTCGGGAGGTGTTTCCAGGCGCCGAAGTACGTCGGTGACGCGGGGTCGAGGGACCGGGCGACGAAGTCGAGGAAGACGTCGCGGCCGGAGAACCACAGCGGGTTCGGCGGCATCGTGACCAGCACGTCTTCCCTGAGCAGCTCGGCCATGACCCGGCTGTCGCCGTCGGCGGTGGCGGCGGCCATGTAGCGCCGCAAGATCGTCTGCTCCTCCTCGGTCGGCTGGACCGTGTGTGCCCAGTCGGCGCGGCGTTCCGGCAGGCGTTCGCGCAGTGTGGGGCGGGCGCGCTGAAGTGCGCTGGTGACCGACGCGACGGTGGTGTCCAGCAGGTCGGCGGTTTCCGCGGCCTTCCAGCCGAGGACGTCGTTGAGGATCACCACGGCCCGCTGTTTCGGCGGGAGGTGCTGGATGGCGGCCAGGAAGACCAGTTCCATCGTTTCCCTGGTCTCCGCGAGCTCAGCGACGTTGTCCGGGAACGGTTGCAGCCAAGGCATGAACTGGGGCGGTTCGCCTTGCTGTTCGACGCCGGGCAGCGGGTCGTAAGGGCGCGGGACCCGCTCGTTGCGCCGCAAGAAATCGAGACAGGTGTTGGTGGCGATCCGGTAGAGCCAGGCACGGAAACTCGACCGGCCTTCGAACCCTTCACGCCCGCGCCACGCTCGCAGGAAGGTCTCCTGGACCAGGTCTTCCGCGTCGTCGTAGGACCCGACCATGCGATAGCAGTGCACGCGCAATTCTCGTTGGTGCTGCTCGATCCTCCCGGCGAAGGCGACCTCGTCCACGATTTCCGTCACGGGCGCCGGTGTGACGTTTTCGGCTTCGGTCCGCAGCGCCAGCTGAGCGATGCGTCGCAGCCTGCCGACGTCGGAGCCGAGCGAGGTGAGATCCGCGAGGAACGCCTGCGGCGGCCGAGGTGTCAGCCGGTTCGCGACACGGCCGACCTCCGCGATGAGCGTGTCCAGATCTGGGGCGGGGTCGCGCCGTGACCGGTAGGCCCGCTGACGGCACGCGGCCGAACAGTAGACGGCCGTGCGCCCGCGCGAACCCGCCTTCGACGGCAGCGGGCCTTCGCAAACCCCGCAGACCTGACCGGCCACGGCTCACCTTCCCCCGGAAACGTCAGTTACGCATTATGCGGCTTGATAACCCGGGATGTCCTCGACGCGGTGATAGACGTCGAGCCCGCGGGACAAGGCGATGGCGACGTCCTGGTCGGCGCCGGTGGACTCCCCTGGCAGCCGGAGGACGGCGTCGCAGTGGTGCAGCAGCCGGTCGGCCGTCGGGTACATGACCTCCTTGGCGATCGGGTCGGCGACGGTCTTCCCGCCGGCGCCGCGCAGCACCGGCAGCGCGACCCACTCGCCGATCATCGGCACGTGCCCGCTGCGGAAGATCGGCCAGGCGGCCTCTTCGAGCCGGGCGAGGTTGCGGGCGAGGAGTTCGGGGTCGTCGCCGGTGCCGGAGCGGAACGGTCCGGCGATGAGGATCATCAGAGGTTTGCTCATGCGATCGAGCATAATGTGCAACAATCGGCAGGAACAAGGAGGATCGTGCACATGTTGGCTGCGCAGCGTCGAGACCTGCTGATGGAACGACTCAAGACCGAAGGCCGGATCGTGGCCAAGGACCTCGCCGCCGAACTCGGCGTATCGGAGGACAGTATCCGCCGTGACCTGCGAGAACTCGCGGACGCCGGACTCTGTCAACGGGTCTATGGCGGAGCCTTGCCGGTCTCTCCCGCCACCGCGGACTACGCGACGCGCATGGCGGTCAGCATCGCGGGCAAGGAGCGGATCGCGAAACGTGCAGCAGCGTTGATCCGGCTGGGGTCGACGGTCATCCTCGACGGCGGCACGACCGCGCTCGCGCTGGCGAAGGCGCTCCCCGTCGACCTCGAGGCGACGATCGTCACGCACAGCCCCACGGTCGCGGCCGCGCTCGTCACGCATCCGAAGGTCGAGGTGTTCCTCATCGGCGGACGGCTCTTCAAGCACTCCGCTGTCACCTGCGGGGCGGCGGCGGCCGAGGCGGCCGACGGGATCAACGCCGACCTGTTCTTCCTGGGCGTCACCGGCGTGCACCCCGAAACCGGGCTCACCACCGGGGACTCCGACGAGGCCGCGATGAAACGCACCCTCGCCAAACGAGCCGCCGACACCTACGTGCTGGCCAGTTCCGAGAAGATCGGCGCGGCCTCGCCGTTCACCGTGCTCCCCCTGTCCGACGTCGCGGGCGTGATCACCGACGCGGCGCCGGACGAGCCGACGGTGAAGGCGCTGGGGAAACTCGGAGTGAGCGTGCTGGGCGTCAGCCCTTCTTGGCCAGCCCGCGAAGCTGCTGCCAGCGACGCTTGATCCCCCACAGACCGACCAGGACGATCGCCTCGCGCACGACCGAACCGCTCATCTTCGACTGACCGACCTCGCGTTCGGTGAAGGTGATCGGCACCTCGACCACCTCGAAGCCGGCGAGCGCCGTGCGGAACGCCAGGTCGATCTGGAAGCAGTAGCCGCGCGAAGCGATCTCGTCGAGCGGAAGCTTCTCCAGCACCGGGCGGCGGTACGCGCGGAAACCCGCGGTGATGTCCTTGATCTTCGTGCCGAGCGCGATCCTCGCGTAGAGGTTCGCCACCCACGACAGCGCCTTGCGCTGGAACGGCCAGTTCACCGTGCTGCCGCCGGGAACGTAGCGGGAACCGATGGACAGGTCCGCGTCCTCCAGTGCCGCCAGCACCCGCGGCAGATCCTCCGGCGCGTGCGAGCCGTCGGCGTCCATCTCGACGATGGTGGCGTACTCACGGGCGAGCCCCCAGCGGAAACCCGCGACGTACGCGGCGCCGAGGCCGGCCTTCTCGGTCCGGTGCATGACCTGGATCCGCTCGTCGGCCTTCGCGAGCTCGTCGGCGATGTCACCGGTGCCATCCGGGCTGCCGTCGTCGACGACGAGGGCGTTCACGTCCGGAAGTGCCTTGAGCAGACGTTCCAGGATCGGGCCGATGTTCTCCCGCTCGTTGTACGTCGGGATCACCACCAGCACCGGGTCGATTCCCTGGGCCCCCCGCGGCGCCTGCGCCATCCGCTTTTCCTCCGTGTTCCGGCGGGTCAGCCCGCCGCTTCCCTCGTTGCCTTGGCGGCGCTCGCGCGCCGGGTGCGGAAACGGAGCACGTACCCGCCGGTAACCCCGGCGATCGCCAGGGCCAGCAGCCCGTACTCCGTCGTCACACCGAGTAGATCCGACAGCGTAGTCTGCTGCCTCAGCGGTACGCGCCCCACCAGGGAGTCTCCGGTGAACAGGCTGGTGGAGGCACTGATCGAACCGTCGGGCGCGACGATCGCGCTGACCCCGCTGGTGGCCGAAACGATCACAGCGCGCCCGTGTTCGACCGCCCGCAGCCGTGACATCGCCAGCTGCTGGTAGCTCATCTCCCCCGGGCCGTACCAGGCGTTGTTGGTCGGCACGACGAGCAGTTCGGCGCCGTCGGCGACCGATTCCCTCGCCGGGTAGTCGAACGCGGTCTCGTAGCAGATGAAGACGCCGACCTTCGTGCCCGCGACCGACAGTGCGGCATTGGCGCCGTCACCCGGTGTCATGTTCGCCACGCTTTCGACGAACGGTGTCACCAGCTTCGCGACTTCGCGGGCCGGGACGTACTCGCCGAACGGGACGAGCTGCTGCTTGGCGTAGCGCTGGCCCGGGCCGGTGACCGGATCCCAGACCAGCGCGGAGTTCTGGGCGGTGCCGTCGGGCAGCCGGACCAGCGCGCCGATGATCGCCTGCGTGCCGTAGTCGCGGACCATCTGATCGACCCCGGCGTCACCGGTGCGCATGGCCATCGCGGTCTCGGGCCACACCAGCAGATCGACCTTGGTGTTGCTCGCCTTGAGCTTTTCCAGCAGGCGGGCGCTCTCGGTGAGATGGTTGCTCCGGAGTTCGTCGCGGCGGCCTTCCAGCGCCAGGCCGATGTCCGGGGCGTTCCCCTGCACCGTGGCGACGGTGAGTTCGCCGTCCTGGGCCTCTGTGCCGATCGTCGGCCACACCGCGAGGCCCGCCACCACCGGCGCCAGCGTCACCGCCGACGCGGCCACCAGCGAACGCCGCGGGTCGGCGCCCCTCAGCCGGAGGCACAGCGCCGCGAGCCCGAAGCCGGTCGCCACGACGGCGAGACCGACCAGCGGAGCGCCGCCGATCGAGGCCAGCGAGACGAACGCTCCCTCGGGCTGGCTGAACGCCACCCGGCCCCACGGGAAGCCGCCGAAGGGGAACCAAGCGCGCGGTGTCTCCAGCGCGATGATCACCAGCGCCGCCCACAACGGTCCGAGCGGCAGCCTCCACACCACGGTGGCGAACGCCCCGCCGAAGCCGAGATACACCGACAGCGCCATCGCCAGCCCGAGCCATGGCCACGGCCCGAAGCCCGGGCCGAGGAAATCCAGGAGCCAGGTCAGCAGCGGGAGGAAGAACCCCAGCCCGAACACGAACGCGTAGCCGAACGCGCCCCGGAACCGGCGTCCGTGCACCACCAGGGCGAAGCCGGTGAACGCCAGCGGCGCGAGCCACCACAGCGGGCGCGGCGCGAAACTGAGGTACAGCGTGAAACCCGACGCCGCGGCGACGAGGAAACGCACGAGCCAGGCGCGGGAGAACCGCTTCCGGGGCACCGCTTCGGGGTCCGGATCGGTCACGGTCGAGGACACCACTGAAGCCTAGGCCGCCCGGGTGAACGCATCGTGGATGACCTCTCCGTCGCGGACCGTGCGCAGGCAACGAGGCAGCGCCGCCCCCTCAGCCAGGTTCGGCAGCGGGGGCACCCCCGCGCGCGGGTCGGTCGACCAGCGTTGCACCCGCGAGTCCGGTGTCGCGACGACGAGGTCTTCGGCGTCCCAGATCGCGTAATGCGCGGGAGCTCCCGGGACCAGGCTGCCGGTGACACCGTCGTTCAACCCGGCGGCGCGATGTCCCGCGCGGGTGTGAGCGGTGAAGGACGCGCGCGCGGACAGTCCCGAGCCCGGCGTGCGGTGATAGGTCCCGGCGCGGACGGTGGCCCAGGGGTCGACCGGCGTGACAGGGGCGTCGGAGCCGAACGCGAGGAGCAGCCCTTCGGCGGCCATGGCGGCGAAGGGGTTGAGCTTCGAGGCCCGCTCGGCGCCGAGTCGGTCGACGTACATGCCGTGCTCGCCGCCCCATTCGGCGTCGAACTGCGGCTGGACCGACGCGACCACGCCCCAGTCGGCGAGCGCCTTCGCCTGCTCCGCGTCGATCATCTCGACGTGCTCGAGCCGGTGGTGCCGGGCGGCCAGCGCTCGGCGGCCGACGGCCTTCTCGGCGAGCCGGAACCCTTCGACCACCTCGGCGACGGCGGCGTCGCCGATGACGTGGAAACCGGCCTGCAGTCCGGCCTCGGTGCAGGCGCCGACGTGCTCGGCGATGGCGGCGGCGTCGAGGTAGAGCGTCCCGGAGGTGCCGTGGGCGTCGGCGTACGGCTCGTGCAGGGCGGCGGTGCGCGAGCCGAGCGCGCCGTCGACGAACAGATCGCCCGCGACTCCCCTGGCGCCGAGCGCGCGGGCGGTGTCGATTCCTCCGCGCTCGCCCCAGTAACCGACGACCTCCGGCAGGCCTGGTTCGGACGCGAGCGTGAGCAGGTCGGTGAGGTCCTCGGCGCCGGAGATGTCCGGGCCCGCGCATTCGTGGACGCTCACGACTCCGCGCGCGGCGGCTTCGGCGAGGAACGCTCGCTGGGCTTCGCGGCGCTGCTGAGGCGTGATCGCCTCGCGCATCGCGGCGCGCACGAGGTGGTGCGCGTCGCGGGTCAGGGGTCCGTCGGCCGACCAGCCCGGCGCCTCGTGCACGCCGGTGGCCAGTGCGACGAGGGCGCTGGAGACGAGCGCCGAGTGGACGTCGACCCGGCTCAGGTACACCGGGGCGCCGTTCGCGGCCTCGTCGATCTCGGCGCGGCTGGGCAGCCTGCCGTCGGTCCAGCGGGATTCGTCCCAACCGTGCGCGACCAGCACCTGGCCGGGCCGGACGGCGTCGCGGACCGCGGCCAGCAGTTCGCCGGCCCCGCGGACGCCCGCCAGGTTCAGCCCGGTGAGGTGCAACCCGGTCGCGGTGGCGTGGACGTGCGCGTCGACGAAGGCCGGGGCGACGAAAGCGCCGTCGAGGTCGACGACCTCGGCGTCGGGATGCAGTGCCTTGGCCGGGCCGTCCTGTCCCACCCAGACGACGGTGCCGTCGGTGATCGCCATCGCGGTGGCGTCGGGAGCCGAAGGGCTGTAGATGCGCCCGCCGAGCAGGAGCGTGGTTCGCGCGTTCGTCACCCTCCCGAGTTTGCAGCGTGCGGACCACCACGTGACCAGCGGGTCGGCATGATTTCGACACACCACGCAGGACAGGAATATTTACGTCTTCCGAACGATGTGACAGGATATTTTCACGCGTTTCCGACGACGAGGAGTACAAGTGACTGCGATCCAGGAACCGACCTCGCCGGTGGCCGCCTACGATCAGCCCTACGACTACACCCGGGTCGAGCTGACCGAACCCGACTGGCGCCGCTTCCCCGGCTGGCACGACGTGACCGAGGCAGAGTGGCGCGACGCGCAGTGGCAGCGAGTGCACTGCATCCGTAACGCCAAGCAGCTGCGCGCCCTCATGGGCGATCAGCTCGAGGAGCGCTTCTACGAGGACATGCTCGCCGACCAGCGCGAGATGGCCACGATGTCGATGCTCCTGCCACCGCAGATGATCAACACGATGGCGCCCAACGCGGGCACCGACCCGGCGAAGGTGACCGAAGCCTGGTACGCCGACCCGATCCGCCGCTACATGCTCCCGGTGCGCAGCGACCGCGACACCGAGTGGCCGAGCCACCCGCACTCCGAGCGGGACTCGCTGCACGAGGCGGAGATGTGGGTGGTGGAGGGGCTGACCCACCGCTACCCCACCAAGGTCCTCGCCGAGATGATCTCCACCTGCCCCCAGTACTGCGGGCACTGCACCCGGATGGACCTGGTCGGCAACTCCACCGAACAGATCGAGAAGCACAAGCTCTCGCTCAAACCGGTCGACCGCCAGGACGCGATGATCGAGTACCTGAAGAAGACCCCCGGCGTGCGTGACGTCGTGGTCTCCGGCGGCGACGTCGCGAACGTGCCGTGGCCGCAGCTGGAGTCGTTCCTGATGCGGCTGATGGACATCGACACCGTCCGCGACATCCGGCTCGCCACCAAGGCGCTCGCCGCCCTGCCGCAGCACTGGATCCAGCCGAAGGTCGTCGAAGGCCTCGAACGCGTCGCCGGCACCGCGCAGCGCCGCGGCGTCAACCTCGCGATCCACACCCACGTCAACCACGCCCAGTCGGTGACCCCGCTGGTCGCCGAAGCCGCCAGGACCGCGCTCGACGTCGGCGTCCGCGACGTGCGCAACCAGGGCGTGCTGATGAAGGGCGTGAACGCGACCCCGGCCGAGCTGCTGGACCTGTGCTTCGCGCTGCAGGGCGAGGCGAACATCCTGCCGTACTACTTCTACATGTGCGACATGATCCCGAACGCCGAGCACTGGCGGGTTTCCGTGCACGAGGCACAAGAACTGCAGCACGCGATCATGGGCTACCTGCCGGGCTACGCCACTCCGCGGATCGTCTGCGACGTGCCGTATGTCGGGAAGCGCTGGGTGCACCAGCTCGCCGAGTACGACCGTGAGCTCGGGATCTCGTACTGGACCAAGAACTACCGGACCGGGATCGAACACGAAGACCCCGAGGCCTTGCAGCGCAAGTACCCGTACTACGACCCGATCTCGACCCTGCCCGAAGCCGGTCAGCGCTGGTGGCGAGACCAGCCGCAAGGATAAGGAACGCAGAGGGGCGTTCGGGCTCGTAACGGAGCTTCGGACACCCCCTCTGTCCGCAAGGGCCGGTGCACCGGCCGACGCGGAATCTCGATTGCGTGCCCGTTCGGCGCCTGGCTAGGGTCCGGCCTTCCCACATCTCGGTCGACCCCAAGGACTCCGCACTTGAACCGCGAACGAATGTCCCGTATCGCCCATGCCGATCATCCGATCAAGTCGCCGTTGGGCGACGCTTCGGTCGACCGGCTCCTTGATCGGGGGCTCCCCAAGGGTGACGAGCGCGTGCTCGATCTCGGGTGCGGTAGCGGGGAATGGCTCCTGCGCGCCCTGTCCACGCGGCCCGACCTGCGCGCCGAAGGGGTGGACATCTCGGAGGGCGCCTTGGAAGACGCGCGTCGCGCGGCGAGCGATCGTGGCGTCGCGGACCGCCTCGTCCTCCACCATCGGGAGGCCGAAGGCTTCGTCTCGGCCGAGCCGTTCGACCTGGTACTGAACGTCGGATCCTCGCATGCCTTCGGCGGGCTGCTGCCCACCCTGGCCGCGGTCCGCCGTCATCTGGCGCCAGGCGGCCGCGTCCTGATCGGCGAGGGCTTCTGGGACCGCGCTCCCTCTCCTGAGGCCGTCGAAATGCTGGGCGACTTCACCGACCTCGCCACCACAGTGGACCGTGTGGTCGCCGACGGATGGACCCCGATCCACGGACATGTCAGCACAAGGCACGAATTGGACGAGTACGAGTGGGCATGCTGGGGCTCGCTGGCTTCGTGGGCGCTCGACCATCGCGAAGACCCGGACAGCGCGGAAGCGCTCTCGATGGCGAGCCTCCGCCGGACCGAATGGCTGCGCGTCTACCGGGACACCTGGGGCTTCCTGTCCCTCGTCCTGCGCCGCACGCCCGACCACACCTGAGACGGCGCACCACCTGGACTTGACCGGCGCTCCCGACGCGGCCTATTGATAATCGACGTTTATCAATAGGCCGAAATAAAGTCTTTGTCTTCGATGAGTTTGCTTCCTACCGTGAACGAATCGGAGACAGAGGCAAGGGAGGAGGCGTCTCGTGGAACTTCGCCACCTGCGTTACTTCGTCACCGTCGCTGAGACATGTCACTTCGGCCGGGCGGCCGAGCAACTGCACGTCGCGCAGCCGGCTCTGTCGCACACCATCCGGCAGCTGGAGGAGGAACTCGGCGTCGTCCTGCTGGCCCGGACCACCCGGCAGGTCCGGGTGACACCGGCGGGTGAGTTCTTCCTCGCCGAAGCCCGGCGCGTGCTCGCGGGGCTGGACGTGGGGGTTCGCGGAGTCCGGCGTATCGGCGAAGGGAAACTGGGCCTGCTCCGGGTCGGGTTCACCGGCACGGCGGCGTTCTCCCATCTGCCGCGGCTGGCCAGGGAGCTCGCCCAGCGGGTGCCGCAGGTGGAGCTGGAGATCCGCGCCGACCTGCTGACCGCCGAGCAGTGTGAACGCCTGCGCACGGGAACGCTGGGGATCGGGGTGCTCCGTCCTCCGGTCACCGGGGACGACATCGACTTCCGGGTGATCGAGAGCGAACCGCTGGTCCTCGCCGTCCCGGCCGACCACCGGCTGGCCGTCGAGCCCGTCGTCGCGATGGCGGATCTGCGGACCGAACCGCTCGTGACCTACGACCGGCGCAACTCGGTCGTGTATGAGGCCGTCGCGCGCAGCTGCCGCGAGGCCGGGCTCACGCCCCATCAGCTCCACGAAGCCTCCGGAACCGCGGTGCTGCTGGCACTGGTCGCCGGCGGACTGGGAGTCGGCGTGGTGCCCGCCTCGGCCCGCGCCCTCCCGCTGGCCGGTGTCGTGTTCCGCGACCTCGCCGGAGCGGCGACCGTGGAGCTTGCCCTCGCCTGGCACCGCGAGACCTCGTCCCCGCTCGTCACGACCGTCCTCGACGCGCTCGAGGACGTCTTTCCTTCCGTCGCACCGTCCACAGGGGGCACCTGATGAAGATCACCCGGATCGAGGCGATCCCGTTCGCCATCCCGTACCGAAAGCCGCTGAAGTTCGCGTCGGGAGAGGTGCACGTCGCCGAGCACGTCCTCGTGCGGGTGCACGCCGACAACGGCGTCGTCGGCGTGGCCGAAGCGCCGCCGCGGCCGTTCACCTACGGCGAGACCCAGGCGGGGATCGTCGCGGTGATCGACTCCCTGTTCGCCCCGCAGGTCGTCGGCCTCAGCCTCCTCGACCGCGAAACGGTGCACACCCGGCTCGCCCGCACGGTCGGCAACCCGGCCGCGAAATCCGCGCTCGACATGGCCATCTGGGACGCCCTCGGCCGCAGTCTCGACGTGTCGGTGACCGAACTTCTCGGCGGCTACACCGACCGCATGCGCGTGTCCCACATGCTCGGCTTCGACGAGCCGTCCGCGACGGTCGCCGAAGCCGAGCGGATGCGCGACACCCACGGCATCACCACCTTCAAGGTCAAGGTCGGCCGCCGCCCCGCCTCACTCGACACCGCCGTCGTGCGCGCGCTGCGGGAACACTTCGGCGACGGCGTCGACCTCTACATCGACGGCAACCGCGGCTGGACCGCCGCCGAATCCGCCCGTGCGATGCGGGAGATGGCCGACCTCGACCTGCTCTTCGCCGAGGAACTGTGCCCCGCCGACGACGTCCTCGGCAGGCGCTGGCTCGTGCGGCAGCTCGACGTCCCGTTCATCGCCGACGAATCCGCGGTGACCCCGGCCGACGTCACCCGCGAGGTGCTCGGCGGCTCAGCCACCGCGATCAGCATCAAGACCGCTCGCACCGGCTTCACCCGCTCGCAGCGCACCCACCACCTCGCCGAGGGCCTCGGCCTGGAAGTCGTGATGGGCAACCAGATCGACGGCCAGCTCGGCTCGCTGTGCACGGTCGCCTTCGGCTCGGCCTACGAGCTGACGTCCCGCCGCCCCGGCGAACTCTCCAACTTCCTCGACATGAGCGACGACCTGCTCACCGAGCCCCTGCGCGTCACCGACGGCGAACTCACCGTCCGCCCCGGCGCCGGCCTCGGTGCCGAAATCGATCCCGAAAAACTCCGGCGCTACCGCCAGGACCACTGACGCCCACCACGAATCAAGGAGGATTCATGACCGCCATCCACGAGACGGCCACCGCGGCCGCGTCCGGCGCCAACGCGACCGAACGGTTCAAGAGCGACAAGTTCGCCGGCGTCGCCGGAACACCCAAGGAACGGGTCAGCCTGCTGGCCCGCGAGGTGCTGGAAGCCGTCCACGGCACGATCCGGAAGCACAAGGTCACCTACGACGAGTACAACGCGCTCAAATCGTGGCTGATCAGCGTGGGCGAGGACGGCGAGTGGCCGCTGTTCCTCGACGTCTGGGTGGAGCACGTCGTCGAAGAGGTCGCGACCGAGCACCGCGAGGGCAACAAGGGAACCATCGAGGGCCCGTACTACGTGCCCGACGCACCCGAGCAGGGCGCGCGCGGCTCGGTCCCGATGCGCGACGGTGAGCCCGGTACGCCGCTCACCTGGACCGGCCAGGTCACCTCGACCGACGGCACCGCGCTGGCGGGCGCGAAGGTCGAACTGTGGCACGCCGACGCCGACGGCTTCTACTCCCAGTTCGCGCCGAACATCCCGGAGTGGAACCTGCGCGCGAGCTTCACCGCCGACGCCGACGGCAAGTTCGAGATCCACACCGTGCGCCCGGCCCCGTACCAGATCCCCACCGACGGCGCCTGCGGCAAGCTCATCGCCGCGGCGGGCTGGCACGCGTGGCGCCCGGCGCACCTGCACGTCAAGGTCTCGGCTCCGGGCCACGAACTGCTCACCGCACAGCTGTACTTCCCCGGCGACGAGCACAACGACGACGACATCGCGTCGGCGGTCAAACCGGAACTGGTGCTGGACCCTCGCCCCTCGGGCGACGGCGAGGCCATCGACTACGGCTTCGTCCTCGACCCCGAACGTTCCTGACCAAATGTCCTTTTTGGAGTGATCGATGCTCTACCACGTTCGTATGGACGTTCGCCTGCCACCGGACCTCGATCCGGCGGAACGTACCGACATCATCACGCGCGAAAAGGCGTACAGCCAGAAACTGCAACGAGAAGGCAAGTGGCCACAGATCTGGCGGATCGCCGGCGAGTACGCGAACTTCTCGATCCTCGACGTCGCGGACCACGACGAGCTGCATACGCTTTTGTCCGGTTTGCCGTTGTTTCCGTATATGGACATCGAAGTCACGCCGCTGGCGGCACATCCGTCCAAAGTCGCCTGACCGTGCCGGACCGGCTGCGGACGGTCACGCGGCGGCCGGATCGGCCCGTTTTCCCCTGTCCCGCAGCAAAAGCGGACTAACCTGCCGCAGTGGACGGTCAGCCTGGGACGAACCTGCTCGGAGAACTGCGGCGCGTGGCCGGGCTGACGCAGGAGGAGCTGGCGGAACGCACCGGGCTGACGGTGCGCGGGATCAGCAACATCGAACGCGGCCGGGTCGCCCGGCCGCGGCGGCGGTCGCTGGAGGCCCTGGCTCGCGGACTGGGCCTGCGGAACGATCGGATTCCCGGTTTCGTGCGGCACTATCTGCCGGACGCCGACCCCGCGCCGAGACCGGCCAGCGCACCGCCTCCGGCCTCCGTGCCCGCCCAGCTGCCGTCCGGCAGCACGTCGTTCACCGGACGGCGTGACGAGCTCGCGACACTCGACGACCTGGCCGCCCGCCGCGACCGGGCCGTGGTCGTCGCCGTCCTCGAAGGTATGGGCGGGGTGGGCAAGACGTCGCTGGCCGTGCACTGGGCGCAGTCGGTCCGCGCGGAGTTCCCGGACGGTCAGCTGTTCGCGAACCTGCGTGGCTACGGCCCGGGCGCGCCTGCCGACCCGAGCGAGGTGCTGCACTCGTTCCTGCGCGCGTTCGGCGTGCCGGGCGCGGAGGTGCCGGCGGACCTCGACGGCCGCTCGGCGCTACTGCGCAGTGTGCTGGCCACGCGTTCGGTGCTCGTCGTCCTCGACAACGCGCGATCCGCCGATCAGGTCCGGCCGTTGCTGGCTGGGCACGCGGGATGCGTCGTGGTCGTGACCAGCCGCTCGACGCTGCAGGGGCTGGCTGTCAGCGACGACGCTCACCGGGTCACCGTGCCACCGCTCGACGACCACGAGTCGGTCGCGTTGCTCGGCCGGTTCACGGGCCGGGCGCGGCTCGGCGCCGACGAGACCGCGCTCGCCGACATCGTGTCCGGCTGCAGCGGGCTGCCGCTCGCGCTGCGGATCGTCGGCGAACGGCTGGCGCACGATCGCGGCCTGGCGGAGGTGGCCGCGGCGATGCGGTCGGCGAACGACCGGCTCGACGCGTTCACCACCGAGGAAGCGAGGACGTCGCTGCCCGCGGTGCTCTCGTGGTCGTACGAAGCGCTGCCCGGCGATGTCGCGAGTGCGTTGCGGCTGCTCGGTGTGCACCCGGGTCAGCATTGGGACCCGGCCGCCGCGGCGGTGTTGCTGGACACCGACGCGGCCGAAACACGGCGGCTGCTGCGGGCCTTGGTGGCCGGGCATCTCCTGGAGCACCGCGCGGACGGCCGTCACGAGTTCCACGACCTGGTCCGCGACTACGCGCGCAGCCTCACCGATGGACGGCGACCGGCCGCGATGCGCCGTCTCGCCGGGCATTACCTGTCCGGCGCGGCGGCCGCCGCCGACGCCATCGCGGCGCGGGACCCGAACCGGCGGCCGCTCTTGACCTCGGAGGTCGGCGGCCGGACGTTCGAGAGTTCCGAGGAGGCGGCCGCCTGGCTGGCCACCGAACTGCCCACGCTGCTCGCGATCGCCGAGGTGTCTGCGGCCGCGGGCGGGACGGCGTACGCCCGTGACCTGTCCACCGTGCTGTGGCAGGCTCTGCGGCTCCATGGCCACTACGACGCCTTGCACACGTTGCACGGCTTCGCGCTCGCCGAGGCCCGTCGTGCCGGGGATCCGTTCGGCGAACAGCAGGCGCTGACCGACGTAGCCGCCATCTGCGCCCGCGTCGGCCGGTACGACGAAGCCGTCGAGCACCTCACCGCCTGCCTCGAAGTACCGGGCAGCCGGACCGCGACCGCCCGCGCGCTCACCACGCTGGGCACGGTGTACGCGCAACTGGGCCGGTACCCGGAAGCGGCACACCACCTCCGGGAGGCCGTCGAACTGGCCCGCGAAGTCGGCGACACGCTCAACGAAGGCCGGGCCTACGGCAATCTCGGGTTTGTCCACGAGCACTTGGGCGAGCTGGACGCCGCGCTGGGGAGTTATCAGCGGGGGCTCGACATCGCCGAACAGATCGGCGACAACGCCGCCGTCGCGATCTCCCTGCACAACCTCGGCGACGTCTACCGCGCGCTCGGCCGCTACGAGGAGGCTCGCGAGCACCTCGACCGGTCGCTGATCGTGAGCCGGGCCCTCGGGCACCGCGAGGCCGAGGGCTACGCGCTGGTGTACCTCGGGCTGGTGCACCTGCATCTCGGCGACCCGGTGACCGGGCGCCAGTACGAGGAGCAGGCACTCGCGATCGCCGCCGCGACCGGCATCCGTCCGCTGGAAACCCTGGCGCACAACGGCTTGGGCGACAACGCCCGGGCAGGCGGCGACCGCGCGGCGGCGCTGGCGCACTACCTGCGGGCCCGCGAAGTCGCCCAGATGACCAGTGAACAGCACGAGGAAGCCCGGGCACTGGACGGGATCGCGGCGACGTACGAGGACGCCGGAGAGACCGAAAAGGCGCGCCCGTACCGCCATCGCGCGCGGGCTCTGTACGAAGCCATGGGCATCTCCGGCTGAGCCCAGCGGCGATCTCGCGTGATTGAACAGCGCACACGCGTGATTGGAGAGCGCACACGCGTGATTGGAAGTGTCTTCGGGTCCCGGCTCAATAGCGGTCCGTGTGCCCGCCGTTCCGGTTGGTGAGCGAGGTCCGCCGACCGGAACTTCCGGCCCCGAAGTTCCGGTCGGTTGTTCATGGACCGTGCCGGTCCGGCCCCAGTTGAATCGGCCGAGGTCCTCTTCGGACCGACTGGGGTGTAAAGGAGTTCGGCGGAGTTGCGGGCAGAACTGGGCAGGGCCGGCCGGGTACACGAGGCGTTCGAGGACCAGGCGGGCAAAACTCCGCACCGCGAGGCGGTCGTCGCCGGAGAACGGCGGACGACCTACCGGGAATTGGACGAGGCCGCGAACGCCGTGGCGCACGCGTTGCTCGAACGAGGGTTCTCGCGCGGGGAACTGGTCGGCGTGCGGCTGCGTCGCGGGCCGTGGCTGGTGCCGGTGCTGCTCGGCGTGCTGAAGGCGGGTTGCGCGTACGTGCCGCTCGACCCGGCCGCCCCGCGTGCGGCGGTCACCGAGATCGTCGAGGACGCCGGGCTGCGGCTGGTCGTGGTGGACGAACCCGGCGCGGACGAACCGGTTCCCGTGCTCGCCATCGCGGACATCGACCTCGCGCGCACTTCCTCCCCCGGCGTCACGGGTGAGGGTTCGGACCTCGCCTACGTGATCTACACGTCCGGCTCGACCGGACGGCCCAAAGGCGTCGAAGTCGAGCACCGCAACGTTCTCGCGTTGTTGCGCTGGGCGGCCGCCACCTACTCCGACGACGAACTGCGGGGCGTGCTCGGCGCGGCCTCGGTGTGTTTCGACGCGTCGGTGGCGGAACTGTTCCCGCCGTTGGTCACCGGCGGCAGCGTCGTCCTCGCCGAGAACCTGCTGGCGCTGCCCCGTCTTCGCCACGAGGTGACGTTCGTACAAGGAGTCCCGTCCGTGCTCGCCGTGCTGGCCCGCACGCCGCTGCCACCGTCCGTGCGGACCGTCGCCATCGCCGGCGAGCCACTGAGCCGCGCGCTCGTCGACCGGCTCCACCGCAACGACGGCGTCCGCCGGATCGTCAACTGCTACGGCCCGACCGAAGCCACCGTGAACTGTTCGTCGTACGAGGTCGGCCGTGACGAACAGGCCGACCCGCCGATCGGTACCCCGCTGCCCGGCGCGGAATTCTCCGTACGCGATCGGGACGGCAGTTGCCTCGACGACGGCGAAACGGGCGAGCTGTGGGTCAGCGGGGCGCTGGTGACCCGGGGCTACCTCGGGCGGCCCGAGCTCACCGCGAGCAAGTACGTGACAGAGAACGGCATCCGGCACTACCGCACCGGCGACCTGGTCCGGCGACAGGACGGCGTGTACCACTTCGCGGGCCGTGTCGACGACCAGGTCAAGGTCCGCGGGTTCCGGGTCGAACCCGGCCAGGTGCAGGCCGTCCTGCTGACCCACCCCGCTGTCGGCAACGCCGTCGTGCTCGCCCCGGCCGACGAGTCCGGGGAACGACGGCTGATCGGGTTCGCGGAGCCGGACGGCGACCGGCCGACCGAAGCGGCACTGCTCGGCTGGCTACGGGCGCGGCTGCCCGGGCACCTGGTCCCTTCCCGGATCGCGGTGCTCGACGCCATCCCCCTCGGCACCACCGGGAAGGCCGACCGGGCGGCACTGGCGGCCTGGGTGTTCGATCGCGACGCCTCGGCCGAGTTCGTCGCTCCGCGCACCGGCACCGAACGGTTGGTCGCCGAAGCCGTCACGGCGGCCTTCGGCCTGGCGGACATCGGCGTACACGACCGGTTCACCGACTCCGGCGGACACTCGCTCGCCGCGGCGCGCGCCATCGCGCGACTGCGCGAAACCACCCACCGAGTGGTCAGCCTGGAGGACTTCCTCGCCGACGGCACCGTGGCCGCCGTCGCGCGGCGGCTCGACGAAACCTCGCCCGTCGAACCGGCGGCCGAACCGGTCAGCGACCCTCGGCGCGAGGTCTTCCCACTCACCCACACGCAACGCGACCTGTGGACCCTCGCCCAGCTCAGCCCGACGGGCACCGCCACGACGGCCGCCTGGCGTCTGCGTCACCACGGTCCGTTCTCGCGCGAGGCGATCCAGCTCGCGGCGGACGCGCTGGTGGCCCGTCATCACGCGCTGCGCGGCACGGTCCAGGATCAGAACGGTGAGCCGATGCTCGTCATCGGTTCACCAGCGCCGGTTCCCCTCGACGTCCACGATCTCAAGGGAGCCAACGCCGAGGAACTGGCCGCCGCCGCGGCGCGGCACGCGTTCGACCTGAGCACCGAAACGCCGTTGCTGCGGATCACGGCGCTCCGCGTCGCCGACGAAGTCACCGAGCTGATCGTCGTGTCGGACCACATCGCCACCGACGGCGTCTCGATCGGCGAGATCATGACCGGTCTGGCTGGAGCGGACGCACCGGAGCCGGGGGCACAGATCGGCGATGTCGCCCTCCGCGAACAAGCGCTCGGTGGGCGCGACCGGCTGACGCGGTACTGGTCGGCCGAACTGTCCGGTGCGGTCCCGCCGGACGCGCTGTTCGACCGGCCCGCTCCGGGGGCACAGCGGTTCCTCGGCGAGCGGGTGACCGTTCCGCTGCCCGAAACGCTGCGTGCGGAGGTCGACCGGCTCGCCTCGGCGTCCGGGGTCACGCCCTTCGCGGTCTACCTGTCCGCTCTGGGTGTGCTGACCGGTTCGCTGGTGAACGGCTCGGACGTCCTCCTCGGGACGGCGGCGGCGCGGCGGGATTCCGTCGATCTCGCCCATACGGTGGGGCCGCTGGTGGAGGTGCTCCCCGTCCGGCTGCGCCCCGATCCGGCCGGTTCGTTCCGCGATCTGCTGCGCACGGCCATGACGACCACCGTGCGGGCGATCGACCATCGCGGCCTACCGTCGGGCGAGCTCACCGAACTCTGGGGCGGCGACCGTCCGGCGGGGATGCCGCTCACCCCGGTGTCGCTTTCGGTGCAGCCCGCCGGGCTCCCGATGTCGGTACACGGGCCGGGCGTCCGGCTGGACCTGCTCGGCGAACTGCCCACCGGCGGCAGCCACACCCCGCTGACGGTCTTCGTCAACGAGCACGTCGGCGGCGGCGAGCTGATCCTCGAGCACGATCCGGCACTGCTCTCCCCTGCCCGCGCGCACTGGTTCACCCGGTCACTGCTGCACATTCTGCGGACCGCACTGTCCACTCCGGACTCTAAGCTGTCCACTTTGGACCTGATCGGCGACGAAGAACGCGCGGAGCTGACCGGCTGGGGCACCGGCGTCACGCTGCCGCCGTCGGAAGCACTGAGCGTCCCGGACGCGGTGCTTCGCCATGCCGAACGCACCCCGGACGCGATCGCGGTGTCCACGCTGACCTACCGGGAGCTCGTCGCCCACGCCGACCGGGTCGCCCGTGGCCTCATCGCGGCGGGCGTCCGGGCGGGGGACGCGGTCGGCGTGTGCCTTCCCCGCGACGAACTGCTCCCCGCGATGCTGCTGGCCGTGTGGCGAGCGGGCGCCGGATATCTGCCGCTCGACCCCGACCTGCCGGCGGCGCGGCTCGCCCAGCTCGTCACCGAGGCCGGCGTGACGGTCGTCCTCACTCGCGGAAGCGCGCGCGATGTCGCCGCCGCGTTGCCGGGCACGGTGCTCGACGCCGACCTGGTACCCGACGCCGAAGCCGAGCTGGCCGTGCCGAGCGGAGATTCGCTGGCCTACGTGCTGTACACGTCCGGCTCGACCGGCCGACCCAAAGGCGTCGAAGTGACGCACGCGAACCTGCACGCCTTCGTCCGGTCGCGCCAGATATCGCACGGCATGACGGCCGGCGACACCATGGCGGCGATCGCGCCGCTGGCGTTCGACGTCTCCGTGGAAGAACTCTGGTGGCCGCTCGCCACCGGGGCGCGCTGTGCGATCGCCGAACGCGACCAAGCCGTCGACGGTCACCAGCTCGCCAGGTGGCTCGCCGAGAGCGGCGTCACCATCGCCGACCTGACGCCGACGAGCCTGCGGATGCTGCTCGCGGCGGACTGGCCGGGAGACCCGTCGCTGCGGCTGCTCCTCGGCGGTGAGGCACTCGACCCCGACCTCGCCGCACGCGCGTTGCCGCTGGTGGGTGAGTTGTGGAACGGGTACGGCCCGACGGAGGCGACGGTCGCGGCGACCGCGCACCGCGTCACGCCCGGTTCCGCCTGGGTGCCGATCGGAAAGCCGACGCCCGGTGCTCGCCTGTCGGTGCGCGACGGCGGGGGCAGGCCCGTGCCGTCGGGCGCGATCGGCGAGCTGTGGATCGGCGGGAGCGGTGTAGCCCGCGGCTACCGCGGGCATGTGGAGCCGGCCGCGTTCGTCACCGAGGACGACGGCCGCTGGTACCGGACGGGCGACCTCGTCCGATGGCGGCCGGAGGGCACGCTGGAGTTCCTCGGGCGCGCCGACGACCAGGTGAAGGTGCGGGGCAACCGCTTCGAGCTTGGCGAGATCGAGGCGGCGTTGCGGTCACTGTCCGATGTGGACGACGCGGCGGTGACGGTGGTCGAGGACGGCGTCGACGCCCACCTGGCCGGCTACCTCACCCCGGCGACGGCCGACCCGTCGGCCGCTCAGCGGCACCTCCGCAAGCTGCTGCCGGGGTACATGGTGCCGAGCCGATGGCTGACACTGGACGCGCTTCCCTTGCTGCCCAACGGAAAACTCGACCGGCGCGGGTTGCCTCCGGTGCCGGCCGCCGCGACCGCCGCGGCGGCGCCGCTCTCACCGGACGAGGCGGTGGTCGCCGAAGTCTGGCGTACCTGCCTGGACGTCGGCGAAATCGGCCCGGACAGCGACTTCTTCGCCCTCGGCGGCCGATCCCTGGCGGCGACGCGGGTGGTGGGATCGCTGCGGGAGCGGGCGGCCCGCCGGATCACCGTGCGGACGCTGTTCGACCACCCCGTGCTGGCGGACTTCACCGCACAGCTGGGCGGCCTGCGCGCCGAACCGGCGGGCCCGGTCGAAGAACTGGTGGCGGTCGTGTGGGCCCAGGCCCTCGGCCACGACCGGGTCGGCGCACTGGACGACTTCTCGGCGCTCGGCGGCGATCCGGCGAAGGCCGCTCAGGTGGCGGACCGCCTGGCGGCGGCGCTGGGCTTCCCGATCCCGGCGGAGAGCGTGCTGGCGCACCCGATCCTGCGCGAGTTCGCCAAGGCGCTGAACGCCATGGCCATCACGGCCCTCGAATCCGTGCCCACGGGCGGCACGGCATGACCATCGACCAAAGGCACCACATGACCGCGGCACCGCACCTTCCCAGCCTCCTCGCGCAGCGCGCCGCTGCGGCCTTGCGTGGCGACACCAGCGAACGCCCCGCGCCGCTCTCCCCCGCGCAAGCCCGGCTGTGGTTTCTCGCCCGCTTCGAGCCCGACGGGCACGCCTACAACATCCCCGTCACTCTCGAACTCACCGGGCCCGTCGACACCACGGCGCTCCTCGCCGCCGTCCGGGACGTCGCCCGGCGGCACGTCGTCCTCCGCAGTGTCTACCGGGAACTGGAGGGCGAACCCCGGGCCGTTCCCCGGCCCGCAGACGACGTTCCCGTGTCTACTGTGGACACCCCCGCTGAAGAGGCCGACCGGCCCTTCGCCCTCGCCGAGGAGCCGCCCATGCGGGCCACGCTCTTCCAGGCCGCGCCAGACCGCCATCTGCTGGAACTGACCTTCCACCACATCGCCATGGACGCCGCCTCCGTCGACGTCGTGCTCGAAGACCTCGCCACCTGCTATGCCGCACGGCTCGGCACCCGCCCCGCGCCCGAACCACCGGCCCGCCAGTACGCGGACTTCACGCCCGCCCTGCCGCACGAGGAGGATCTCGCCTGGTGGTGCCGGAAGCTCGCCGGGACCGGGGTGCTGGAACTGCCCGTCGACCGGCCGCGACCGATGGTCGCCTCCGGCGAGGGCGCCGAAGTACCTGTCGAAATCCCGTCCGCGCTCACGAGCCGGCTCGAGGACATCGCCAGGGAGACCGGCTGCACGCCCTTCGTTGTCCTGCTCGCCTGCTGGCAGGCGCTGCTCGGACGCCTCGCGGGGACCGACGACGTCGCGGTCGGCGTCCCGGAATCGGGGCGGCGGCACCCAGGGTCGGAGCGGGTCGTCGGCTGCTTCGTCGACACCCTCGTCCTGCGCACGGACCTCTCCGGCGTCACCACCGGCCGCACCCTGCTCGCCGCCGTCCGCGACACCGTGCTCGACGCCTTCTCGCACCCGGACGTGCCCTTCGAACGGATCGTCGAACGGCTCGCACCCAAGCGGAGCCTCGACGCCTCGCCGGTCTTCCAGGTCATGCTCAACGTCCTCGACGACCCGCCGGGCACGCCCGAATGGCCCGGCCTCGACGCGCGGGTGCTCCCGGCGCCGGTACGCGGCGTCAAGTTCGACCTGAACCTCGCACTGTCCCGAGTGGACGGTGCCTACCGCGGCGGGCTGTCCTTCCGCACCGACCTGTTCGACCCCGGCACGGCCGAGCGGATCGTCCGCTGGTTCGTCGCGCTCCTCGACGGGGTCACCGCGGACCTCGACCGGCCGGTCGCCGACGTCCCCCTCGAGACGGTGACCGGCCCCGTGCTCGCCGGACCGGCTCCGGAGGCCACCGAGTACCCGTCGGTGCCCGTGCTCATCGAGCGGACCGCCGACCGCGTCCCGGACGCCGTCGCCGTGGTCGGCGCGACCGGTTCGCTCACCTACCGTCAGCTCGACGAGCGCGCGAACCGCCTCGCGCACCGGCTCCGCGAACTGGGCGTGACCGCCGACGAACCGGTCGGGATGCTGCTGGAACAGGGCACCGACGTCGCCGTCGCGGTGCTCGGCATCATGAAGGCGGGCGGGGCGTACCTGCCGATGGACACCACGTACCCGCAGTCGCGCGTGGCCGCCATCCTCGCCACCGCCCAGGCGCGGATCCTGGTCGCCCAGCCCGGCCTGTCCATCACCGTTCCCGGCGTCACCGTCCTGACCGTCGACGACGCCGTCGCGGGGCAACCCGCCACACGGCCGGACGTCACGGTGGCCGGGCACGACCTCATCCACGTCATCTTCACCTCCGGCTCGACCGGCTCCCCCAAAGGCGTCGCGGTCGAGCACCGCAATGTCGCGCACTACCTCGCCGGGATGCTGCCCCGCCTCGGCGACGTCGGCGGCGCGTCGTTCGCGGTCGTCTCCACCCCGGCCGCTGACTTCGGCCTGACCTGCGTGTACGGCGCACTCACCACCGGCGGCACGGTGCATCTGGTCGAACGGGACACCGCGATGGATCCGGAGGCGTTCGCCGGCTACCTGGCCGAGCACCCGGTCGACGTCCTCAAGTGCGTGCCCAGTCACCTGGAACTCCTGGCACGCCACGGAGATCTGGCCTCGGTGCTGCCTCGTGCGCTGCTCATCCTGGCGGGTGAGGCCTGTCCGTGGTCGCTGGTCGAACGCGCCGAAGCGGCCCGGCCCGGACTACGCGTGCAGAGCCACTACGGGCACACCGAAAGCACGATGATCTCGATGACCTGCGACGTGGCCACCGTCCCCGGCCACGAGCGGGACGGCTACGTACCGCTCGGCACGCCGTTGCCCGGCGTGGTCGGCTACCTCGTCGACCGCGCCGGTGCGGTGGTGCCGCCCGGGATGACCGGCGAGCTGGTGATCGGCGGACCGCAGATCACGCGCGGCTATCTCGGCGACGACACCCAGACCGCCGAACGATTTCGGCCGGACCCGCTCGGCACGGGCGTCCGATGCTTCCGCAGCGGGGACCTGCTGCGCGTGCGCGCCGACGGCACCGTGCAGTTCCGCGGCCGCGCCGACGACCAGGTGAAGGTCCGCGGCAACCGGGTCGAACTGGGCGAGGTCACCGCAGCGCTGCGGGACGTCGACGGCGTCGCCGAGGCCGTGGTGCTGCCGGTGGGCGACGGCCTCGACCGGCGCCTGGCGGCCTGGCTGGTCGGGCCGGGGCTCGACGTGGCACTCGTGCGCCGCACGCTGCGGGAGCGGCTGCCGGACTACATGGTCCCCGCCTCGCTGACGGTGCTGGAACGCCTGCCGCTCAACGCGAACGGCAAGATCGACCGCGCCGCGCTGCCCGACGTCGCCGCTCCCGCCCCGGCGGTGCGCCGTCCGGTCGCCACCCCGGCGGAACGCCTGGTCGCCCGCGTCTGGACGGAGGTCCTCGACCGGTCCGACGTCGGCGCGGACGACGACTTCTTCGCCGTGGGCGGCCATTCGTTCGCCGCGGTCCGGGTCGCCGGACGGCTCGGTGAGGCATTGCACCGGGAAGTGTCGGTGCGGACGCTGTTCGAGTACCCGGTGCTGGCGGATCTGGCCGCGGAACTGGAGACCGACACGAACGGCGTGTCCGGCGGCGCGCCGATCCCCGTGCGCCCCGATCCCGAGGCCCCCGCCCCGCTGTCGTCGGCGCAGGCCCGGCTGTGGTTCCTCGACCTGCTGGAGCCCGGATCCGCCTACAACCGGGACATCGTGCTGCGTCTGCGCGGCCCGTTGGACACCGACGCCCTGGCCCGCGCCGTGCGCGAGGTCGCGGCCCGGCACGTGGTGCTGCGCAGCGTGATCGAAGACCGCGACGGCGTCCCGATGGCCGTCCCGCTACCCGCGGACACGATCTCACTGTCCATTGTGGACACAGCGGATACAGATGATGTCACTGCCGCGTACCGAGCCGAGGTGGAACGGCCGTTCGCGCTCGACCGCGAACCACCATGGCGGGCGAAGCTGTTCCGCGTCGCCGACGACGACCACGTCCTGGCGATCACCATCCATCACATCGCCACCGACAACTGGTCGCGGGGCATCATCGGCACCGACCTCGCCGTCGCCTACAGCGGACAGACGCCGGCCTCGGTTCCCGTGCAGTACGCGGATTACGCGGCCTGGCAGGCCACCCGGCAGCGTCCGGAAGACCTCGACTGGTGGTGCGAGCGCCTAGCCGGCCTTTCGCCTCTGCTCACCCTGCCCACCGATCGTCCGCGGCCGCCGGTGGCCGCCTGGTCCGGCGGGCACGTCCGCTACACGCTCTCCGCCGGCCTCACCGCGACGCTCCGCCGCGTCGCCGGCGAGACGGGCGCGACCCCGTTCATGGTGCTGCTCGCCGGCTGGCAGGTGCTGCTCGGCAGGCTCGCCGGCGCCGACGACGTCGCCGTCGGTGTGCCGGAGTCCGGACGCCACCATCCCGACGTCGAGTCCACGGTCGGATGCTTCGTCAACACGCTCGTGCTGCGCACCGATCTCGGTGGCGACCCGACCGTGCGCGAACTCCTCGGCCGGGTCAGGGAGACCGTGCTCGGCGCGTTCGCGCACGCGGAAACGCCACTGGAAGCGATCATCGAGCGGCTCAGACCGGACCGAACGATGTCCGCGACGCCGCTGTTCCAGGTGCTGCTCAACGTCCTCGACCAGCCCGCGCCCGAACCGGAGATCCCCGGCCTCGACGTCACGCCGCTGCCCTCGACCACCGAACGCGTGAAGTTCGACCTCAGCATGGCGCTGGTCAACGACGGCGACACCTACTCGGGCGAACTCGCCTACCGCACCGACCTGTTCGACGCCGCGACCGCCGAACGGATCGTCGCGGACTTCCAGAACCTCCTCGAAGTCCTTCTGTCCGATGTGGACGCCACGGTCGGCATCACGGTCACGCCCGGGGAACCGGCCGCTCCTGCCGCGGCGAAACGAGGAGGCGGCGTCCCGGCGACACCCTCCGAACAGCGGGTCGCCGAGGTGTGGGCGCAGGTGCTCGACGTGCCGAAGGTCGGCGTCGACGACGACTTCTTCGCACTCGGCGGGCATTCGTTCACCGCGGTGCGCGCGGTGCGGCTGCTCGACGAACGGCTGCGCGTCATCGACCTGTTCCTGCGCCCGACCGTCCGCGAACTGGCCGCCTACCTCGACGCGGGCGAGGAGACCGGCGGCATGCTCCACCGCCTTTCCCCCGCACGGGCGGGCGCGGCGGAGGCGACGCTGATCTGCGTGCCGTACGGCGGCGCGTCGGCCGCGGTGTTCCAGCCCCTGGCCAACGAACTCGACGGCGTCGACGTCCGCGCGGTCGAACTGCCCGGCCACGACGTCGCCCGCCCGGACGAGGACTTCGGCACGATCGACGAGATCGTGGCCGCCCTCGCCGACGAGATCGGGCGGACGGTCACCGGCCCGGTCGCGCTGTACGGACACTGCGTCGGCTCCGCGGTGGCGACGGCACTGGCCGCGCGGCTGGAGGCCGACGGCCGGACCGTCCTGGGCGTGATCGTCGCGGGCAGCTTCCCGGCTGCCCGCCTGCCCGGCCGTCTCTCCGCCTGGCTGCAACGGAAATTCCCTCGCGAACGCTGGGTGTCCGACCGGCTCTATCGCGATACGCTCCGGGCGGGCGGCGGCCTTCTCGACGACATGGACGAGAAAGCGAGCGCCGCGATGCTGCGGGGCCTGCGGCACGACGCAGCGCAGGCACAGGCCTGGTTCGGCCGCGAGCTCGGCACCGAAACCCGGCTCTCGGCGCCGATCCTGTGCGTGGTCGGGGCGAGCGACCCGGCGACCGAGCTGTACGAAGAACGGCACCGCGAGTGGGGCGCCTTCGCCGACCGCGTCGACCTCGCCGTACTCCCGAAGGCGGGCCACTACTTCCTCCGGCACCAGGCGGCGGAGGTCGCCGACATCCTGCGGACGCGGCTTTCCCAGTGGGCGGCCGGGCAATTGCCGCCGCGGGTGGACGACGTCCCGGTGGCCGCCGGGCGCAGGGGGCTGCGGGCCTTCTACACGGTCGCCGGTGGCCAGGCGATGTCGATGATCGGCAACGAGCTCAGCTCGTTCGCCCTCGGCGTCTGGGCTTACCAACGCAGCGGGCGGGTGTTCGACCTCGCGCTCGTGGTGCTCCTGGCCCGGCTGCCGAGCATGCTGCTCACGCCGGTCGGCGGCGCGCTCGCCGACCGGTTCGACCGCCGCCGGATCATGCTCGTCTGCGATCTGGTGAGCGGGGCGGCGATGGTCGCGCTCGCCGTCCTCGTCGCGCTGGGACGGCTGGACCTGCCGACGGTATGCGTGATCGTCGGGGTGACGTCGCTGGCGTCGGCCTTCCACCGGCCCGCGTACCTCGCCGCGATCGCCCAGCTGGTACCGAAGCCGTACCTGCCGCAGGCGAACGCGCTGGCCGACATCGGGATCGGGCTCGGCACCGTGCTCGGCCCGATCCTCGGCGGTGTCCTCATGGGACTGTCCGGCCTCACGTCGGTCGTCGTGGTCGACGCCGCCACCTTCGCCGTCGGCGTCGTGACCCTGCTGGCCGTGCGGTTCCCCGACCGGCTCTTCTTCACCCGGCAGGAGCCGTTCCGCAAGGCGCTCACCGGCGGCTTCCAGTTCGTGCTGCGCCGCAAGCCGCTGCTGGCGATGGTCGGCTATTTCGCCGTGGTCAACTACTTCACCGCGCTGATGTGGGTGGTGATCACGCCGCTGGTGCTGTCGATCGGCACCCCGGGCGAGCTCGGGTTCGTCAGCGCCGCCGGTGGCGTCGGCGCCGCGGTGGGGGCCGTGGTGGTGATCTGGTGGGGCGGCACGAAACGCCGCGCCACCGGGATGATCGGATTCGTCATCGGCTCCGGCCTCGGGGTGCTGCTGATGGGGGTCTGGCCGTCGGCGCTGGTCATCGCCGCGGGCCTGTTCATCCGGCTGGCCTGTATGAGCATCGGCAACGCGCACTGGCTGTCGATCATCCAGACGAAGGTCGGCCAGCATCTGCAGGGCCGGGTGCTCGCCATCAACGTCATGCTGGCCACGGCCATGTCCCCGCTCGGGTTCCTCACCGCCGGCGCGTTGTCCGACTGGTTCGGCCCGCTCGCCCGCGGCTTCCACGCGCTGGATCCGGTCACGGCCAACGACTCCCACGCCGGAGTCGCCGCGCTGATGGTGTTCTCCGGGATCGTCCTGGTCGTCTGGGGTGTGCTCGGACTGCGGTACCGGCGGCTGCGCGACATCGAGGACCTCTTGCCGGACGCCGCCCCGCCCACCGAGGTCGACGCCGATCTCGACCGGGTCCAGGCGCTGGCAGACCGGGCCGTGACACGATGACGCGCCTGGTGACCGGGGCCGACGTCGCGCGGGCGGCGGACCGAATCCGGAACTCCGTGCGCCGCACGCCCGTGCTCGGGCCGGTCGACGGACTGTGGATCAAACCGGAGAACCGGCAGCGGACCGGCTCGTTCAAGGTCCGGGGCGCGCTCAACGCGGTCGCCGGGCTGACGGGCCACGTGCTGGCCCAGTCTTCCGGCAACCACGGCCGCGCGGTGGCGTACGCCGCGGCCCGCGAAGGGGTGAAGGCCACGGTGGTGCTGCCCGAAACGGCGCCCGCGTTGAAGGTCGACGCTGTCCGCGCGCTCGGCGCCGAAGTGGTCGTCGTGCCCCCGGGCGAACGGGAATCCGCGACGGCCGAACTGCTGGCCCGCACCGGCGCCACCCTGATCACGTCGGCCGACTTCGCGGTGATCGCCGGCCACGGCACGGTCGGCGCGGAGATCGTCACGGATCTGCCGAACGCGGGCGCCGTCCTGGTCCCGGTCTGCAACGGCGGCCTGCTCGCCGGCGTCGCCGTCGCGGTCAAGGCGTACTCGCCGGGCACGCGGGTCATCGGCGTGGAGCCCGAACTCGCCGCCGACGCGGCCGATTCGTTCCGCACCGGCCGCCTGACGCGCTGGCCGGTGTCGCGGACCTACCGGACGATCGCCGACGGCCTGCGTGCCCCGGTGCTCGGCGAGCTGGCGTGGGAGCACGTCAAGACGCTCGTGGATGACGTCGTCACGGTCGACGAGGAAAGCATCGTCGCCGCGCAGGCGTTCTTGTTCGACCGGTTCGGCGTGGTCGCCGAACCGAGCGGTGCGGTGGCGACGGCCGCTCATCTGACCGGGCGTGCCGGACCACTCGGAGGGGCGACGGTCGCCGTCGTCTCCGGCGGGAACGTCGCCGCGCCACCACTGGGGGCTAGGAGAGAGCAGGTGTCCGTTGAACACGGCTGAGATCGGCGGCGTGCTCGCCACGATCGGGAACACCCCCTTGGTCGCCCTGGACCGGGTCGTCCCACTGGCGGGCTCCCGGGTGTTCGCGAAACTGGAGAAGTTCAATCCCGGCGGCAGCGTCAAGGACCGGACCGCGCTGAACATGCTGCGCGGCGAGATCGGCTCCGGCAGGCTCGTGCCGGGCAGATCGGTGGTCGTCGAGTCCACTTCCGGCAACCTCGGCGTCGGGCTCGCGCAGATGTGCGCGTATTTCGGGCTCGATCTGGTGTGCGTGGTCGACACCCGCACGACCGCGCAGACCCTCGCGCTGCTGCGGGCCTACGGCGCCACGGTCGAGGTCGTCACCGCCCCGGTGGACGGCGACCTGCTCGGCGCCCGGATCGCCCGGGTGCGGGAGCTCCTCGCACTGCTGCCGGACGCGTTCTGGCCCGATCAGTACGCGAACCCGCTCAACCCGGCGGCGCACGAGCACACCATGCGCGAGATCGCCGACGCGCTCGACGGCCGCGTCGACTACCTGTTCTGCGCGGTCAGCACCGGCGGCACGATGCACGGCTGCGCCGACTACATCCGGCGCGAAGGGCTGAGCACGAAGCTGATCGCGGTCGACGCCGCGGGCAGCGCGATCTTCCACGTGCCGACGGAAGAGCGCCGGATCCCCGGCCACGGCGCCGGTCGGCGGCCGCCGCTGGTCGACACGTCCGCGGTGAGCGAGGTCGTCCACGTGACCGACCTCGAATGCGTGCGCGCCTGCCGGACGCTCGTCGCCCGCGAGGCCATCCTCGCCGGCGGCTCGTCCGGTGCGACCGTGGCCGCGCTGGCCAAACTGCGCGACCGCATCCCACCCGGCTCCCGATGCGTGCTCGTCTTCCCCGACGACGGCAACCGCTACCTCGACACCATCTACTCCGACGCCTGGGTCCGCGGTCACTTCGGCGAAGTGCCCGAAGTGACCGCCCGCGCCCTGGCCGCCATCCCCTGAGGAGCTCCCCTTGCGTCACCTGATCTCACTCGACGACCTGACCGACGACGACCTGCGCGCCATCGTCCGCCGGGCGGCCGCCCTGGCGGAACGGCCGCGCGCGACGTATTCCACTTTGGACGGTGCGGTCGTCGGCATTCACTTCCGCAAGACCTCCACCCGCACGCGCACGGCGTTCTCCGCGGGCGCGCTGCGGCTGGGCGCCCGGATCATCGCATACGGCCCGAACGACCTGCAGACCAACACCGGGGAGACCATCGAGGACACCGGCCGCGTTCTGTCGTCGATGCTGGACTTCCTGGTGGCGCGCACCGCGGCCGATCCGGCGGAGCTCCGGGCCATCGCGGCACAGGACCGGATGGCCGTCGTCAACGCGATGAGCGCCGACGAGCACCCGACCCAGGCACTCGCGGACCTGACGACGATCGTCCAGCGTTTCGGCCGCGTCGACGGCGTCCGCATGCTGTACCTCGGCGAGGGCAACAACACGGCGGCGGCACTGGCGCTGGCGCTCAGCCGTTTCCCCGGCACCGAACTGCACCTGCGCACCCCGACCGGCTACGGCGTCGACCCGGACATCCTGGAACGCGCGGGCAAACACGCCGCCCGCCACGGATCGTCCATTGTGGAGCGACACGACATGCTCGATCTGCCCCGTGGCGTCGACATCGTCTACACCACCCGGTGGCAGACCACGGGAACGTCCAAACCGGACCCCGACTGGCGCACGGTCTTCGCGCCGTTCCAGGTGACGGCGGACCTGTGGCGGACCAGCCCGGACGCGCTGTTCCTGCACGACCTGCCCGCGCACCGGGGCGAGGAGGTCACGGCCGACGTGCTCGACGGTCCGCGTTCCATCGCCTTCGCCCAGGCGGAGAACAAGCTGTACAGCGCGATGGCCGCGCTCGAATGGTGTGGCGGGGAGGACTAGGCATGAGCTGGTTCGATGTGGCCGACAGCGGCCTGGCCGGTGCGGGCGAAGTGACGATGCTGTCCCGTGAAGACGTCCGCAAATGCCTGACGAACCTCGACCCGGTCGACGTCGTCCGCGAAACACTCGCAGACCACGACCGCGGGCTCGGCCTCCTGCCCGCCGAGGCGTACCTGCGCTGGGAGAACTCGCGAGGCGCCTACACGCGGTCGATCGGGATGCCGGGCGCGATACGGTCGGCGTACGGGATGAAGATCATCAACGCCAGCGTGTCCAACCCGGCCCGCGGTCTGGAACGCGCGGGCGGGATCGGCCTGTGCTTCGACGCGGAGACCGCCCGGATCACCACGATCATGGAGGCCGGCCTGCTGAGCGCGGTCCGGACGGCGGCGGTGAGCGCGGTCGGGGTGGACGTTCTCGGATACGGTGGGGCGGCCTCGCTGGCCGTCGTCGGCTGCGGCGCGCAGGGCCGGATGCACGCGGCGCTGCTCGCCGAACGGCTGCCGTCGCTGCGGACGGTCACGCTGTACGACCGGTCTCCGGAGGCAGCGCAAGCACTGGCCGCCACCTTGCCTGGGATTTCGGTGCAGGTGTGCTCCACAGCGCGGGAAGCGGTGTCCGCGGCCGGGATCGCGGTGTTCACGACCACGATGGACGAGGGTTACGCCGAGCCGGACTGGGCCACGCCGGGCGCGTTGCTGATCAACGTCTCCCTGGGCGACCTGACGGACACGACGTTCCGCGACGCGGCGGCGGTCTATGTCGACGACGTGGACCTGGTGGCCGAGAACCCGCGCCGTCCGCTGGGCCGTCTGATGGCGGAGGGCGTGTTCGGGCGCCCCGATTCCGCCGGGCCGGCACGTCCGCTCGATGGCACCTTGGGCGGAATCCTGACGGGACGGCACGGCGCGCCCGGTGTCGCGTCGCCGTATGTGGTGCTGAACCCGTTCGGCATGGGAGTCCTGGACGTCGCGCTGTACGCGGCGGTCTCCGCCCGGGCCGCGGCCGAGGGCCTCGGTACCGTCGTCCACCTCGGCTGAACAGCCACCCAGGAGAACCACGTGAGAGAGCAGCCGTCCGAACCACTCCACGGTGTACGCGGTGCCGCGCTGATCGTGCGATTCTTACTCGAACTCGCCCTGCTGACCGGTGCGGCGGTCCTCGCCTGGCGGCTGGGGCCGGAAGGATGGCGATGGGCGGCGATGATCCTCGCACCGGTCGCCGTCGCGGTGTTCTGGGGATTCTTTCTCGCCGAGAAGGCACGCGTCGTGCTGGCCGAGCCGGTCCGGCTCGTCCTGGAAACGGCGCTGTTCCTCAGTGTCGGAGCCGGACTGATCGCCGGCGGGCCGGCCTGGCCTGCCGTCATCGGCGTCGCGCTGTGGGCCGCCGACCGGCTCGTTCTGGCAGTCACGCGCGGGAAGTCCCCTGCTCCCTTGCGGTGAATGGAGCCGGAGAGCGGGAAATACGGCACTAACCTCGAGCCGTGGACAGTCCGAGCCAGCACACGACCAACCACATCTCGCACCAAGATGGTGGCTCCGTCGTCCAAACCGGCCTCGTGCACGGCGACATCCACGTCCACGGCGTCCGGGTCGGGCCGGTGCCTCGTCAGCTTCCGCCGTCACCCGCACACTTCAGCGGGCGTACCGGCGAACTGAAGGCGTTGACCGACGCCCTGACCGGAACTCACCGGGAAGCGCCCGCACTCGCGGTCGTGTCCGGCCCTGGAGGCGTGGGTAAAACGGCGCTCGCCGTGCACTGGCTGCACAACGCGAGCGAGCGCTGGCCCGATGGGCAGCTGTACGCGAATCTCTCCGCACACGGTCCCACCGGGCCGGCCACCCCGGTCGAGATCCTCGGCGACCTCCTCCATGGGCTGGGAGTGCCGTCCTCGGACATCCCGCCTCGCTTGGCACAGCGAGCCGCGGCCTACCGCTCGCTCACCGCCGGCAGGGCGATCGCCGTGCTGCTGGACGACGCCGCTTCCACCGCACAAGTGACGTCGCTGCTCCCGGCTTCCCCGAAGAGCGTGGTGATCGTGACCAGCCGTCGACGCTTGGGCGGCCTTGTCGCGTATGGCGGAGTCACGGTGCCGGTCGACGTCGTTTCCCCGGACGTGGCGGTGGAGTTGCTCGGCCGCGCGATCGGGCGTGAACGCGTCGCGGCAGAGCCGGAACCGGCCCGGAACCTCGCAGATCTCTGTGGAGGCATGCCGATCGCGTTGCATCTCGCGGCGGCGAGGCTCGCTACTCGGCCGCACTTGCCGCTGGCGCGCGTAGCCGAAGAACTCGCCGACGAACGCCGTCGGCTGCGAGCCCTCGTCGGCGAGGACGGGACGTCGTCCGTCGAGCTGTGCTTCGACCTTTCCTATCGCGGGCTTCCGCCCGCCGCCGCTCGTCTCTACCGGCTGCTGGGGCTGTACCCCGGCGGCGAGTTCGGTACCGGCGTCGCGGCCGCGCTCGCCGGCACGTCCGAGGCGGAGGCGGAGCACTCGCTCGCCGCGCTGGCCGACGCGAACATGATCACCGACGCGGCTTTCGACCGCTACGGCTTCCACGACCTGATTCGGCTGCACGCTCGGCACCTGGCCGAACAGCAGGAACCGGAGGCCGAGCGCGAGCGGGCGGTGTGGGCGGCGGTGTCGTATTACCGGGACCGCGCGACGGCGGCCGACAGCGTGGCGACACCACTGCGGCCGCGTCGCGGTGCTGTATCGACGGAGTTCGGCACCCGGGTGGCGGCGCTGGACTGGCTCGAGCGCGAGTCACCGAACCTGATCGCCTGCCTGCGGACCGCGTTCTCCCGCCGCCGATACGAGCTGGTGTGCCAGCTGTACGACGCGCTTTGGGGTTTGTTTCTCTACCGAGGGCACTACGCGGAGTGGCTCAGCGCCGGAGTACTCGCGGTCGAGGCCGCGACGTTGTCCGGGGCTTCCGGCGTCGAGGTACGGATGGTGAACCAGTCCGCCGCCGTCCACCTGCGCATCGGTGAACCGGCCGAGGCGCTCGAACCGTACCGGCGTGCGCTGGGCGTCGCCCGCTCGATCGGCGACTGGGCCGGCGAGGCGACCGCGCTGGAAGGGCTCGGTGCGGCGACGCACGCGTGCGGACGGCTCGCGGAAGCGGTCGAGTACTACCGAAACGCCCTCGAACTCAACGAAACCCATGACCGCCCTCGGGGAACGGCGCTCTCCACTGCTATCTCGGCCACGCGCTGACGGGGCAAGGCGAGTTCGAGGCCGCCGCCGACCACTTCGGACGCTCAGCGCGGCTGGCGGCGTCCATCGGCGATGTTCATTGCCAGGCGCAGGCGATCGCCGGGCTGGGCACGGTCCACGCGGCACGGGGCTCGCTCGCCGAAGCGATTTCCGAGCTGCGGCGGGGACTGCGATCGCTCCCGACGTCGGAGGCCACCGCGTTACGGGCGCCCGTGCTGGAGAAACTGGCCGACGTCCTGTCCGACTCCGGAGACCACGAAGGTGCGCGGCACTACTGGGCCGAAGCACTCGAGGCGTACACCTCCATGAACGATCCCCGCGTCGAGCGGATCCGGACCAGGATCCGCTCGACGCGGCCGGAGTGAGTTCCGTTCATCCGATCGGTTCGGGCAGGGACGCCGGGGAGACCGGCACCTTGTGCGAGGGCTGGGCCAGCCCGAGCAACGCGTAGCAGGTGCCGCGCAGGATGTTCAGCGCCTGACCAGGACGGCCCGTGATGGTCCGCACGACCTGTTCGCGCTCGCCATCGGTCGGCGGCTCGGCCCGGGACACCTGCGGCGCCAGGGGACGATCGAGACGCAGCGGGGCCGCGATGCGCGACACCAGCTCGGCGGGGCTGCCTGGTCGTACGCCGTCGAGGGAGCAGGTGCTCATCAGCGTCGGTACGCCGAGCCCCGCCGCGTACTGCAGCACCGAGCCGAGATCGCCGACTGCGACATCGGCCACCGCGAGCGCCGCACGCCAGCCCTCCTCCGGCGGAAGGACGACCAGCCCCGCCTCACGTGCGCCCGCCAACCACGCGAGAACCTGACGGCGGCCGTACCCGTGCCAGACGAACGGATGCAGAACAGCCACCACCAAATGCTCCGGCCGAGGCAATTCCTCGGCCAGCCTGGCGAAGACGGTCGGATCGGAGCCGAACAGCGAATGCTTCGACCACGTCGACGAGACCACCACGATCCTCTGCCCCGGCGCGGCACCGAGTGCTTCGCGATACGCCTCCCGATACGGGCGGCCCGCCAGCATCCGGTCGAACGACGGATCACCGGCGACGACCGCGCCGGGAAGCGCCTCGGCACAGGCTTCGCCCAGCGCGCCCTTTTCGTCGTCGGTCGCGAGCGCCAGAACGGTGGGGATCACGGCGTCGCCGAGCATGAGGTGATCGCGGTGCAGGTTGTGCCGGTCGACGTCGCCGTCGTGGCCGATCCTGGAGCCGAGACTTCCCGCGCCGTGCCCCATCAACAGAATCGGGCCGTCGAGCTCGGCCAGGCCCCAATTACAGGCGCCCAGTATCAGATCGAACCGTGTGTTCACGGCCTGGTGCCAGGGGATGACCAGGCCCTCGAGCCGCCTGACGTATTCTCGGATGCCTGACCACCGATACCCGGTTTCCGGCGTGGAGATCATGACCTGCACCCGCATGTCGCTCTCCAACGCGGGCAGGACGTCCAGCAGCCGTTCGCCTGCCTGGAGGTGAGGAATCACGATCAGCACGCGTTTGAGGCCAGGACGGCTCATCCAGAATTCCGCGATCGGGTCGCCTGGCGCGATCACGCGGGGCGCGTCAGCAGGGGTACACATCGATCGTCCCGAGAGCCCGAGTCGCCCGTGCGCCGTCGGTACCGACGACCTCGACACTGATACCGAGACTCGTCCGAGCGTCCTCGTTCGGCACCGGCCCTACCATGCCTGACCAGCGCGTTCCCCCTTCGCTACCGTGCATCTTCAAGGAGAAGCTGGCGCCAGGGACGGAAACGACGATCGACGCCGACTCGGCGCCGGGCGCGACGGTCACGCGCACTTCCGACGAGGTCGGCTCATTCCGGCAAGTACCGTCGTCGGCCGCGGCGATCCGCCGAAACTGCACCCACGAATCAGTCACGGCGAGGGCGGCCTGCGGGGCGACCACGCCCGTGGCACCCGGTGCGCCGGTCGTCGGCGCGGCGTTCGTCGGGGTCGGAGCCGGGGCGACGGTGGTCGCCGGTGCTGTGCCCGGCGGGGCCACCGGTGCCGGTGCGGGCGCGAGCGGTGCGGAGAGCCCTGGACTCGGCGTCGAGGGCGCCCGAGTGCCCGGGCTGGACGGAGACGCGTCATCCCACCCGGGCAACTTGATGTACGGGGTCGCGACCACTGCCAGCATCACGAAACTCGCGACCGCGACCTTGTGCTGTGCGGTCGGCAGCATGCGGCGGAGCAACTCGCCGGCCATCGCCAGCCCCGGGATGGCCAAGACGAATCGCATCAAGCCATTCCGGTCATCGCGACGACGGCGACACTTCTCGCAGGCCTTGACGTGGGTCCGAACGTCGTCGAGCAGCTCCGGCGAATCCTCTTTACGGCTGGCAAGGCCGAAGGGGATCACACACCGGTTTTGTCCTTCGCCGGGATCGGTGACGAGGACCGCGACCGTGGCCGCCTCGCGGAGCGCTCTCTTGCCTCGCCAGCGCGCGTTCCGCACCTCGTGGAGCCGGATGCCCAGCTGCTCGGCCAGCTCGGCTTCCTTGCGGCGTCCGAAGGTCACTTCCAGGTACAGGGTGACGTCTTCGTGATAGGTCTTGTCGAGGAGGTTCCAGATCCGGTCGAGTAACTGCATCGTGTCAAGGCGCAACGTGACGGATCGGCGGAAGTCGGCGTGCGGATCCGCGTTCTCGTGATCTCCCTCCTCGGGGACATCACGACTCGCCTTCAGCTGTCGCCTGAGGTCCTTCGCCGAGTTGATCGCGAACCGGCACAGCCACGCCTGCAGATTCTTGATTTCCTTGCCAGGCGGTCGTTTCAGCACGTTTTCGACCGCTGTTTGAGTCGCGTCCTCCGCATCACGGTGGTTCCTGAGGATCCGGAAGCAGGCGGCATTCATGTCGAACAGGTACTCTTTGACGGCGCGCTCGACGATCGCGCGGTCCAGCGGGGAACTCGGTTTTTTTGCCTTCACGAATTACAAAGACGGAATGCGAAATGAGCCCAACGAGTGCACGCGGGGAAGTACGTCCCTTCGGGTGACGGGTCGGACGTACTTGTCACCTGATGGGGTGGGTTCGGTCGTCACCCCTGCTCGCGCCGGAGGTCGCCGTGCAGGTGCCCGATCTGGATCGCGGTATCGAACGCGCCGCCGGTGATGACGTTCGTCGTGGCCGCCGGTCGTGGCGGATCCGGGACGACCGGGCCGTCCCCGAAACCGTGCGTCAGCAGGTCGCCGCTCGGCCGGGGAACGTAAAGGTGGACCGTGCCCGAATACTCCTTGACCTCGACCCGCCGGGCTACCAGCAGCGACGGCGGGAGCAGTGCGTACTCCGTCCGCAGCACGTCTTCGAAGATCCGCTGAGACAACGCCACCACCAGGAACGTCTGTGCCGGATCGGAACGCGCCAGCAGGTCACGCACCTCCGGCGCGTCGAGCAGCCGATGCGTCGTGATCACCGCGCTGCCGACCGCGGCCGGTCCGGGATCCCGGACCGGGCCGACGTGCAGGCTCGCCCGCATCCGCAACCGGACTCGCCGCCCGACGGCGGGCCACCGGGTGTCCCGTTCCGCCAACACCTCCTGAAGCGAGCCGAAGAACCGCATGACCACGGCGGGCAGGTGGCGCGTCGCGAAACCGAGCCCGAAACCGTCACCGGTGTCGTGGGGGAACAACGCTTCGCGCCAGACGTGACCGAGCCCCGCCCGTTCGAAGGCGAGAGCCAGCACCTCGGGAATGGCGTCCGCCAGTGCCGCCTGCCCGCGGTCGGAATGACCACCGAACTCCTGCGTGTCCACGACCAGCACCGCACGGTACGGCGGCAATTCGTCGATGTCCGTCATCGCGCTCCCTGCCTCGGTTCGCGATTTCGGAGAATACCGTGGTGGAGGAAGGTGGCGTGCCGTTCGATGTCATGGACTCGGGCCTGAACGGGAAAGGGACACTGATCGACGTCCGAGTGGCCGATTTGAGGCTTTGTACGGCTTCTGTCACTTACCGGGAAACACCCGGGACCGAAGGCGACGACGCGAACGGGACCAGCAGCCGCGCCGCGCCGGTGCCGTCCGCGGGCACGGCCCAGATGTCGCTTTCCTTCCCGTCCCCGCGCGGCAGGCTGTAGCCGATCGTGTCGTTGTCCAGCCAGACCACCTGGTCGTCCACACTGCGCGTCTCCGCGAGCGGGGTCTCACGCATCGTGGCCAGGTCCAGCACGTGTTCCCGCCATGGGTTGACGTCGCCCTCCGTCACCCGCTTCTTGAACGCGAGCTTCTTCCCGTCCGGCGACAGCGAGGGACATTCCGCGTTCTCCCGCACCGTGCGAGCGTTCCACGCCACGTTGTCGCCCTGCACCAGATAGGTCCGTCCGCCGGTGGCGACCGTGGCGTAGAACGTCCGCTCGTCAGAGGCGAACGTGACGCCCCAGTAGTTGACGTCCTCGCCACG
This sequence comes from Amycolatopsis sp. NPDC102389, assembly GCF_044765885.1. Taxonomy (NCBI): domain Bacteria; kingdom Bacillati; phylum Actinomycetota; class Actinomycetes; order Pseudonocardiales; family Pseudonocardiaceae; genus Amycolatopsis; species Amycolatopsis sp. NPDC102389. The sequence goes on from NZ_JBIWKX010000013.1 coordinate 135,491, forward strand.
ATGGGGCACGTCCCCGATCCGCAACGGGATGCCCTCGATATTGCTCGACAGCTCGTTCAGCTCGCGATCCATGATGGCCGTACGCGTCGAGAAGGTGCCTGGCGTCGAGTACGAGTCACCGGTGACGAAGGTGGTCCAGCTGCCCATCCGGCCACCGGGCGAGAGCTTCGCGCGGTTGGGGATTCCGGGCACGTCGACTCGTTTGACCTCGCCGAGCGCGGCATCGACGAACCGGGCGACCGCACCCGCCATCGGAGTGGAGTCCTTCGCGAGACACAGGCCGCCGTTCGCCGCGGTGTAGAACCGTTCGCAAGTGAGCGAGCTGATCCGTCGTGGCCCTCCAGGGCCGGCGACTGGGACCGAGGCGACGTTGCCGTATCCCGGCCCCGGCGCGCCGTTGCGGAACAGCAGCCTTCCCGGCTCCTCCAACACGACCGGCCCCGAGGACTCCACCGCGACCGCCGCGTCGGCCAACTGCCGCTCGGGACTGTTCGCCTTGGCCTGCACCACGTAGACCACCGAGGCGGCGGCGAGTGCGGCGACACCCGCCAGCGCCACGACGAACTTCACCGGAAGCTTCACGCCGTCTCCTTGATCCGGCTGATGTCCGCCGGGCCGCCGCATTCGATTCACCTGTACTCCTGGGTGTTCCTGCGTCGTCGTGAACCACGGACCGGGTCCGGTGCCGCGGACGGCACCGGACCTCGGCTGTCAGCGGCAGGTGTACGGACCCGCCTTGTCGAGCACGTTCCCGTTGGTGTCGACGATCTCCCAGGAGTACGACTTCCCGTTCAGCATCAGCTTCATCACCCCGTGCTTGGCGAAGATCTTCTCCACACCTTCGCGTTCCTTGTAGTTCGTGTAGAGGTAGTCCCCACCGATGCCGGTGATGACCGAACGAACGCCGTTGGCCTCGTCGACGTGCCCATTGACGTCCAGCGGCTTCGTCCGCTCGTAGTGATGGTCGTGCCCGGACATCACCATGTCCGCCTTCACCTTGGCCAGCTCGTTCCACAACGGCGCGATCTGCTTCTTGTCGCCGTATTCCCCCGAATTGAAGCGCGGGTGGTGCCAGTACCCGATGACACAGGCCTTGGTGTTCTTCGCCAGGTCGTCGCGCAGCCAGGCCACCTGCTCGGAACCGCCGCCGCCGTAGATCGGATTCGAGTCCATCGCGACGAAGTGGAACTCGCCGATGTCGTAGCTGTAGTACGGCAAGCCCTTCGGATACGCGATCGCACCGAAGTATTCCTTGTACCCCCTGAGCTGGTCGTCCCATTCGTGGTTGCCGGTCGTGGGTTTGGTGATGCTCTTGAACTTGCCCCACGTCTTGTCGTAATGGGCGCGGTACTCGGAAATGGTGCCCTTGTGGTACTGGTTGTCCCCGACGGTCAGCACGTACTGCGGGTTCATCTTGGCGACCTGGTTCGCGGTCGCCTGATGCGTCGAGAAGAGCTCGGGATTGGCGATGTCACCCCCGACCGCGACGGTGATGGGACCGGTTCCGCCGGGCTGGGTGGACGCCTTGACCGCCGAACTCGCCGCGGAGACGTTCCCGGCCGCGTCCCGCGCCCGCACGGAGTAGCCGAACTCCGCTCCGGACGCCAACCCGGAGTCGGTGTAGGTGGTCGTCGCCGTGGTTCCGACGACGTTCCCGTCGCGGAGCACCTCGTACTCGGTGACGCCGACGTTGTCCGTGGACGCGGTCCAGCCGAGTGAGACGCTGTTCGTGGTGCTGCCCGTCGCGGCGAGACCGGTCGGCGCCGTCGGCGCCTGGGTGTCTCCGCCGCCGGAGCGGTCGCCGTAGATTTCCAGCTCCCACAACGAATAGCCGTACGCCGTGCCTCGGGCCGTTCCGTGGATACGGATGTGACGCGCGGACGCGTTGAGGCCCAGGTGTTCGTCGGTGGCGCCGTTCCCGCCGGTGACCGATTTGATGTCGGTCCAGGTCCTGCCGTCGGCCGAGCCCTGGATCTTGTAGGTCTTGGCGTAGGCGGCTTCCCAGTTCAGCTTGACCTTGGTGACGGTCGCGGTGCCGCCGAGGTCGACGGCGATCCATTGCGGATCGACCCCTTCCTCGCTCGCCCACCTGGTCGTGGTGCTGCCGTCGACCGCGTTCCCGCCGGCGAACCCGGCGGCCTCGACCGACGACGTGGTGGTCGGCTTGCCCGCCGACAGCAGGGATTCCGCTTGCGCGGTGGTCCCTGAAGAGATCAAGGTCTGCCCCAGCAGGGCCAGGGTCGCCACCGCGACACCGGCCAGGGGTGTTCTCCGTTTCATGCGAACTCCTCGACGTTGCGGAGTCGGCGAGTACCGGCGGTGGGCGGCGACTGTCAGCCGGAGTCGCTTAGTTAAGTAAGTTTCTTAACGATCAGAGTGTAAAAGGTTCTTAAACTCACAGTCAACGGGTGATCGCGCGGTGCCCGGCACCATTTGGTGGCAGGGTCGCGGCCATGGTGACGCTGGATCGGCTCGTGAACGTCCTGGGTGGATACGGGGCGCGCTTGTGGTGCTGCCCCGTATCGCGCGAGGTGGCCTTGCGCGACGTCGTGATGCACGACGCCGCAGACCCGCGCGACCTGCGCGGGGACGTCTACCTCGCCGTCGGCACGGAGTCGGTCACGGCCGCCGTCGAGCTAGCCGCGTCGGCACAGGCCTCGGTCGTTCTTGTCCGCGGCTCGTCGCCGGATCCCGAGGCGGCCGAACGGGCGGAGCGCGGCGGCGTCGCCGTGCTCCTGGTGGAACCGGACGTGTCCTGGGGTCAGCTCGCCGGCGTGGTCTACGGGCTCGTGCTGGAGGGCCGCGAGACGGAGTCGGGCCGCGGGCCGACCGATCTGTTCGCGCTGGCCGACAGTCTGGCGGACGCGCTCGGCAGCGCGGTGACCATCGAGGACCGGCTGTCCCGGGTGCTCGCGTACTCCAGCCGCCAGCACCTGGCCGACCGGGCGCGGCTGGAGACGATCCTGGGCAGGCGTGTCCCGGAGCCGGTCCGCGAGCTGTTCGAACGGCGGGGCGTGTTCGCGCACCTCGCCGAATCCGACGAGCCGCTGTTCGTCGATGCCGATCCCGAACACGGGCTGACCGGGCGCATGGTGGTCGCGGTCCGCGCGGGCCGGGAGCTGCTGGGCTCGATCTGGGTGGAATGCGACCGGCCGCTGACCGACGCCCGGCGTGCGGTCCTGCGGGACAGTTCGCGCACGGTCGGCCTGCATCTGCTGCGGTCCCGGGCGAGCGCGGATCTGGAGCGGCAGGTCGAATCCGATCTGGTGATCCGGCTGGTGGAAGGCACACCGGACGCGGCGGCCGTGCTCAGCAGGCTCGGCCTGCCGCCCGGCCGGTTCCGGGTGATCGCGCTGCAGGCCCACATCGGCGACGAGCGCCACGCCGCGCTGTTGCTCGCGTTCGAGCGGGCGACCACCGGCTTCGGCTGGTCACGGCCGGGCCGCAGCACGTTGTTCAGCAACACCGTCTACACCGTCCTGCCCGGGGACGACGTCGAGGCGGCCAGAGCATGGGTGCGGTCCATCCGCGAGGCGCTGCCCCGGCAGGTGACGATGCTGGCCGGCATCGGGGCGGGCGCGGCGTCGGCGGAGCTGCCCGCCAGCAGGCTGGAAGCCGACGAATGTCTCGCGCTGCACAGCGTGCGTCCCGGCACGAAATCCGCGATCGCCTACGACGAGGCCTGGGACGACATCCTGGTGCAACGGCTGCGGGCGGCCGCGGCGTCCGGCCGGGCACCGGCCCGCGGCCCGATCACCGAGCTACGGCGGCACGACAGTGCGAACGCCACCAGCTACGTCGCGACGCTGCGCGCCTGGCTCGAGGCGCAGGGAGACCTCGCGGAGGCCGCCGAGCGGCTGGAGGTGCACCCCAACACGATCCGCTACCGGCTCCGGAAGATGGCCGAAGTGACCGACCTACGCCTCGACCAGCCCGCGAAACGGCTCGCGATGATCATCGAGCTCGCCGTGTCCGACCCCGCCTCTTGACCGTTCCGGCCAAAACACCCCGCCCAGGTTGTCGGATCCGGACAATCACCACGGCACGGATCCGAGCCATCCTGACCGCGACAGCACCACTCGTGCAGCGGAGGAATTCATGGGCGAGCTCGACCGGATCGACGGCGGCCCGCGTTCGGCGATCGTGATCGGAGCCGGCGTGGTCGGCCTGTCGACCGCGTGGTTCCTGCAGGAACGCGGCGTCAGTGTCACGGTGGTGGACCGTGCGGGCATCGCGGCGGGAGCGTCGTGGGGCAACGCGGGCTGGCTCTCCCCCGGCCTCTCGATCCCGCTCAACGAACCCGGCGTTCTGCGCTACGGACTGCGGACGCTGCTGGACCGGCAGGCCCCGCTGCACGTTCCGCCGTCCCCCGACCCGCGGCTGTGGTCGTTCCTCGCGCGGTTCGCCGCGAACTGCACCGGCCGATCGTGGACCCGGGCGGTCGAGGCGAACGCGCCGCTGAACGAGGAATGCCTGGAAGCCTTCGACGTCCTCACCGCGAACGGGGTGGACGCGCCGACCATCGAAGCGCCGATCACGGCGGCGTTCGAGACCGCCGACCACGCCGCGGGACTGATCGCCGAACTGCGGCGCATCGGGGAGGCCGGGCAGGACATCTCCTACACCCGGCTCAGCGCCGCCGATCTCGCCGAGCGGTTCCCGCAGGCCACCGCCAGGCTCGGCGCCGGTGTCCGGATCGACGGGCAGCGCTACGTGGACCCGGGCCGCTTCGTCGAGTCGCTGGCGCGGGCCGTCGTCGGCCGGGGCGGGACGATCCGTCACAAATTCGAGGTCGCTTCCCTGCGCGCGCACCGGCACGCGCTCAGCGTGCGCTCGAAGACGGGCCAGACCGTGAACGCCAACGCGGTCGTGCTCGCGACCGGGGCCTGGCTCGGAGACCTGGGCCGGAAGTGGGGCGTCAAGGTCCCTGTGCGGGCCGGACGCGGCTACTCCTTCACCGTCCCGACCGACCGCCCGGTGCCCGGACCGCTTTACCTGCCGGACATCCGCGTGGCGTGCACGCCGTACCGGGGCGGCCTCCGCGTGGCCGGGACGATGGAGTTCCGGAAACCGGACGCGCCGCTCGATCCCGCCAGGATCGCCTCGATCATCGCCTCGGCACGGCCGTTCCTCACCGGCCTGGACTGGGAAGGCCGCACCGACGAATGGGTCGGCTCCCGCCCGGTCTCCACCGACGGACGGCACGTGATCGGCGCGACGAGCACCCCCGGGCTCTACGTCGCGGGCGGGCACGGGATGTGGGGACTGACCCACGGCCCGATCACCGGACGACTCCTGGCCGAGCACATCACCACGGGCAAACAGCCCGAGGCACTTCGTCCCTTCGATCCCCTTCGCTGATGGCTCCGGACAACGAAACCCCGTCCGGCGAACAGTCCGAACTGGACCGGCTCCGCGCCGAGAACGCCCTGCTGCGCACCGAAAAGGACCTTCTGCTGAAGGCCGCGATCGGGTTCGCCACCGACGCGGGCGCCTTCCAGCGGCGGTCCCGTGAACCAGAGGCCCGCTGACCGACGCGGGACTCACCGAAGGTCTGTGGGGGCCGGGGCTTTCCGCACCCGGCCCTCACAGACGTATCCACCGAAAGGCGATCACCACCATGTCCACCGTCTCGTCAGGCCCTTGGCTGACCCCGGAAGCGCACGCGCGGCTGGTGCGGGAGCTCGCGACGTTGCGGCGTCCCGGCACCGACGACCGGTACGGCGACGACGAAATCGCGCACAACACCCACCGGCAGGCCCGGATCCGGCAGATCGAGGACATGCTCCGCGGCGCCGTCGTCGGGCAGGATCCGCCCGACGACGGGATCGCCGAGCCCGGCATGGTGCTCACCGTCCGGTACGACGACGGCGACACAGAGACCTTCCTGCTCGGCACGCGCGACGAGGCGGGACACGGCGAACTCGAGGTCTACTCCCCCGACTCCCCGCTCGGCCGCGCACTGCACGGCGCGAAACCGGGCGACCGGCGGGAATATCGTGTGCCCAACGGCGAGGCCGTCCGCGTGACGCTTCTCGACGCCAAGCCTTACGGGCGCCATCGGGAGACCGGTCGTGAGTGACAAGGGTCGTCAGAGCGGATCGGTATTCGCTGCATCGTCGAGGGACCGGTACGCCGGCACCTCGAGCGGGGAGGATCCCGGACACTGAACGTCCGGAATCCTCCCCGCTCACCACCATCGACTCCACCGAGGCACCCGGACGCTCTCTGTCGGCTCCAGGCCGCCTTGCCCTCGAATGCCCTGGCTGCCACCATCAGGCCAGTGACTGGGCGTGAGGACTCGGTGGGACACGGCCGGGATGTCGTTCCGATGGCGGGGGCGGTGGCCGCCGGGGTGGGGCTGGCGCTCCAGTCCCGCTTGAACGGGGAACTGGGCTCGCGCGTGGGCGACGGGATCACGGCGACTCTGGCGTCGACCTCTGTCGGCCTGATCCTCCTGCTCGCGGTGGTTCCGCTGCTCTCAGCCGGTCGGCGTGGACTGAGGCTGGTCCACGCGGCCGTGCGCGTCGGCGAGTTGCGGTGGTGGCATCTGACCGGCGGCGTGTGCGGAGCGGTATTCGTGGCCGGTCAGGGAATCAGTGTCGGCTCCGTCGGGGTGGCCGTGTTCACGGTGGCCGTCGTGGGCGGCTCGGCCGTCGGCGGTCTGGTCGTGGACCGGTACTGGGGTGGCCGCCCGATCACGATGGCCCGAACGGCCGGCGCGGTGGCCTGCGTGGCGGCGGTCGCGGTGGCCGGGCACGGTGTGTGGCGCGGACCCGGGGTTCTGGCACTGGTGGCGTTGCCCGTGCTCGCCGGTGTCGCTATCGCGATCCAGGCGGCGTTGAACGGGCGGGTCGGAGCGGTCGCCGAGTCGCCGTGGCCATCCACGATGGTCAATTTCGCGGTCGCGGCCGTGTCGCTCGCCGTCGCCCTGACGGCGCGCGTCGCGTTCGGCGGAGGCATGCCTGGGAACCTCCCGGCGGAGCCGCTGCTCTACCTGGCCGGAGTGATCGGCGTGGGCATCATCGCGGTGGCGACGATCGTCGTCCGGCGCATCGGTGTCTTGCTCTTCGGGCTGGCGAGTGTGGCAGGCCAGCTGGCCGGAGCGGTCCTCCTGGACGCGATCACACCGGGCCCGCGGCCGTCGGCCGCCACGATCGCCGGGGTCGCGATCACCTTCCTCGCACTGGTGCTGGCCGCTCGGACGGCTACGGCTCAGCCGCCCAGATACCGCGGACATGCCCGATGTGACGACGCATGAGCGCCTCGGCGCCGTCCGCGTCACGAGCCTCGATGAGATCGACGAGTTCCGCGTGCTCGCGCGCCGAGGGGACGAGTTGCCCGCGTTCGGCCAGGACCTTGAGGCCGTAGATCCGTGACCGGGCGCGCAACGACCGGACGACTTCGACGAGGTGCTCGTTCCCGGCCAGGCCGAGGAGCGTGAGATGGAATTCCATGTCGAATCTGACGTGACCGATGAGGTCCTGGTCGACGGAAGCGCGCTCGATCCCGGCCGCGAGCTCGCGGAGCCGCTTCACCGCGTCGGCGTCGACGCCCGTCTCGGCGATCCGGCGCACGGTGGGCACTTCGATCAGAGCGCGTAGCTCGGTGAAGTCGTCGAGTTCCTGTTCGGACGGCTCGGTGACCCGGAAACCCTTGTTGCGCACGGTTTCCATGAGCCCTTCCTTCACGAGGTCGAGCATCGCCTCGCGCACCGGTGTCGCGGACACCCCGAACTGCTCGGCCAGCGTGGGTGCGGAGTAGACGACACCGGGGCGCATCTCGCCCGAGATCACCGCGCCGCGAAGGTTTTCGATGACCTCGTCGCGCAGGTTGCGACGGCCACCGATCGAGGAGAGTCCCTTGACCGCGCCCACAGCCATCATCGACCCCTTCATCAGGCGTTGTGTCAGTACAATGTCACATGTTACGTTCGTTCACCATGACAACCGACGGGATCGACGCGGTGGATTACCACTGCGGTGGCGAACCGTTCAGGATCGTCACCGCGACGGCGGGACCGGCCGGAGCGACGGTCGCGGAAAAGCGGGTCGCGGCCGCCGCCGACCCCGAGGTCGACGGACTGCGGCGGCTGCTCTGTTCCGAGCCACGCGGGCACGCCGACATGTACGGCGGGTTCATCGTGGCGCCGGACGATCCGGGTGCCCACTTCGGCGTTCTCTTCTGGCACAAGGACGGCTTCTCCGCCGCGTGCGGCCACGGCACGATGTGCCTTGGCACCTGGGCGGTCCAGACCGGGCTGGTGCCCGCCGCTCCCGGCGGCGTCACCGACGTCGTGATCGACGTGCCGTCCGGTCGGGTGACCGCACGCGTCACCACGGCCGAAACGAAGGTCACCGCGGTCGACTTCGTCAGCGTCGCCGGCTACCACCTCCACGACGAGGTCATCGTGGACACCTCACGCGGCGCCGTCCCTTGCACGATCGCGTTCGGCGGCGCGATCTACGCCCACGTTCCGGCGGCGCTCTTCGGCCTTTCCGTCGACACAGCCTCGCTACCCGCATTGATCGAGCTGGGCAGGGAGACCAAGAACAAGCTCAACGTGACCGCCTATGCCGAGCACCCGCTCGATCCGCGTCTCAGCGGCGTCTACGGCGTGATCTTCTACGACGAACTCGGCGGAGAGGACGACCGAGACGTCCACCAGCGCAACGTGACCGTCTTCGCCGACGGGCAGGTGGACAGGTCGCCTTGCGGTTCGGGGACCGCTTCCCGCGTCGCGGCGCTGCACTCGTCCGGACGGCTGGCGGCGGATGCCACGCTCGTCCACTCGTCGATCGTCGGTTCGACGTGGTCCGCCCGGATCGCGGACACGACCGTGATCGCCGGCCGGAACGCGGTGCTGCCCGTCGTGACCGGCCGCGCGTTCCGCACCGGTCACCACCGGTTCGTCGTGGATCCCGACGACGACCTGGTCCCGGGCTTCGTACTGCGCTGACAAGGAGGATTCGTGGACGTCGTCACCCTCGGCCCGGACGAGATCCGGTCCGCCGTGTCCATGCCCGCCGCGATCGACGCGGTACGGAACGGGTTTCTCGCCCTGCGCCGCGGCGAGTTCGAAATGCCGACGCGAACCGTTTTGCGCGACGGCGGTTTCCTCGTGATGTCGGCGCATCACCGCCCGACCGCGTCGGCGATGATCAAGACGTTGAGCCTCGACTTCGATCGCGACCCGGCCATCGTCGGCACCGTCGTCTGGAGCGAACTCGGCCACAGCCGCCAGCTCGTCGCCGACGCCATCGAGGTGACCCGCATCCGCACCGGCGCCATCAGCGGTGTCGCGACCGATCTGCTGGCTCCGCCGGAAGCGAAGACGTGCACCCTCATCGGCGCGGGCGGGCAGGCGGCCGATCAGGTCCGCGCCGTGCACGCCGTCCGGCCGCTGACCGAGCTCAGGATCGTCAGCCGCGGCCTCGAACGCGCCGAAGCGCTCGGCAAGGCACTTCGCGCCGAGTTGGGCATCGACACCGCCCTCGTCGCCGATGCCGACGAGGCCGTTCGTGACGTGGACATCGTCTGCTGCGCCACGACGTCGACCACACCGCTGTTCTCACTCGCTTCGCTGGCCGAGCACGTCCACGTCAACGCCATCGGTTCCTATCGCCCCACCATGCGAGAACTGCCCGACGAACTTCTCGCCGACGCGACCGTCGTCATCGACGAACGCGAAGCGATCCTCGAGGAGTCCGGTGAGATCATCCACGCCCTCGCGGCGGGGGCGATCACCGAAGCCGATCTCATCGAGCTGGGTACCGCGCTGGCCGAGGGAGTCGTGAAGCGAGAAGGCCGAACGGTCTTCAAATCCGTCGGGGTGGCCATGCAGGACTGGACGATCGCCGGTCTGCTCGCTCAAACGTGCCTCGGCCGGGAAAAGTAGGCGGGCAGGTTCGCGACCGCGTCCCCGATCGCGCCGTCGAAGGCCGCGGCGGCGGACTCGGGCTCGATCTCGGTCCCATAGACCACCAGGCACGAGCCATCGCCCAGATCGAGGACGTCCACGGTCCCGAGGTGGTGGTCGACAGCGAGGTCACCGCCGACGACGCGGTACTGGAAGCGCCGGAGGTAGGCGTCGCTCGTCACCACGGCTTCCTCCAGCTTCGAGCCGTCCCGCAACGTGACCGTGCGGCGTTCGCCGTCACCCGTCGACCCGGACATCGCGGGGAACCAGTCCGCGACGTTCGCTGCGTCGCTGAGCACGCGCCATACGAGTTCGGCGTCGGCGTTGATCAAGGCGTGTGAACGGAGAGTCGCCATGGGTCGTCCTCCCTGCTGTCGATGGTTCGGCCGAGTACGACGCGGAGCACGTCGCAGGCGTGCATCAGGTGGTTCCGCGACAGGTTCGCCCGCGCGGTCAGTCTCAGGCGGCTCGTGCCCTCGGGTACCGACGGCGGCCGGAAGCAGCCGACCCGGACGCCGAGCTCGGCACACCTTCGGGCGGCGGCCACCGCGGCCGCCGGGTCACCGATGAGCACCGGCACGATCGCCGAGTTCGTGGCGGATACGCCCGCGGCGGCGGCGAGAGTGTCCGCCACCCGGATCGCCGCGCGACCGAGCCCGGGTTCCTCCCGCAGGACCCGCACCGCCGCCAGCGCCGCACCCGCGGCGGCCGGGGCGAGGCCGGTGTCGAAGATCATCGTCCGCGCCGAGTCGATCAGATGCTCGGTCACCCGGCGCGGTCCGAGTACGGCGCCGCCTTGGCTGCCCAAGGCTTTGGAGAGCGTGACGGTGGCGACGACATCGCCGAGCCCGGCGAGACCGGCTTCGGCCACGGCCCCGCGCCCGCCGGGCCCGCTCACCCCGAACCCGTGCGCCTCGTCGACGACGAGGACCGCGCCCTGGCGACGGCAGACCTCGTGCAGTGCCCGCAGCGGCGCGTGGTCCCCGTCGATCGAATCGACGCTTTCGGTGACGACGACCGCCCGGCGCTCGGTGCGTCGCGCCAGCGCGGCCTCGAACGCGGCGAGGTCGTTGTGCGGAACGACCTCCACCCGGCCGCGGGCCAGGCGGCAACCGTCGATCAGCGAGGCGTGGTTGGCAGAGTCCGAGACCACGAGCGACCCCGCCGGGCACAACGCCGTGATCACCGCGAGGTTCGCCGTGTAACCGGACGAGAAGACGAGCGCCGACTCCGTGCCGACAAAGTACGCCAGCTCCGCCTCGAGTTCGGCGTGCAGCTCGGTGGTGCCGGTGACCAGACGCGATCCCGTCGAACCCGCTCCCCACGTCCTTAGCGCCTCGACGCCGGCCGCGACGACGCGTGGATCGGTGGTCAAGCCCAGATAGTCGTTGCCTGCCAGGTCCAGCAGCCCACCGTGCGGCGACCGCGGGGTCAGGACCCGCCGCAGACCGTCCGTCTCGCGCTGGCGCGCGACGGCGTCGAGCCAGTCCAGCGCGTGTTCTCCGGCTTGCGTCACCACGGCGTGCTCCTGTCAGAGGGTTTCGTTGAGCGCCTTGAGCGGCATCTTGAGTTCGCCGAGCAGATCGATGTCGGACTCGGCAGGCCGTCCCAGCGTCGTGAGGTAGTTGCCGACGATCACGGCGTTGATCCCGCCCAGCAGTCCTTTGCGGGCACCGAGATCGCCGAGTGTGAGCTCACGGCCGCCGGCGAACCTCAGCACCGTGCGGGGCAGGGCGAGCCGATACGCGGCGACGATGCGGAGCGCGTCGCTGCCGGGGATCAGTTCCCGGTCTCCGAAGGGCGTGCCAGGACGCGGGTTGAGGAAGTTCAACGGCACTTCGTGCGGATCGAGCAGCGCGAGTTGCGCGGCGAACTCGGCGCGTTGTTCGAGCGTCTCCCCCATCCCGACGATCCCGCCGCAGCAGACCTCCATCCCCGCTTCCTTGACGTAGCGGAGGGTGTCCCAGCGCTCCTCCCAGGTGTGCGTGGTGACCACGTGGGGAAAGTACGATCGGGCGGTTTCCAGATTGTGGTTGTACCGGTGCACTCCCATCGCGGCGAGCCGGAGCGTCTGCTCCTCGGTCAGCATTCCCAGCGAGCAGGCGACGTTGATGTCGACCTCGTCCTTGATCGCCTTGATCCCCGCGTCGACCTGTGTCATCAGCCGTTCGTCGGGGCCGCGGACCGCCGCGACGATGCAGAACTCGGTCGCGCCGGTCTTCGCCGTCTGCTTCGCGGCCTCCACGAGCATCGGGATGTCCAGCCACGCGGACCGCACCGGCGACTCGAACAGACCGGACTGAGAACAGAAATGGCAGTCTTCGGGGCAGCCGCCGGTCTTCAGCGAGATGATGCCCTCGACCTCGACTTCCGGTCCGCACCACCGCATCCGGACCTCGTGGGCGAGTTCGAGCAACCCGTCCAGCTCCGTGTCCGGCAGGCGGAGCACGTCGAGGACTTGCCGCTCGTCGAGCCCTTCGCCGCGTTCGAGCACCTGGGCCCGCGCCGAGGCGAGGACGTCATCGCGCATGGCCGTCATCGTGTTCCTCCTCGGGGATCGGGCTCAGTCGTCGGCGAAGAGCTTGCCCGCGCGAGCCCAGTTCTCGGTGTCGACGTCGGCGAAGACGATCCCGACCGACTCGGGCGCGCAGTCGCCGATCCGGCAGATCTCCCGCGTGAGGACCTCGGCGAGTTCGCGCTTCTGCTGGGTCGAGCGGCCAGGGAACCAATCGATACGGATGTGCGGCATGGGATTTCCTTTCTCTTGAGCGATAAGGCGGGGGTGAGTGGCGCTTAGCCACGAGAGAGCGCGAATTGCCACTCACGCCCGGGAAAGAAGTTCCGCGACCCTGCGGCCACGGTTCCGGTAGTCACGCCGGGCGGCGAGGGCTTCGTCGAGACTGACCGCGACGAACCTGGTCCGGGTGTTCGGCGCCGACTGCGCGACGACGTCGAGGTCGCCGCTGATCACCGTGCCGACCATCATGTAGCCGCCGCCGGACACCGCGTCGCGATGCAGGATGATCGGCTCGACCCCACCGGGAACCTGGATGGACCCGATCGGATAAGGCGCGTCGACGATGTTCGACGGGTCCTGCCCGGCACCGAACGGGGGTTCGCGGTCGACGGTCGCGAGTTCGGCGCCCTTGTAGCGGAACCCGACCCGGTCCGCCACCGGCGTCAAGGTCCACGTCGTGGCAAGGAAGTTCTCCCGGCTGTCGGCCGTCAGGACGTGGTCGTAGAGACCCATGACGACACGGACTTCGACGTCCTTGGAGAGGCTCGGCCGCAGGTCCTCCGGCAAGGAGCGCCCGGTCGCCCCGCCTCCCGGACCGACCTGGAGCAGGTCACCGGCGGCGAGCGGGCGCCCCCCGACACCACCGAGCCCGCCGAGGGCGTAGGTGGCGCGGCTGCCCAGCACGACGGGAACGTCGAAGCCACCGCCGACAGCGACGTAGGCACGGGCACCGTTCTTGCAGAAGCCGAACGTCAGCACATCGCCCGCGGCGACGGCGAACGACTCCCACAGCGGCCTGGTCTCGCCGTTGACCTTGGGTTGCATGTCCGCGCCGGTGACGGCCACGACGGCGTCCTCGGTGAACACGAGATCCGGTCCCATGTAGACGCACTCCAGGACACCGGCGCCAGGATCGTTGCCGACCAGGCGATTGACGACGCCGAAGGAGAACTGGTCGAGCGCGCCCGAAGGCGGGATGCCGACGTCGTAATAGCCGCTTCGACCGGCGTCCTGGATCGTCGTCGCGAGACCCGGTTTGCGCACTTCAATCGGCACGGAGCACCTCCAGCAGACGGGTGTTGAACGCGTCCGAGTCTTCGAGGAACGGCTTCAGCCCGAAGTCGACGTCCCTGGTCCGGATGCGGAATGTGCCGTCCTCCACCAGCTTGACCTGCTCGTCGTATTGATCCCGCGCGATCGGGGCGAATTTGACGATGTCGCCGGGGCGGAAGAAGACCATGAAGTCGTCGAAGTCCGGCAACTCCTGGGAAGGGTCGTAGATCGGCGCGGGGGTGACGCCGAACATCTGGTACCCGCCGGCGCCGCGCACCGAGTAGATGCAACCGAAACAGCCGCCGTGCCCGACCGTCTGTTTCGGCGTGTCGGTGCGGGGGCGCAGGTACTTGGGCACCACGAGCTGCCGTTCCCGGGGAACCATCTGGAACATGAACGGCAGCCCGGCCACGAACCCCACCATCGAGGTGAACCAGGGCGACGACGAGTGCGCCTCGATGAACTCGTCCACTCCGGACAAGCCGTTGATCCGGGCCGCGTACTCGATGTCGGTCGCGTCGGGATCCTGGTGGCGATCCCGGAACCGCATCAACGTCTCGGTGGTCCACGGGTCCTGATACAGGACCGGGATCTCCACCACCCGGGTGGAGAGCTGGAAATCCGAGGCGTCGCCGACGCGCTTCTCGATGTCCTGCAGCTGCGCCAGCAACGCCCGCGGTTCGAGCAGGTCCGGGTCGTACCGGACCTGGTACGAGGCGTTCGCGGGGCAGATCTCCAGGATCCCCTCCGGCCGTTCCTCCTTGAGGAGGGTGGTGATGGCCATCGCCCTGAAGTTCGCCTGCAGGCTCATCGATTCCGCGAGCTCGACGAAGATGTGCTCGTCGCCGCCCCAGCTGTAGCGGGCGGCCGTGTCCTGGCCCGTCATGCCTTGCCTCCCGTCGCCGCGGCGCGTTCGGCCAGCCACACTTCGAGGGTGCCGGTGTCGAACCGGCCCTCGGCGAACCATGGCTGGTCGAGCAGCTCCAGGAGGAACAGCGTGGTGGTGGGCACGCCGTCGATGACGAGTTCGCTCAGCGCCCGCCGTGACCGGGCCAGCGCGGTGGCCCGGTCGTTCCCCCACACCACGACCTTCGCGATGAGCGAGTCGTAGTACGGAGGGACCTGGCTGCCCGGTGTGAGCCAGGTGTCCGTGCGCACCCACGGGCCACCGGGAAGCTCGACGTGCCCGATCTTTCCGGGACCAGGCAAGAAGTTGCGCTCCGGATCTTCGGCGCACACCCGGAATTCGATCGCGTGCCCCCGGGGTTGCACATCTTCCTGCCGGATGCCCAGCGGCTCCCCCGCCGCTATCCGCAGCTGCCAGGCGACGAGGTCGATCCCGCTGATCAGCTCCGAGATCGGATGCTCGACCTGGATGCGGGTGTTCATCTCGATGAAGAAGAACTCGCCGGTGTCGTCGTCGACGAGGAACTCGCACGTACCGGCGCTGCGGTAGCCGACCTGCTTGCACAGCCGGACGGCCGCGCTGGTCATCTCGGCGCGGATCCGCTCGTCGATGCCCGGCGAGGGCGCCTCCTCGACGACCTTCTGCCGCCGACGTTGCAGCGAGCACTCCCGCTCGAACACGTGGATCGCGTCGGCGCCGTCGCCGAGGACCTGGACCTCGACATGCCGGGCGCTGCGGACGAACCGCTCCAGGTACATCCGGCCGTCCCCGAAGGCCTTGGCCGCCTCCCCGGATGCTTGCGGGAACGCCTTGCGCAGTTCAGGTTCGTCGCCGACGACCCGGATCCCCCGCCCGCCACCACCGGCGGCGGCCTTGAGCATCACGGGGTAGCCGATCTCGCGGGCGGCGGAGACCGCGGCATCGACGTCTTCGACACCGCCGGTCGTGCCGGGGACCGTGGGCACCCCGGCCGCCATGGCGACCTGACGGGCCCGGACCTTGTCGCCCATCTGCTCGATGACACTCGCTTCCGGGCCGACGAAGGTCAGGCCGGCCTTGGCGACCGCGTCGGCGAAAGCGGCGCGCTCCGACAGGAAGCCGTAGCCGGGATGGACGGCGTCCGCGCCGGCCTCCTTCGCCGCGTCGACGATCAGCTCCGGCACGAGGTAGCTCTTCGTGGCGGGCGCGGGCCCGATGTTCACCACCGAGTCGGCCAGCCGTGCGTGCCGGGCGTCGGTGTCGGCGTCACTGGCGACGGCGACGGTCTCGATGCCGAGGTCCTTCGCCGCGCGGATGATCCGGACCGCGATCTCGCCCCGGTTGGCGATCAGCAACCGTTTCATGACTCGACCTCGAGAACGACCACGGCCTGCCCCGCGTCGACGAGGTCGTCGGGTTCGACCGTGTACTCGACGACGGTCCCCGCGACGTCGGCTTCGATGGGGTGAAAGGACTTCATGACCTCCACCAGCCCGACGGTGTCACCGGGGCCGACCTGCTGGCCTGCCTTCACGTACTCGGGACTGTCCGGATCGGGCCTGCGGTAGAAGACTCCCGGGATGGGCGACACCACCTCGTGACGGGTCATCACGGCACCTCGCTGTATCGGATGGACTGCGGTCGGTTCGGGTTCGGGTCGGCTAGCTCAGGTACGGCTGCAGTGCTTCGTGCACGCTCTTCGCCAGATCCACGGCGCCGGGGGTGTCCGAATGCACGCAGATGCAGTCTGCGCGCATCGGGATGTCCTTGCCGTCCACAGAGGTCGCGACGCCGTCCGTCACCGCGCGCACCGAACGCCGGGCGGCTTCGACCGGGTCGTACGCGGCGTGCTCGCGGGTGATGATCAGCGAGCCGTCCGCACGGTAGTCGAGATCGGTGTAGTACTCGGCGATGAAACCCTGCGACCGCTTGCCCCACACCTGTTCGTGCACGGTGTTCGCCATACCCATGAGCGGCACGTCGAAGACGTCCGCCGCGGCCGCGATCGCCGTCGCCACGCTCTCGTCGCGGGACGCCAGGCCGTACAGGGCGCCGTGCGGTTTGATGTGGTTGAGCGGCATTCCCTGTTCCTTCAGGAATCCCGTCAGCGCGGCGACCTGGTAGATCACCGTGGCGGTCAGCTCGTCCTCGCCCAGTTTCATCTCGCGGCGGCCGAAGCCGTCGCGGTCGGGGAACGAGGGGTGCGCGCCGACCTTGACCTGGTGCTCCTTGGCGAGCGCGACGGTCTTCCGCATCACGACCGGATCCGCGGCGTGGAAGCCGCAGGCCACGTTCGCGATGGTGATGTAGGGCATGATCCCTTCGTCGTCACCACAGCGGTAGATGCTGTACGCCTCGCCCATGTCGCAGTTGATGGCAACCATCGTCAATCCTTCGTTTCGATCAGGAGTGGGCGACCTTCGGGGTGTCACCCTCGGGGTCGATGTAGATGTCCTCGCCGTCCAGCTTCACCGGGTAGCGGGCGAGTTCGGCGTGCCCGGGATTGATTCCCTTGCAGGTCGCCAGGTCGAACGTCCAGAGGTGGCTCTTGCAGGTGAGCGTCTTCTTGTCCAGCTCTCCTTCGACGAGCTCCACCTGCTGGTGCGGGCAGATGGCCTGGGTGGCGACGACTTCGCCGCCGTCGAGGTGGGCGACGAGGATTTCCCTGCCCTCCACCTCGAAGGACTCCATCTCGCCTTCCCAGATGTCTTCCAGGTTGCACACCCGAACGAATCCCATCGCGTGTGGTCCTTTCAGCAGAAGCGGTCGAAGTAGAGCCGGTCGGCGGGCAGGCCCTTCTCGAGCACGAGCGCACGGGCGAGCGCGTCGGTCATCGCGGGCGGGCCGGCGGCGTAGTAGGTGTGGTCCGTGACGGAGTCCCCGAGCAGGTCGAGCACGGCTTCGTGCGCGAACCCGCGGAACACCGACTCGCCGGCCGAAGGGTCGTTTCCGGCCGCGGACAACGCGGTGTGCAGATGGAACCGGCCGAGCCGGTCGCGCAGTCTCCCGACCGCCGCCGGTACGTGGATGTCCCTGGCTTCCTTGCCCGCGCAGAAAAGGTGCGCGGTCCAGCCGCCGGCGTCCGGCAGCGCCGCGATGCCCAGCAGGACACTGATCATCGCGCCGAGCCCCGATCCCCCGCCGACACAGACCACCTGCCTGGCGGCGTCATCGGGCCGTAGGTAGGCGTGCCCGAAAGGGCCGTCGAGCACCACGGAATCCCCCGGCCGGAGCCGGTCGAACAGGAACGACGTCGCCTTGCCCCCGGGCGTCCGCTTCACGACGAACCGCCACTCCCGCGCGCAATTGCTGAGATTGCTCATGGAGTAGGCGCGCTCGACGTCGCCGTCCGGCAGATGGATCATCGCGTACTGCCCGGCCGAGAACGCCGCGTGCTTCTCGGCGTCGAAGACGAACTCGGCCATGTCGTGGGTCAGCGGGCGCACCTCACGCAGAACCGCGTTCTGCCGGATCGGACGCGGCGTCGGGACCGGTCCCGGTTCCGCGACCTTGAGAACGCAGTCCGAGAGCGGCTCGCTCTGGCAGGCGAGACGGCGCCCCTTCCGGCGATCCCGCGCGCTCAACCCCGGCGCGTCGGGACGGCGGTCGTGGACCTCACCTTCCAGCAGCTCGTACCGGCAACTGCCGCACGAACCGCTGTTGCATTCGTAGCTCAGCCCGACCCCCGCGCGGAGGGCGGCGCGCACCAGCGTGTCGCCCTCCGCGCAGGGAAAGCGCACGCCGCTGCCTTCGACGGTGATGTGGTGTCCGGTAGCGGTGGTCATGACGACGTCAGTCCCCGAACCCGAGCTGGCGGTGGAAGGCCCGCACGGCGCCGATCGCGTTGTCCGCGGCTTCGGCGTTCTCCGGGATCTGTTCGGCATAGGCACGGATGGCCGCCGCGCCGAGCGGCTCCCACTTGCGGATCCACTCCGCCAGCTTCGGCACGTTCGACTCGACCTCGGTCATCTGCTGGACCAGCGCCAGCGTCCAGCGGCGGGAGCGCTCGCTGTCGCGCAGTTCGGCCTCCGCGAGCAGCGCGTGCAGGACGTCGCCGTGGCGACGGGAACTGACGCCCAGCTGCCGGAGCACGACCTCGTCCATGGCGGGTTTGGCGACGAGATTGAGCGCGACGAACGCCTCCGCCCAGTCGAAGGTGGTCAGCTGGCGTTCCATCAGCTCACGGAACCCTTGCCACGCGGGAAGTTCTTCCCAGTGCCGTCGCTCGTCCTTGCCGAACCCGGCGGCCGGATGCGCCAGTCCGAGCTCGGCGGTGCGGTAGGCCACCCGGGACAGCCAGCGCAGCGAGTCCGCGGCCTGGAACGCCGCGCAGTTCGCGATGGTGCTCGCCGGCGCCATGTGCACGAGGTACGCGCTGGCCATCTGCACGGTGTGCAGCAGATACCTGCTCGGGGCGTACAGCTGGGAGAGCGTCGCGACCCACTCGGCGGTGAGACCGCGGTCGTGGCCCTCCTTGTTGTGCTGGTCGAGCAGGCCGTCCACATAGGACTCTTGGCCGTCCTGGAGGATGTTGTAGGTCCGGTAGACCAGCTCGTCCGGATCGCGGAAGGCGTTCCAGTCTTCGTGCGTGATCGGGCTGCCGTTGCGGTAGCGGCGGTAGAAGTCCGCCATGAAGCCGGTGTGCCCGACGTCCCACGGCTGTTCCTTGTCGCGGGTGTGCCACAACAGGTTCGTCGAGACGATCTCGTACTCGCTGGGCTTGCGACGGCGTTTGGCCAGGTGCCCCCAGGTCTTGAGGGGCTTCAGCGGGGCACTCATGCGCGGGCCTCCTTCTTGTCGGACGCGCTGCCGAGGTAGAACCGGATGACATCCGTGCCGGTCTCGATCCGCCCCACGAAGGAGGGCATGATCAGTTCCAGTTCGGACAGTTTGAACGGGCGGCCGAGTTCGGCGGCGATGGTTTCGCGCCGGAGCACGCATTCGCCGCCGTCCACCTCGATGCGGACATAGGAACCGCGGTCCCGGACGTCGACGCGATGGCCCGCGTTGTCGATGACGGCCGCGTCGGCGATGGCGCGGGCGACCTCGCCGGTCTGCAGGACCGGGCCGACCGGGTCGGCGATGGGTTCAGTGTTGGTCACCGGTCCTCCTCACTCGTAATAGATTTCGATGCATTCGGTCGGCTCCAGACCGGAGTCGGCCACGGTGCTTTCGCGGGCGTAGGGCTCTTCCACGCCCTGCTTGCGCACCCGGAGGGTCCGGCCGGGCTGGTCGGGGACGTGGATGCCGACGGAGTTCGCGGCGGCCGCCGCGGCGACCTCGTCCATCGTGTTCGTCGTGTCGACCGGCAGCAGCTTGAGGACGAAGTCGCCGTGGAAATGGGCGGCGAGCGGGACAACGGCCATGATGATCTCCTCCTGTTCGCTCGCTCAGCCGACGTTCGCGAGCTTGGTGCGGTAGGCATCCACCCAGGCGAAACCGTGGGCGTCCTCCCCGCCGGGGCCGACGGTGCCCAGGCCCATGTACTCCAGAACGCCACCGAGATCGGCGGGCTGGATCTCGCCGCCGAGGAACCGGTCCACGAGATTCTTGTGATGCTTGTAGCGCTCCGGGTCGTCCTCGAAGATCCACCTGTCCACTTCGGACGCGAAGTGGTAGCGACGTCCTTCGTGCACCAAGGAAATGTCGCGCAGCGTCTGCGACGGCGTCCCGACGATGGGCAGCTGGGAGACGTTGCAGATCACCGGGAGCGTGCCGGGTACGGTCTTGTCCATCCGGTCGTGGACCATGTTGTCGATCAGGACGTCCCAGACCTTGCCGAAGGTTCCGTTCCAGCCGGGGTATTTCTCCTCCAGCCAGTCCCGTTCCTCCGGGCTGACGCCGGCGGCGGGGTTCCACCACAGGGTCGGCCGCCACGAGTAGGTGCCGAGATGCTGTCCGTGGTGGTGCTCGGAGATGTCACGCAGGAAGATGTCCCAGTACCACGGCTTGGAGAGCCCGAGGTCCTCCAGCGAGCGCATGAACTGGGTGACGATCCACTCCTCCATGAACTCCTTGAAGGACTCGCCGCGGACTTCGAGTGGCACGTAATAATCCATCGGAATCCCGGACAAGATGGTGAAAAGCCGGTACGAGCGCCAGAAGGCGATGTCGATCTTCTTCTGCGCCTCGGCCTTCTGGCCGTTCTCGATCAGCATCTGCAGCAGGGGCGTGCCCAGCTGCGCGTGCCGCGCCTCGTCGGACTGGATGCTCTGGATGAGCTTGGAGAACGTGAAGTCGCCGGCATTGGCGGCGTCACCGGAAAGCCCGATGAACTGCAGGTTGGTGAAACCGGTCTCGAAGGCGAAGTTCGCGAAGATCGACGTCGACAGCGCGTCGCGGGTCATCATGACGTCGTCGAAGAAGTGACGGGCGCCCAGCGTGACCCAGTTGTCGGTGAACATCGCCGCGTGCGACCACTCGAACTGCCGGTCCTTCGGCGCGTACTCGTGCGGGAAGAACAGCTGGATCTGACCGTGCCGGATCTCGTCGAGCATGCCGAACGTGGCCATGTTGCGCATACCCGGCGCCTTCGACCAGCGGATGAACCGCGATTCCTGGAAGGAGGCGCCGTACTCGACCAGCGCGACGGCCGCGTAGTGCTCTTTGAGGATGGAGATCCATCCCGGGTCGGCCTTGTTGTACAGATCGGCGCGCTCCAGCGCCGCCTTCACCGAGTAGGCGCCGGCGTCCTTCTGCCGCTGGATGTCGACGTACTCGCGATAGCTGATCTTGTAGGGCTCGTCGTAGGTGGACCAGATGTCGTCAGGAAGTCCCTCCCCGCCGCACAATTCGGTGGGGAAAAGCTCTTCCTGGGTCACGTATCGCGGTGTCCACTCGGTACTGCGGGCGATGTCGTACCACTGCGAACGTTCGAGCAGGGCCATTGAAAGCTCCTAATGTGTCTCTGTCTGGGTGGCGCCGGTCAGCTGCCGTGTTCGGACCCGAGCGGGCCCTCGCCCCCGGGGTAGACGAAGGACATCGACGGTGCGTAGAAACCGAAGGTGACCTGCAACGGGTCTGCGGGCCTGAGCGCGTAGGCCGGGTGGTTCTCGTCGAGGAATTCGAAGGAACGGACCTCGAATCGCTCGGCGAGGTCGGCCACGTAGGCGTATCGCCCGCTGATGAACTCGCCGTCCCGCTGGGTGATGTACCGCAGCTGGCCGACCGCGCGCCGCGTGGTGCCGACGGTGACGGTCGCGGTCGTCCGGATGATCGGCCGCCCGCCGATGGACGTCGTCGCGACGAGCGTGTCGCCCTCGAGGTCCAGTGTGGTCCGGCCGGGATCGCCCGCCGGAACACCGTGTGCCCTGGCGTAGCGGCTCATCACCTCGGAACTGTTGTGGTAGTGGGTCCACCAGCGGCCGGGGACACCGGCCTCGGTGTCCAGCCCCGCCAGGTTGGCGCCGAGATAGGTCAGCGAATACGCGCCGAACGTCTCGTCACCGTCCGAAGAGGTCTGATCGGCACCGTCCACCACGTACTGATTGATGTAGCACGAGCGGTCCTCGGCCGGCGTGAGTCCTTCCGGGACGAGCTTCGCCACCGCGTCCGGGTCGGCGGGAACCCAGACGAGATAAAGGGTTCTGGACCCGGTCACCAATTGCGGCGGATGCAGCGACGTACCCATGGCGCCTCCAAGCTCCCCGTTGAACTCCCTACCGGCTGTCTCGGGTAACCATCGGTGAAGCGGGGTCCGCCAGGTAGTGCGCACCTTGGACAACGGGAGGTGGCGCTTAGGACAACTTGGCGCAACGCAGCGAGAAATCGCAGCTCAGGGCCGGTCCACCAGTTGGAGGGCGATCCACAGTTCGGTGCGGGTCATCGGGTCGTCAAGGTCTCGATCGAGTGCTTCCGCGACCTTCCCCATCCGGTACCGGAGCGTGTGCCGGTGGATGCCGAGCGACGACGCCGAGGCGTCCGCCTGTCCGTTGTTCGCGAGGAAGGTGCGGAGCGTGTCCAGGAAATCGACCTTGGAGTTCTTGTTCTCGACGAGCGGCGCCAGCAGTGCCTCGGCCCAGCCCCGCGCCTCGTCGGTGTCGAGGTGACGCAACAGCCCGGCCGACGCGACGTCGGTGACGTGGGTCAGCTTTCCGACTTCCCCGGACGCGCTGTTGAACACCGATCTGACCTGCCGCCAGGCGTCCGGCAACTCGGCGGCGGGCGTCGGATCGCTCACCGCGCCGCGCGCGAGCGGGATCCGCCGGAGCAACGCTTCCAATGTCCTGGTGTCCCCTTCGGCGGGCGGCATCAGGACCACGACCCGGCCGGGTTCCCACTCGGCGACCAGCGCGCAGACGGCCCGCAGGCCGTAGTCGCTTTCGGCGTGTTCGAGCAGTTCGAGTTCGTGGCCGGAAGGCACGCCGAGGATGGCCACCCGCAGGTCGCCTTCGGGCACGTCGGTGCCGAGCACGCGACCGATCGGACCGGCCAGCGCGAGGCTTCCCTCGATGGCGACCTTCGCCACGGCCAGCCGGTTCCGGCGCTCGTTGTCGAGGACGCTTCTCGCGCTCCTCAACTCCGCGCAGAGCAGCGAGACCGCGGTGGCCACGACGGCTTGTTCGGCCTGGTTGAGCGGGGTGGACCGGCCGACGGCCAGGAAACCCTGCACGCGTTCGCGGACGGTCAGTGCCAAGAGGACGACCGACTCGCCCGCCACGGTCATACTGAGACTGGCCGTGCCGCCACCGGACCGCAGCCGGGGCAGTTCGATCCGCAGGCTCGGCGCGTGCATCCGGCCGGCGGGCGGTCCCGCCCGGACCGCGCCGTCGCGGTCCAGCAGCAACGCCCAGCCCTGCATCGCTTTCCCGAGCCGCTCGACGATCGCCCTCGCCGCGTACCGCGACAACGACGCGCGGATCAGATCGCGCTGGACGACGACCGCCGAGTTGAGTTCCTTCTGCCGCTCGTCGGAGATGCACTCGGCGACCACCCGGCTGACGGCGCCCAGCCCGATGGACGCGGGGACGACCAGCAGGGGAAGACCGGCACGTTCGGCCTCGGCGACCAGTCCTTCCGGGACATCGGGGTAGAACGCGCTGAGCCCGAACCCCAGCGCCGCGACCCCGGCGTCGACGAGATGGTCGACGTACTGGCCGAGTTCGGCGGGCAGACCCGAACCGGTCGTGAGGACCAGCTCGCTCCCGTCGAGATACGGCCGGGGATCCGGCAGCTCGCTGATCAGTGCCCAGTTCACCGTGCGGCGCAACGCCCCTGGCGCTCCGGAAAGGCAGCGCAACTCCAGATCGGCACGAGTCAGCAGGGCTTGCACGGTCAAGGGCATGGCGCCTCCAGAACCCATCGTCCCCGCGGCGAGCGTAACCTGATCGGAGGCGGCACACTGGACAGTCGTCGGCGGAAACGTATATACACCTTGCCTTGTCCGCCGAGTACACGCATTTCGAGCGTTTCACGGGCTACGCGGACCCGGAGGCCCATCTTGACACCAGCGATCATCGCCACCCCCGAACCCGAAGCCGGTCACCCGCCGGTGACCTATCGGACGGCGGGCGACCGCGCGCTCATGGTCGAGTACGGTCAGCCGTTCCCGGTCGACCTCGCGGCCAACTTCTTCGCGCACGCGGCGGCGAGGCACCTCGCGGCCGAGCCGGTCCGTGGTGTTCTCGAGATCGCGTCGGGCCTGCGTTCGCTGACCGTCTACTACGAACCGAACACCATCGACCAGAAGAGCGTCGTCGCCGCATTGGAAGAGGTGCACCGGGCCCTCCCCGAGCCGCGATCGATCGTCCTGCCCAGCCGGCGGCTGAAGCTGCCCATCGCGTTCGACGACTCCGCCTCCCGCGAAGCCGTTCACCGATACCGGATCAGCACGAGACCCGACGCGCCGAACGTCCTCGACGGGACCAACGTCGACTACATCGTCCGCTACAACGGGCTGCCCGACCGTGAGGCCTTCTACGCCCGGGTGCTGGATTCGCAGTGGTGGAACGCCTTCACCGGCTTCTATCCAGGGCTACCGTCCTTGCTCCCGCTCGACCCGCGATCCGAGATCATCGCGCCGAAGTACAACCCGGCGCGGGGATGGACGCCGGAGGGCGCCGTCGGGCTCGGCGGGCCCTGCATCGTGATGCACACGATCGAGTCACCCGGGTCGTACCAGCTCTTCGGCCGCACGGTGCCGATCAGCCAGCTGACGCGCAACCCGCGCACGCACCGGGTCGATCCCGCGCTCATCCACCCCGGTGACCGCATCTCGTTCTTCCGCGTCACCGAGGCCGAGCTCATCGACCTGCGGCGCCAAGCCTTCGCGGGCAGTTACGACTACGACGTCGAACCCGGCCGGTTCGCCACGGAGGAGTACTTCTCGACCGCCTCGGCGCCGGAGGTCTCCGCCGAAGCGGACCGTCGCCGTGCCGCCCGCCACGCGGCACAGGGATTGGTCAAGATCCCATGACGAAACCGATGTCCGGGAAAACGATTCCCGTACTGGAAGTGATCGAACCGGGCCTGCAGACCACGGTCCAGGACTATCCGGGGCGCGTCGGCATGCAGTCGATGGGGTTCTTCCCGGCCGGGCCGGTCGACCCGCTCGCGTTCCAGACGGCCAACCTGCTCGTCGGCAACCGTGCCGGGACGGCGGGGCTGGAGATCCCGCAAGGCCGGTTCCAGGCGAGCTTCCTCCACGACTGCACCATCGCCATCACCGGTCCGGACGCCGACGCCACGCTCAACGGCGAGCCGATCCCCGGTTGGGAGGCCGTGCCGGTGGCCGCGGGCGACCTCCTGGCCTGCGGCATCATCGCCGGGCCCGGCTACCGGCGCTATCTCGCGATCTCCGGCGGCATCGCGGTGCCGGAGGTGTTCGGCTCGCGGTCGACGTTCCTCGTCGCCGGTCTCGGCGGGCTCGACGGACGGGCGCTCGAACAAGCCGACGTGCTGGAGACCGTCGAAACGCGCGAACCCCGGGTCCTGCGCCGGGTACCCACCTCGTTGCGACCCTCCTACACCGACCACTGGGAGATCGAAGTCCTCCGCGGCCCGCACGCCGACCCGGACTTCTTCTCCGAGGAGGGCTATCGAGACTTCCTCGACGCGGTCTGGCGCTGCGATCTCAGCTCGGACCGGGTCGGCGTGCGGTTCAACCCCCGCCGCCTCCGCTGGGCGCGGGCTTCGGGCGACATCGCCGGCGGGCATCCGTCCAACCTTCTCGACAGCAGCTACCCCCTCGGCGGGATCCTCGCCTATGGGGACGTGCTGACCATTCTCTGCCCGGAGGCCAACACCTCCGGCGGGTTCGCGGTCGTCGCCACGGTCGCGCACGCGTCGTTCTGGAAGGTCGGCCAGCTCCGCCCGGGGCGCGACTCCGTGACCTTCAGGGAGGTCGACCTCGCGCAGGCCGCCGGGCTGGACGACCGCCTCGAACACGCCCTCGACGCGCGGAACTTCGATCGTCTCTGACAACCGCTGAGGAGCAGCCATGGCCGACGTGCGTGGTTACTGCACTTTATGCCGCTCACGATGCGGTGCGATCTACACCATCGAGAACGGGATGATGACGGGCGTTCGCCCGGACCCGGCCCATCCGACCGGCGCCGCCCTGTGCCCGAAGGGACGCGCCGCTCCCGAGCTGGTCCATTCCCCAGAACGTTTGACGCGGCCACTTCGCCGGACCACGCCGAAATCGGCTTCCGATCCACAGTGGACGGAGATCGGCTGGGACGAGGCGATGGCCGAGATCGCCGACCGGCTCGGCACGATCCGGGCCGAAAGCGGCGCCGAATCCGTCGCGTTCTCGGTGACGTCGCCGAGCGGAACGCCCATGTCCGATTCGATCGACTGGGTGGAGCGGTTCATCCGGCTGTTCGGCAGTCCGAACACTCTGTACAGCACCGAAATCTGCAACTGGCACAAGGACTTCGCGCACGCCTTCACCTTCGGCAGCGCCCTCCCCGCGCCCGACTACGCCGCGACCGACCTCGCCATCCTGTGGGGGCACAATCCGGCGAAGTCGTGGCTCGCGCAGTCCGCGGCACTGGCCGAGGCCAGGTCGCGAGGGGCTCGACTCGTCGTCATCGATCCGCGCCGGTCCACCGCCGCGCTGCAGGCCGACCTCTGGCTGCGGGTCCGGCCCGGCACGGATGACGCCCTCGCACTCGGTGTCGCGCAACGGCTTCTGTTCCGGCAGGGCCACGACGAACAGTTCGTCCGGCGCTGGACCAACGGTCCGCTGCTGGTCCGCCGGGACACCGGCCGGTTCTTGCGGGCGGCCGACGTCGAACCGGCGCTCGCGGGCTTCGTGGCGTGGAACGTGGCGACCGGGACGGCCGAGCCCGTCGACACGACCGCCCTGCCGTCGAAGCCCGAGCAGTTCGCTCTGCACGGAACAAGGCGAGTGCCGACTCGTGACGGCATCGTCGAATGCGTCCCGGCTTTCGCTCTGTATGCCGAAGTCTGCGCGGACTGGCCACTCGACCGCACCGCTTCGGTCACGACGATCGACGCCGCTTCGATCGAGGCGTTCGCCGAGGAGCTCATCGCCGCACAGAGTGTTTCCTACGCCGCGTGGACCGGGGTGGGCCAGCACGCGAACGCCACGCAGACCGAGCGGGCGATCGCGACGCTGTACGCCCTCACCGGCAGTTACGACGCGCCCGGCGGAAACGTCGTCATCCCCAAGCAGCCGACGAACTCCGTCACCTCGCCGGATCAGCTCGAGCCACGGCAGCGGGCCAAGGCGCTGGGGTCGGGCAACTTCCCGATCGGGCCGCCGTCGCAAGGATGGATCAACGCCCGCGACTTCTGCCGGGCCGCGACCGCCGGCGATCCGTACCGGGTGCGGGCCCTGGTCTCCTTCGGTGGCAACCTTCTGCTGTCCCAGCCGGATCCACAACGGACCGCGGAGGCCTTACGCGCGCTGGAGTTCTCCGTACACCTCGACCTCATCGAGAACCCGACCTCGCGCTTCGCCGACCTGTTGCTGCCGGTCAACACCCCGTGGGAGCACGAGGCCATCAGGGCGGGTTTCGAGATCACGCCGGCGGCTCAGGAGCGGGTCCAGCACCGGCCGCGCATGATCGAGCCGATCGGACAGTCCCGATCGGACACCGAGTTCGTCTTCGATCTCGCGTCGCGCCTCGGCATGGCAGGCGAATTCTTCGACGGGCGGATCGAAACCGCCTGGGATCACCAGCTCGCCGGCCTCGGGCTCACCACGGAGCAGCTTCGCGCCGAAGCAGGCGGCGTCGACGTTCCACTCCCCGCCGGGTACCGGAAGTACGCGGAAGAGAGTGACGGAGGGGTCGCCGGGTTCGGCACTCCGACCCGGCGGGTCGAGCTGTACTCGGAACGGCTCGCCGAGCACGGCCAGTCGCCGGTTCCGGTCGCCCGCACCCCGGAGGTCGACTCGCGATATCCCTTGGTTCTGACCTGCGCGAAGAACGGCTATTTCTGCCACAGCCAGCACCATGGGATCTCGTCACTGCGGCGCCGGTCGCCGGAACCGATGGTCGACATCAGCGCCGAACTCGCGAACGAACGCAGGATCACGACCGGCCAATGGGTCGAGATCGCGACCCTCTCGGCGACCGTCACGATGCGAGCGCGTATCGACTCCGCGTTGCACCGCGACGTCGTCGTGGCCGAGTACGGCTGGTGGCAACCGGCGCCCGACCTCGGGCTGCCGGGCTCGGACCCGCTCAGCGACGGCGGGGCGAACTACAACCTGCTGATCGGCGACGACGCCCGAGACCCGATCAGCGGCTCGGTCGCGCTCCGCTCGACCGCCTGCGACGTCCGCCCGGCCGGTCCGCCGCCGTGGAACACCGAACGCGAGTTCATCGTGGACAGTGCGGCACTCGAAACCGGCGACGTACTCACCCTGGACCTGCGCCCCGCCGACGGCGGCGAACTGCCGGACTTCCGCCCCGGTCAGCACATCACCCTGGCCGCCGCCGACGAACCGCTGGTGACCCGGAGCTATTCGCTGACGGCCGCGGCCCGAGACGCCGGACGCACCACTTACCGCGTCGCGGTCCGGCGGTTGCCGGGCGGACAGTTCTCCCCCACCGTCCACGAACGGTTCCACGCCGGCGCCCGGGTGCTGGTGACGCCGCCGTCAGGTTCGTTCGCCCTGCCGACGAACCACCGGCGGCCGCTGGTGCTGATCGCCGCGGGCATCGGGATCACGCCGTTCCTGAGCCTCCTGGAGACGCTGGCGAGCGACCCGGGATCCGCTCCGGAAATCGTCCTCCACTACGGGAACCGGAACGCCGCGAGCCACGCCTTCCGGGCACGGATCGGCGCTCTGGCGAACCGGCTCGACACGGTGCGGGTCATCGACCACTACAGCCGGCCCGATCGAGGAGATGACCACGACGTCCTGGGACGGATCTCGGCCGACAGCGTCGACGACTCGCTCATCCGGCGACGAGCGCGCTTCTACCTGTGCGGGCCCGGGAGCATGATCGAGGAGATCACCGCGGGCCTGATGGAGCGCCGTGTCCCCCGCGCGGACATCTTCGCGGAGAAGTTCCAAGCCGCGCCGACGCCGGTGGCCATCGCCGACGACGCGACGGCCACCGTGCGGTTCGCCCGCTCCGGTCGCGAGGAGACCTGGCACAAGGCCGACGGCACACTCCTTCAGTTCGCCGAGAAGAGCGGCCTCTCGTTGCCGAGTGGCTGCCGCCTCGGCCAGTGCGAAAGCTGTGCCGTGTCCGTGCTCGACGGCGCGACCGCCCACCTCGTCACGCCGCCCGACGGTCTTCCCGACGACCAGTGCCTGACCTGCCAGGCGGTCCCGGTCTCCGATATCACGCTCGACGCGTAGCGGTCAGAGTGGCTAGCCTGCTGTCCCTGCGGTATTCAGTGACCTTCGCGTTCGCGGCGCACCCGCGCTTCCCTGCGGCGGAGCTCGGCGCGTTCCGACCAGCCGTCGATCAGGTCGTAACCCGCGATGCTGAGGCCGAGCAGGCCGAGGATGCCGGTGATCACCGCTGCGGGGATCATGTCCAGCACCGAGCACAGCACGGCCGCCGCCATCAGGACGACGCCGATGCCGAGATTCCACTTGCCGAAGCCGCTCATGCTGGTTCCTGACTCTGAAGAGGACAAACCGCCAACAGAGGGACATGATGCCCCAGGGCAAGCGAGAGCGTGGAGAACGTGTCGGATGCGACAGGCGATCCGGCTGGTTCGAGGAGTGAGTGGCGGCTCTGAGTGTCCACAAGGGACACTCGCTGACGGTCAGATATCCCATATGTACGGCTTCACATGGGGTCGGGGGGGGGGTTTTGGTTTGATTAAAGACCGTGAACAACAACAAAAAAATCGAGCGCCAAAACCCCCCCCACAACGCGAGAATCCAAAAAAACACAAACCACAGCACCCCCGCTCCTGTTATTAAAACACAATTTCCCGTCTCAGGGGGGGGTTGTCTGTTATTATTTTTTTAAAACCCAAACTAACCCCCCACGACTCACCTGGGCCGCCCACCACCTCCGCTGACGTCGCGGAAGCCACTTTCGCGACTCCGCGACCGCAGCCCTAACCCCTCACCATTGAGGGGTAAGTCAAATATGGCGTGCCGTGCACCTTTGTGGCCTGGGTCCGCGCTGACCGATAAGGGCCGCCGACCGCGCCGCGAATGTCCACAAGGGACACTTTTCGAGCTGAATGTGTCCAATTTGGGTAGTCTGCACGGTCTCACGAGAGGGTCGTGAGTGGCAAAGAGTGTTCTAACCCTCATTGCCACTCACGACCCCAGTCAGGATCGTACATATAAATATAAATCGGACACCGAGCAGTCTGATAGTGTCCTTTGTGGACAATTCAGCGGCGCTTATTGAGCCGAAGGTCAAACGTGGCGTGTTTCTCGGGCGGCCCGATGGTGGGCTGAAGGCTCCCTTCGCCGCGTCTAATGCGGTGAAAGGAGCCTTCGGCCCTGGTCAAGCGCGGGTCGTGAGTGGCGTTTCGGGT
>NZ_JBIWKX010000014.1:0-153241 GCF_044765885.1 Amycolatopsis sp. NPDC102389
TACTCACCCCCGCGCCTTGTCGCCGGGCGCCCCGCCCGCAACCTTTAATTGCGGCCGGCGGTTAATCTCTTGTTGGGGGGGGGCCCCCCCCCGCCCCCCCACCCCACGCCTCAAGGACGACAGCGTTCCGCGGTCGCCGCCGCCGTTTTCAGCTCCGGAGCACCCAAGACGGCCGCGACCGGGTCGAGCGCGCCGTGAGTGTCCTTCTGAGCGGCGATGAGTCCTTCGACCGCACGGCCTTGCGCGGCGGTGTCGTTCTTCCCCGCCGCGTCCAGATCCGTCTTCGCTTTCACGGTCTTGTCGCGCGCCGAGGTGTATTTCGCGAGGAACTCCCGCTTCGCCGCGTCTCCGGCCGGAACCGGGGCGGCGGGCAGCGCGCCGAGGCCGTCGACCGTCTTGGTCAGGATCGCCGCGTAATGCCCGAGCTGTTCGCTCGTACTCTTCTTGATGGCCTCCACGGTCTCACCACTCGCCGACGGCATCTTGTTGTTGCCTTCGATGAAATCCTTGACCGCGCCGCAGAATCCGTTCATCCAGGCGACCGCCGCGGCCGAATCGGCCACGGACGGCGAAGGCGCCGCCTGCTGGGCCGCCGGCGCCGGGTCCGGCGCGCAGCCGGCCACTACCGTCGCGGCCAGGACGATTCCCGCCACGGCCGTTCTCTTGTGGGCAGCGCACATGTCCGTTTCCCCTCTCCACCGGCCGGTGTTCCCGCCGGCGCGAGGACTTTGACATGACGGAACGCGCGCGGTCTGCGTCATCTGACTCAGAACGACGCCCCGCGCTCGAACTCGTAACGTTCGAGGCACGGCGACCGGACGGCGTAACGAGGTGCGGGCGGGTGGCGAGTACCGCATTACCCCTGTTCGCTTCGAGGGTATCCAGCCGAAGAGGTAGCACCATGGCCATCAAGATCATCGCAACCCGGCTTGAAGGTGGGAAGTTCCACGAAAGCATCACGAAGCTGCGCTGGGTCAACCCCGGCAGCGGCGAGACCGGCGAGAGTTTCGTTTCGGCGATCGTGGCCTGGCTCGAGGACGACGACGGGAAGGCCTATGTGGACGAGGGAATCCACCGGGTGGCCGTGGAGATCATCAAGCCGACCTTCGGCCCGAAGTTCCTCCGCACGCGCGCGGACGGGATCTGGAAGAACAACCTGCTGGAGCTCCCTCGCTTCTGAGACCCGGTAATTCCGGAGACGTGGCGACGAGCGCTCTGTTAGCTTGGGCGAGCACTCCTGGGGAGCCACGACTTCAGATGTGCCCGGTGCGCAGGTAACGGCTACTTCATCGTATTCCACGGGTCGCGGGTTCGAGCCCCGCTCGGCAGCCATGCTGCCGGTAGCTCAGTCGGTAGAGCAGTGGACAAGCACCGTCACCGATTTTTTCTCGGGCCTCATCCGGAGCCGTGGCTTCCCTCGAACGAGACGAGGGGTCGAGGTGTCGAAGTTCAACATCGCCGGCACACGCCCGGCGACCACGTCACCGATCGCCGGTGAGCGGAGCCCCGGCGGCGTCACCCACGAAGGTGGAGACGGCTACGCGCGGGACACCAAGTCCGAGCTGTTCCTGCTCGCCGTCACCAACATGGTCGGTGAGAACACCTTCTACGAGACGGACGACGAGCGCGACACGCGTTACGCCGCCCTCGTCCGGAAGGCCGCGCTCGCCGACCCGGAATGGACAGCGCGGTTCCTGCGCTGGCTCCGCACCGAAGCGAACATGCGTACCGCCGCGATCGTCGGCGCCGCCGAATACGTCCGCGCCCGGCTCGCCGCCGTGACGGACGACCAGTCGTACGTCGCCACCATCGCGAACCGCGCCGTCGTCGACTCCGTGCTCCAGCGCGCCGACGAGCCCGGCGAACTGCTGGCGTACTGGACTTCCCTGTACGGCAAGAAGATCCCGAAGCCGGTCAAGCGTGGCGTCGCCGACGCGGCTGTCCGGCTCTTCCACGAAAAGTCGTTCCTCAAGTGGGATTCCGACGCGCGTGCCTTCCGGTTCGCCGACGTCCTCGGCCTGGCCCATCCGGATCCGAAGAACCCGGTGCAGGACGCCCTGTTCGAGCACATCGTCGACGTCCGGTTCAACCCCGGCCGCGAGATCCCCGCCGAACTGGAAGTCCTCGGCGCCCGCGCGGAGCTGATGGCGTGGGACAAGGAGAAGCGACGCGATCTCTTCAGCCGCCCCGAACTCGACATCGCGCGGTCCGTTCTCCGGCAGGCGGGTATGACGTGGGAGTCCCTGGCGGGTTGGCTCCAGGGCCCCATGGACGCGCGCGCTTGGGAAGCCGTGATCCCTTCCATGGGCTACATGGCTCTTATCCGGAACCTCCGGAACTTCGACGAGGCAGGCGTGTCCGACGAGGTGGCCGAAGGCGTCGCGGCACGGTTGGCGGATCCGGAGCAGGTCGCGAAGTCACGGCAGTTCCCGATGAGGTTCCTTTCCGCGTATCGGGCGGCGCCGTCGCTTCGCTGGTCGTACGCCCTGGAAAAGGCGATCGCCAAGTCGCTGTCGAACGTGCCGCGACTCACCGGGAGGACACTGATCCTCGTCGACACCTCGGGGTCGATGAACGCCGGTTTCAGCAAGGACGGCACGCTGATGCGCTGGGACGCGGCCGCGGTCTTCGGGATCGCCCTCGGCGCCCGCTGCGAGACGGCGGATGTCGTGTCGTTCTCGAACGGCTACTACGGCGGCACCGGTTCGAAGGCGTTCGACCTGCCCCGAGACGAGTCGCTGCTGCGCGCGCTCGACCGGTGGAAGAACGGCGGCTACTTCATCGGCGGCGGCACGGACACCGTCGGCGCGATCCGGCGTCACCTGCGTCCGGGGCACGACAGGGTCGTGATCCTGACCGACGAACAGCACTCGTCCGGCAACGTCGACCAGGCCGTGCCGAAGGATACGGCGCTGTACACGTGGAACCTCGCGGGCTACCAGCACGGCCACTCGACGTCAGGCCGCGGTAACCGGCACACTTTCGGCGGCCTGACCGACCAGGCCTTCCGGATGATTCCGCTCCTCGAAGCGAGCCGGAGCGTGGGCTGGCCGTTCTGACCTGCGCCAGCCGGGCGCGTCTGTCCTCATCGGACGGTCATGGTGGGCCGGGTCGAAGCAATTGCCGCGTCATCCACTCCGGCAACAGATGATCAAGGTCTACATTGACGTCCGCACCGAGGCCGGCTTGCACAGCTCCCCATCGCTCAGATCGAAACGCTCGACAAGTTCTTCAAGGCACGAAACGCAATCGTGCACGATCTTGACTACGAAGACCCGTCGGCACCAAGCAGCCAGGCACGGTGGCGTCGGAAGGTGGAGGAGGTTCGCGACGACTGCGACGCGGTGCTGGCAGTTGTCTCGATGATCATCCCTGCGACAGCGACCACCGTGCGGGCATGCCGGTGAAACGGGGGGAACCTTAGGCCTTGCCGCAAAGATAGTGCTGATGGTGGCGGTCTCGGCGCGCAACATCGAGACCATCAAGGAGCCGCGGCGCGCGGGAGCGGTTTGGGCTGTGGGGTGCCGGATGGGCCCGGCGAGCGGGTCGATGGTGATCCAGCCGCGCACCGGCTGCCCCGGCCTCGGGAACAGCGGCCGAGGCAAGCACCATTCCACCCGTCGACGCCGCCCCAGAGTTGGCCGCTGCGGAACCAACGGAAATGCAGGTGCCAGGTCGGCGAGCTTAGGACACGATTGACTCATGCACGACTGGCCCGCGCTCAAACCCGGCGAGATCCCCACTCCAGATCTGGTCGCCGCCTGGAAAGCGCTGTGCATGGCGCCCACCGAACGCATTCCCCTCTGGGCGGCACACTGGCTCGTGCACGGCCACGACGGACGAGCCCTGCGGACCTTGGCCGGGTTGAGCGGCACTGATTCCGGCGAAGTGCACGACATCCTGCGCGACGCACTCGCCGACTGCCACACCTCGATCCCGGACTCAGACACAGCCGCGGCGCAGACCGCCTTCACCCAACTAGCCCAACTGCACATCGACGGCACCGCCAGCGAGGAATGGATCGTCAACAAAGTCGATCACATCCTCGCGCAGACCGGGTACCGCAGCAGTGTTATCAGTCTTCCGCTCGGCCAGCTCTACTACCTTTTCGACGAATGGGGAGCAGGCTGGGGCCGGACCATCCCCAAACTCAGAGCAGAGGTCCGGCATGCGTGCGCCGCCCAACTTTCCGCGTACCCGAAGCCCTCGGTAACCGCACCGCCACTGCGACACTCGTAGGCCGCACATCTCCTTTGACAAATAGTCCTCAGGAGGGCAGCGAAGACTCGGCTCCCGTGCGTACGAGACTCCGATTTACGGCAGACCGGCCCTCAGCGATCGGCCAGTAGCGCTGACGCGGCGGTGCGGACTTGCTCGTCTTCGGTGAACGTGCGCCATCCGCCGAAGCAGGCGATCCGCCGCGGGCTGTCAGTGATGGCTTGTGCCAGTTCCCATACTCGGTCGCCGACCGTATCGAGCGCGGCGAGGTGACGGAGGGCTGCGATTCGGACTGGCCGGCATTCGCCACGGGCGAGCGGTTCGGCCAGATCCGTCAGGATGGCCACAGGCTCGATCGGGTCGCCGGTGATACGAGCCAAGGCATGGGCGGCTTCGGCACGAGTCCAGTCATCGCTGGTACCGGTCAGGGTACGGAGATCGTCAACAGAGGACGCTGCCGACGGACCGAGATCGGCGAGCAGCGCGATCGTCGTGTGCCGGACGTTCGGCCGGGCAACGTGCTCTGCCAGCGCGGTGACGGCCCGTCCGGGATCAGCACCGGTGCGCCACAATGCCCACGCCGCGGCCGGTTCATCCACGTGGCGCCGCAACGCGTCCGCCGCGCCGATCGCGGCGGGTCCCATGGCGCCGATCGCTTTCGCCGCCGCGGGCAGAACCTTCTCGTCATCGAGGAACCGGATCACGACAGGAAGTGCGGCCACCGAGATCGGCCCCCACTCGGCGATCACCTGGCACAGGTTCGACGCGAGCACACCGTCGCGTCGGGCTTTGACCAGCCGGGTGATGACCGCGTCGAGAAGAGCATCGGCGTGTCCCCGCAACGGGATCAGTACCTCGCTGATCGACGGCTGCTCCAGTATCGGCAAGTCCGAACCGAAATATGCTCCCGCGAAGCCGAACCCGAGGCGGCTGCCGGACAGGCGCTTCACCAAGCCCGGCACACAGGCTGGATGCCGCTGACGGGCCAAGGCCCACACCGCGGCGTCACCCACGGTCGTCACAGTCCGGGTGTCTCGCACCGCATGATCGGTGGTACGGGCAGCCAACTGCTCGGCATACGACGCACCCTGGTCGCCGAGACAAGCCAGGAGGGCCGCCGCCCGGTAACGCGCCTCGGGCGACCCGTCGTCGAGATTCGATGCCAGCAACGGCAAGAGGTCTTCGGCGGCGGTGCGCCACTGCGAAAGCACTTGCTGGGCGTGTCCGAGCGCGGCGACCCGCTTGGCCGTGTCCTCGGCGCGGGCGACGCCGCGGGCGAACGCGGTGGCCGCGACCGGATCGCCGAGCAGCAGATCCCCGGTCGCGTGGACGAGGGACTCCGGCGTGTGGCCGATCCACTCGGAATCCCGCCACACCACGGTGTCGACGCGCAACACCGTCGACACCAGCCGGTCGACGTTGCCCACCGCGACGGCCGGATCGGACGCGGCCAGAGCGTGCACAGCGGCCAGCCCCATCTGCGGATCGTCGTCAGTCAGCAACGCCTTCAGCCTCTCGCGCAGCACCTCGTCCTGCGACCAGGTGAGGACGGCGCCCATCGCGAGCACGACATCGATCCGGATCGCCGGGTCGGTCTCCATCGTCCATCGGCGGTGCAGCATCGCGACTGACTCAGGATGGCGGATGCCCTCCGCGGCGAGCAGCAGCGCCGCCCGTC
Source organism: Amycolatopsis sp. NPDC102389 (assembly GCF_044765885.1). Classification (NCBI taxonomy): domain Bacteria; kingdom Bacillati; phylum Actinomycetota; class Actinomycetes; order Pseudonocardiales; family Pseudonocardiaceae; genus Amycolatopsis; species Amycolatopsis sp. NPDC102389. The sequence continues at coordinate 5,897 of NZ_JBIWKX010000014.1, forward strand.
GCACAGCCGGGTCCGGGTCACCAAGCAGGTCCAGCAGCCGCGGTCTCACACTGTCCAGCGCGGGCCACCAGCCAGAGTCGGCGAATCGCTCGGAAATCGTGACCGCCTCTCTCGCCAGCAGACCGATCAGCTCGACCACCTCGTGCCGGTGGTGCACGACCGGATCGGCAGCGAGATCGGCCAGTCTGGGGAGCGCGGCCGGTGCCGCCGAGCACAGCCAGCCGCCCTGATGGAAAAGCTTGTTCGACAGATCGGAAAGCGCCTCCGAGACAATGTCGGCATCCGAGCTCGCGCAGTCGCGGAGCAAGCCCGGAACATCAGACGCACTGCCATAGTTGTGCTCGAGCCGCGACCAGTCCACGCCGTCGATGGTGTCCCCCATGACACCGACTCTAGGCACGCAGCACGCCACGGACATCAGCGCCTTCAGGTTCGTGTGAAGGAGCGCCTGCACGGACGGCCCTTCAGGCTTCCGGACTGATCTAGTCATCGCAAGCGCTTCCACGATCCGGAAGCCGGTTTGAGCGCGGCCACAGATCGCGTCTTGACGCGACGGACGTCCCCTGCCACTCTGATGTGACATTCTTGAACACACTGTCACACACCGGGGTCGCGGGCCCGGCGTGGGAACTCGTCACAGAAGGGGAACCGGAGGCTCACAAGGAGATCCGGGGTGGTGAGGGGAACAGGCACGGGGCTTCGAACCACCCGGGGCCTTCGGGTGATGACTGATCACGGCAAAACTCGGGCGCCGCGTCGTCCACCGTCATGGCCTGGCCCGCTGGGAGCAGTGGTTTCGCCGCGCGTTCCGTCCCCTGTCAGGCGTCTGGTTTTCTATCAGAGGAAGGGAAATGTCGTGTCGATAGGACTGAACGTGAAAAGGGCTGTGACCGTCCTGGCGGCCACCGTGTGCGCCTCGACCGGGATCGTGGTGGGTACGGCGGCGGCTGATGTCGAGACTGTGTGCAACGCCTACTATTGCAACTCGACGAAGGGCAAGAACGGCACTATCGAGCGAGTGGACGCGTTGCGCGGGGACCTGATCTTGAACACGACCGGGTTCTTCGAGGTGTTCCTGCCCGATGGTTCCAAGCTCACCGGTCCGACCAACCGCGAGCGCAATCATCTGTTCTATATCAACAAGACCTTCAGGTCCGGCCTGATCTGCCTGCGCTATTTCGAGCTCATCAAGCCTGGCAGGCCGCCGGTGTTCCAGGAACAGGGCAAGGCGACCTGCACCAGCATCCCGATCGACTGACCGTCCTTTGAGGACACTAGCGGATCGCCCCTCGGTGCGGCGCTCCGGACCCATAACCAGCAGGCAGGCCGACGGCTGTTCGGCTGGTACGAGAACGACCGCATCCTGGATCTGGGCAAAGACCCGGAACTTGACCCGAACGATCGGGAACGGTTCTCCATCCAGATCAACCCCTGACGAGAACCGGTGAACGATAGCGTGGATCCGCCGGGGACAGACGTCTCCGGCGGATCCACCGCCGGCATGAATGACCGGGAGGAGCCCGTGACGATGAACGACGGCGTCGACACGGCCTGGGCGCGAATCACAGCCTGGCTGCACAGCCACACCCCGATCACCGCGGCCACACTCCGGTCTCCAGCACCCGCCGACGACATCCGCGCGGTGCAGGACGCGGTGGGGCGGCCTTTCCCGGACGACCTGTTGGCGTGGTGGCGACTGATGGACGGCGTCGACGACGACACCGACTACCGCAACGCCTTCACCCTCCCCGGGGTGTACATGCCCCTTCCAGTAACGCGCGCACGGGACGAATGGGCCAGCCTCAGCGCCTACCCCGACCAGGACTGCTGCCAGGCCGACGGGCAACACCAGCGCGCCGCCGGCGACGCCACCCTCGGATTCTGCACCGCTCTACTGCCCGTCTGCCGAGCCCTCGATGGCGCCGTACTCGCCCTCGACCTGCGCCCCGGCACCGACCACGGCTGTGTGATGGACTGGATGGCACAATCAGGCGCCCACCGCACCACCTGGGCCAACATCAACGCCCTGCTCACCGACACCGCCGAACGCCTCGACAACTACCCCACCGCGGCGCAAGACCCGCCCAATCCAGGTGACCCGGTCATTCGCGACGACGGAGCGCTGACCTGGACGTAAACCCCGTCCGCCGGTGCAAGCCAGTCCAGGCAGTCGGGAACCAGGTCGGCATTTGCTTTCTTCGCCGCAACCCCGCGGACAGAGGCCTCCGACGCATTGAAGCGGCGGTAGAACCTGATATGACGCCCGCTGGCCCGATGCGCGAGTGCACTACTCGGTGATCGTGCCGCTTCGGCACTCGGTGATCACGCCGTCGTCCCAGCTGCACGCAGACCAGTAAACGTAATCGCCGTTAGGAATGTTTCCCACACCCATGCAATAGGCGTTGCCGCTGTAGACGTGCTTGTAGTACTCCTTCCCGGTGGCGTGATTCTTCACCCGCAAGGAGACGGATTGTCCGTCGCCGGGCTTGTCTTGAAGGAAGAAGTTGTCCTTGTCCGTACTTCCGTCGTAGTCATGCCACTCGACCCTGCCCGCGGTGTCACCGCCGCCGTCAGGAATCGACCAGCTCTTGGTCGGCCACAAACACGTCGCCGACTGGGCGTCTGCGGCCTGTGCTGTTGCGGTAGCCGCGTTGGCCGAGGCCGGAGCATACAAGGCAGCGGCGGCGAAAGCCACGGCAGCCAGACTCAAACGCGTTCGGTTCTTCATAGTGCACTCCCGTGTCATCCAGAGAAATTCTTCCGACGCAGTGCCGATCAGTAGCTTGATGCCTCCGATGGACGCGACAGGCATCAAAGGATGGAGCGACCAACCGGACTCGGCCACACCTTTGCGCCCTGCCGAAAACATCTCTTGAGGACTGGCCGTTCCCGCGCTCCGAGCCGAACAACGCCGCACGTACGCGGCTCAAACACCTCTACATCTGCAACTGCAGCCTGCCCGCCTCGGCCGGACGGTGATCGGAGTGGACGCCGAGCCGGAAATGACTATCGGCAAGTCACTCTGGGCGCGCTCACGGCGTCGGGCAAGGACATGCGATCCGGTGGGCTTGATCGTGGCCGAGGACGTGCTCGGTGACATCGTGCCGAACGACCTGAGCTCGTCAGGGATGGGGAAGCTGGCCGACGTCCATACCTGCACCGCATCGGCACCGTTGCAAAATCCGGACGAATTGTTCAACGCCCTCGACGTCGCAACGGCGTTAGGAGTTGGCGGCCTGGCCCGGACTGGAGGCGCACTGCTCTACGCGGAAGAGGATGCCGCAATGGCGATGCAGGAGCGCCTGCCTTACGACGAGAGGAACGCTCTGTCCGACAACTCTTGCGCGTAATTTTCGAAGGTGCTCGCCGGATTGGCGGAGTCCTTGCAGCAGCACGTCGGACTGGGCCTTTCCGTCCGCTGAACGCCAGCCTGACCGAACAGGTTGAACGATTCCTGCCGAACCTTTACAGGTTCACGAACTCGGAAGCGATCGTCGGCAGGAACTCAAGTGCTTGAGGTGCTCGATGCCGGTATCAGGGCGCTTCTGTTCGGTTGGGAACGAGCGCTTGGGCAAGGCGTCGAGTGAGGGCACGGGGTCCGAGGGCGTCGGTGCTGTCGACGAATTGGTCGATGGCACCGGTCAATGGCAGGTCGCGCAGCGCGGGGTCGTGGATGGTCGTGATCAGGGCTGCGGTGAAGCGCTCGGCGTGCAGTACTTCGTAGGGCCGGTTGTGGAACGAGCGCGTGCGGGTGTCGACCGGTTCGGTGAGCCCGGTCTCGTTGTGCAGGACGGCGACGGTCTCGTAGGCGGTGGCCAAGTGATACTCACGCTCGTGCCAGTCGGTCGCCGCCACGGCGGCGGCGAGAAGCGGCGCCACCCGTTGGGCGCACGGCAAGCGGTCGAAGGCGCGGCCGAGCCATTTGCCGTAGGGCGGGTAGACCCGGTTCAGGAGCAGGCACAGGCGGATCAGGTCGCGTGCCAAGCGTGCGGTGATGATCGCCGACCCGAGTTCGTCGCCGACGTCACCGCAGCGTCCGACGAAGGGTTCTTCTTGGCTGATGCGTTGCCATTGGCAGGCCAGCATGTAGCGCCACACGTCGTCGGGGTACCAGGCCAGCTCTCGTCGGACCGGATGCAGTTGGGCCAGACCATCGTGAAAAACCTTACCGGCTGTGAGTTCGGCCAGCGCCTGGGCCGAGGTGGCCAACCAGTCGAGCGTGGTGATCTCGTTCTGGGGATCGAAGCCGAGGTGGCCAGTCAGCCAGGCACCCAGGTCGGTGACCACGACGCCATGCTGGATGCGTCCGCGCGCTGGCCGCATGTGGCGGGTGCCATGGTCTCCGATCGGGACCAGGTTGGTCGAGTAGCCGGCGATGCTGGCGGGCAGCCGTTCGGCGAGTATGTCGGAAATCCTGGCGCCGTATTCAGCGAGATCGTCGGGGCGCAGGAACAGTTGCAGGCGCGGTCCCCAGTCATGGTCGGTGGAGCGGGCGGTGTCGAACCCGAGCACCTCGGAGCCGGGACCGATCAAGGCCGCGGTGTGGGTCAGGCCAGGAAAGTGTTGGGACAGCAGGGGACGCACCGCCTCGTCATAGAGGCGGCCCGACAGTTCCACGCCGGAGACAAACGCTGGAGGCACGCGGAACAGGGTGCCCGACGAGGCGCTGGTCCCGCGACCGGATTTAGTGAGAGTGACTCAGCCCGACACAGTGTTGATCAGGTCGAGGATGGCGGCGTAGCGAGCAGTTGCCTTGACCGACATGCCGAACAGAACGCAGAGGCGACGCAGGTGGCGCGGATCTCGCCGAGGATGCGGTCGGTGCGGATGTCGCAGGCGGCGGCGCCCAGGATCAGGCCGGACCAGCGGTGAGGTACAGGGCGACCACTCCCCCGCTGCATGCCTCGCGCCGATCTGTCCGGCGCTGCACCGGTCTGGCGTGATGGTTGACCTGCCAGGGTGTGCCGGTGCCACGATCGGGTGCAGGTGCAGAGCCTGCTGAACGTGGAGATGGAGGGCGTGATGGCTGAGCCGGTGAATCTGGTCGCTGAGTTCGGTGAGGGATGGTGCGTGACCGTGGTGCGGGGCCGCGCGCCGGACGCCGTGCTGACGGTGATGGGTGCCGCTCCGGGGAGTGTCGGTGCCGCTGATCCGGGGGAGGTGCCGTTCGGGGTGATGGACCGGGAGATGGTCCTCGCGCGTGCTCTGCCGGGGTTGGGGTGGACGCTCGTGGTGGAGTTCGACGGTCCGACCGGTTTCCTCGGCTGGCAGCCGGAGACGCTGGCCGTGTTGTCGTCGGGGGGCGGGGCCGCGTGTGTGGCGACCTATCTGCCGAATGTGCAGGAGGTGCGCTACGCGGAGGACGGGGACCTGGTCGCCGTGACCTACCCGCTGAGCAGCTATCGCCGCTGGGGCAGTGACCCGGACCGGTTCACTGGTCAGATGCGCGATCTGGGGTTTCCGCTCGGCGACTACGACGAGTTCATCGGTGTCGCGAAAGGCCTGCCGGCGGGGCCGTTGTGCATGCTGCTGATGGAGGTCATGACCGGCGTCCGGCTGGACCTGTCCCACTTCGCGGGCCCGTGGCTGGGTGGCATGGTGCGCTTCGACGAATCAGGAACGGTCACTCGTTTCGAATAATGGTGAAACGGCCGCCATTTAGGTGTGGTGTCCGCCCGGCATTCAGCCGAACTTTCTCTCTTTATCCCTCGACGCGGTTGATCGTCACAAATTTCTTCGGCACGGTGGTGATCGCCACCCTGCGCGGGTGCGCGGGGGAGAAATCAGAGGGGAAAATCATTGTGCTGAAACGCGTAACCGTGACCGGTGCGCTGGTCGTCACGCTGGGGCTGGCCAGTTCACTCGCCGCCGCCGCGGACCGGCCCGCCACGCCGGCGGACTCCCGTGATCATGCCACGATCGACGTCGTCATCGACGAACCCACCTGGGCGAAACTTCATGACCCCCAGCGTCGCGTGCCGGCTCCTGTCCCGCCGTTGCCGCAGGTGCCACCGAATAGGGAACACGCACGTCCAGGCGTTCTTCCGCAGTTTGGCAGGGCGGAAGCGGAGGACACCGCCCGCCGGAACGCCGCGAGTCATGATCAGCGCAGCATGCTGCCCGCGCAGGGCGGTGGGGCCCCTGCCGGGGTCCCGACCACGTATGGGCCGGTGCCGATCGGGGACGAGCCGCACCCGGTGTCGAAGGATTGCCTTGCTGGGGATGGCGCGGAATCCGGTTTCGGCAGAATTCATGACCGGTTCAACTATTGCCAGCGCGCAGAGGTCGAGATGCGATTCTTTCGCCGGCTTCCCGTTCTGGGGCGCACCTATGTGGGCAGCAACTATTTTACCTACGAAATCTACGGTCAGGGTGACAACCTGCAACGCCGGGCCCGGACCTTCGCGCACGTCATTCCGGATTCGGTGAAATACCGGAACTGGTCACTGCTCGATCTGGTGCTCGTCGCACCGAACATCAACCTCACCATCGACCTCAACTGCGTCGACACCGGCTGTAACTCCACCCCGGGGCCGGTCACGATGTCGTTCACCGCGTGGGATCACTCGACCCGCTGGTACTACTGGGACCTCTACAACAACGAGGGCAGCGCGCCGAGCCGAGACAAGGTCTCCTACGGCCGCTTCGCACTGTCCGCGCTGGTCTCGGGCGAGGGTTTTGTCCCGACGAAGACCTACACCAGCGACGCGAGGATGGTCCGCTGCGACTCGGCGGACTACTTCGGCAAGGGCACGGCACGCTACCCGAAGGCCTGTATCTTCAACGAAGTCATCCCGCACCTGACCTATCAGCAGGTGGGCCCGCACGCCAGTGTCGCCGCGCACATCAAGACCGCGCAGGACACCCCGAACGCCGTGTGGCCCAAGCTCGCCCCGGCCGGGCAGCCGGAACCTCGGGACAAGCGTATCCCCGGCAAGTACATCTCCGGTGACTGGCGGGCCGCGGGGTTGCACCGTGTCGAGGGCGACGACTCGGATCCGAATTACAAGGAGAACGGCAAGGTCAAGGACGGCGCCTGTTATCTCGACGGCCCTTATAAAGAGGTGTTCGCGCTCACCGGCCTTCCCTCGCCGGGCGGGCCCGGGCGGCCGGACACAACCGTGCAGGACTGCGACGAGTACCCCTTCGCCAGCACCAGGGAAGGTGCCGCCGACAACTACTGGACCCAGGGCACTCACCGTTGGGACTTCTCCGTGAGAGCCGTGCCTCTCGGAGAGAACCGCTCCGCCGGCACCGCCCTGAAGAACTACTACGTCGACGACCGGATGCTGCGCTACGACGCCCAGTACGCCGAACCCGAGAACGACCGCTTCTACGTCGCGATCAAGTAGAACCACACTCACAGTGGCCCGGGAACTCCGCGTGGTTCTCGGGCCACCGGCCCGGGTACCTGTCCCTGGCCCGACGCGCTCGGCGCGTGCTGCTGATGCGATAGACCAGGCGAACCGCACATAGAGGCGGCAGGGCATCCTGTCACTGCGGGATCTGGCCACCATGCAGTCGTTACGGAACCGCAGTCGGTGGCGCCGAACATCCGCTCATCGACATGAGAGCGCACTTGGCAGGGCGCGTGTCATACGGAACGATGATGCAGTGCTGGTTCAGGTGGAGCTGTTCTCCCGGAATCCCGGAGATGCCACGCTGGTCACCGTGAGGACCTCGGTCGGGACCGTGCAGGCGTTTTGGGGCGGAAACCTGGAGGCGGCAGCGGGCGCGCACCACATCGAGTGGGAATTGGACGAAGAGTTCCGGTGGGGGTTCAACTGTTCGCCGGCCGCAGTTGAGGAAGAGTGCCTTTACCAGGACGAACGCGGAGTCTTCTGCCGAGGACGGCTCGGCGTCACCGGGATTGAAGCGGCGCAACCGTTCCCGCACCTGGAGTTGGTGGGCGCGGTGATCGACCTGGGCCACATCGAGGGCCTGCCTCAAGGGACGGCCGGCGCATGGGTCGAGATCAACCTGAGACCTGAGAAGGTCAAAATCTATCCCTACCAGATATGACCTGCCGGCCAATACGTCTGCGAAGCCCTCGTCCCGACTCACCGCGACAGACGGGGAGCCTACCGACCGACGACCGCGTCTCGCAGGCCTCCCGCGTCGACAAATCCCTCGAAGTCAAAGCGGACCACGAGTACCCCCGACGCCCCCAAACAGAGCGAACTCGCCAAGCACACTTCTCCACCTATCGGCACACCGGAGCAAACGGAGCCCAATCGCGTTTAACGCCGAGGCGAAATTGCCGCCGAAGGACCAACATCCCAGCAGGTGGGCAACGATTCTGACGTGGTGGGCCGGGTCGGGCTCGAACCGACGGCCAAGGGATTATGAGTCCCCTGCTCTAACCAACTGAGCTACCGGCCCCAACGGTGCCCTGACACCTCCGCGGGAGCCGCCCCAGCCCGAACAGCGGGTTTGCGAACGCACAGAAGTCCCAGTTCGCTCCAAGCTATCACAGCGCTCACCTGCCACGATCGCCTAGGCCGATCAGCTGGTTTCCGGCGCCGGGCAAAGGCGACTCGTCTAGGTTGCAGGGACCAGCGCCGGGCGGCACGCCGCCCGGGCCCATCGGGCAGGGAGGCGCTCGTGGCGAATCCGGTCGCCATCGGGCTCGGAGTCGTGGCCGTCATCGGCATCGTGCTGTCACTGAGGGCGAGCATCCGGATACTGCGGCGAGCCGGTCTCCGGATCGACGCGATCCTGTCCGACGAGCTGGACGACCGGCCGCCGCGATCCCGGTAGTCGATTACCGGTCCTCTTTGGACGGTCAGCTGCCCGGCGGCGGGAACAACCTCGACGTGGTCGGCTGAACGATCGGTGCGCCATAGGCCGCATAGCTGAACCAGATCGCCCCGCCCGCCTTCGGCGTGGTCTGATTGAACATCGCCCGCACCTGGAACGTGGTCGCCGTGTACGAACCCTGCACCGTGTTCAGCATGTACGCGTTGAACTGTCCCGGCGTGTTCGCCGAGACGACCACCACCGCCGGGACCGCGCCCAGCGCGTGCTGCACGGTGCACATCCCGGCGCTGTCGGTCACGCACGACGTCTCCGCGGCCTGCACGCTCGGCGCCGGCGACGGCCCGACGGCGCCGGACGTCCCGGCGAACACCGTGCCCCCGGCCGCGGCGACGGCCAGCCCCGCCACGGCGAGCGCGGCCTTTTCCCTGGTCCTCATGTTCGTCCTCCCTCACTCGGAACCCGAAAGCAAGGGTCGACGCCAGTGCCGCGATTGTTACGCCACCCCGAGCCGCCTCAGCGCCGGTCGCCACCGGTTCCCGCCGGTCGCCAGCCCCAGCGCCACCAGGCCCGCGCAGTACTTGCTCACCGACTGCTCCCGGATCCGCAGTTTCGCCAGCGCCTCGGTGACGCTGTTGCGCTCGGAAGCCGACTTCACCTCCAGCAGCACCAGATCGTCCCCGGCGGCCAGGCTCCGCGACCGTGACCGCCACACCAGCGCTGTGTCGCAGGTGATCCGCGTGTCGGCGGTGACCAGGGTCGTCCGCCGGTAGTCGGTGACCAGCGCGGGAATCAGCGGCCGGGGCGCGGGACGGCCGTAGGCGGCGGTGAGGGCGTCGTCGAGGAACGTCAGCGCGGGCGCGGTCAGGCCGTGCGCCGCTTCGGCCGGATGCGGACGGCGGACCTTGACCGTTACGTCGCGCCGTCCGCTGACCTTGAGTTCGCAGTAGGTGTCGGCCGAATCGGTGTAGGTCCGCGTGCGGATCTTGAACCGGCGACGGCGGTCCTGCCGGTGCGCCCGGAAGATCGCCTGGTCCGGTGTGTCGAAATAGGTCGACGAGTAGCCGAACACCCGCTGCCCGCCGATTTCCAGGCAGCGAAGCGACAGCGCGTCGGTGACGGCCAGGAAGTCGTTGAGCGGCAGGACGTACTTGCGGTCCGTCCGGCTCATCAGCCCGCTCGTGGCGACGACTTCGGCCAGCGACAGCGAAGGAAGCCTTTTCGCCACCGCCGCGACGGTGGCCGTTCCGCGCCCGCTCATCGGCGCCCCGCCGGAGCGCCGTGGACGACGGCGGCGGCATCCGGGCGGAACCGGACGTCGACGACGGTGACCTCGCGGACATAGTCCACTTCGGACACACTGTGCCGTACGACCGTTCCGCCGAGCCGGGCCCTCAGTTCCATCAGCATCGTCTGTTCGTCGGGGTACACGGTGTCGAGCACGACGGTCCGCCGCTGCGGGCCGCGCGTACGCGACGGGTGGTCGGCGACGTACATGACGGCCAGCAGCAGGACGTTGAAGACGGCGACGATCCGCCAGTCCGCTGACGGCAGCCCGTTGACCAGGCCGAGCACCAGCGCGACGAAGTAGTAGGCGACCTCCTGCTGGCTGATCGAATCGGACCGCAGCCGGATGATCGACAGCACGCCGAACAGCCCGAGCCCGAGGGCACTCGCGGTCGACACGGAAAGCAGTACGGCGACCGAAACGCAGACGCCGACGTTCAGCGCGAGATAGGCGCAGGCGAGGTCACCGCGGTGGTGGCGCCGGGCATAGATGCCGTAGGCGAGGATCACGGCGGCGACGAGGTCGACGGTGAGATGAAGCAGTGTCGTGGTCATGGAAACCACTGTGCGGCCCGCGGAAAAGACCGTCGTTAGATCCGGATGAGAACCGTCTCATCAGGACTCACTGAGCCGATAACCCATTCCCCGCACGGTTTCGATCCGCTCGGCGCCGATCTTCCCGCGCAGGTAACGAATGTAGACGTCCACCACGTTCGACCCGGGATCGAAATCGAAACCCCAGACCCCGCCCAGCAATTGCTCGCGGGACAGCACCTGGCCGCGGTTGCGCAGCAACGTCTCCAGCAGCGCGAACTCGCGGGCGGTGAGGTCCTTCTCCTCCCCCGCCACCGAAACCCTCCGCGTGCGCAGATCGAGCGAGAGGTCCCCGGCGCGCAGCACGGCCGGCTCGGCTTCGGGATTCCCCCGTAGCCGCAACCGGATCCGGGCCAGCAACTCCTCGAACGCGAAGGGTTTCGCCAGATAGTCGTCGGCGCCGCCGGACAACCCGGCGACCCGGTCGACGACGCTGTCCCGCGCGGTCAGGATGATCACCGGCACCGTCCGGCCCGCCGCGCGCAGGGCCCGGAGCAGATCCGCGCCGTCGAGGTCCGGAAGCCCGAGGTCGAGGACGACCAGATCGTGCGCGCCGGTCAGCGCCTCGGTCAGGCCTTCGGAGCCGGTCTTGACCCAGCGGGTCGCGAAACCCTGCGCCCGCAGCCCTTTCTCGACGAAGGCACCGATCCTGGCGGAGTCCTCCACCACGAGCACACTGGTCACCGGTCCGCACCTTCCGCGACAGGGATCTCCATGGTGAACCGTGCGCCTTCGCCGGGCACGGTGTCGAGCAGCACACGGCCGCCGTGCGCTTCGGCGATCGCGGCGACGATCGCCAGGCCGAGGCCTGCTCCGTCGTCGCCGCTGGAGTTGCTGCCGCGCTTGAACCGTTCGAAGATCCGGCTCCGCGAATCCGGCGGGACACCCTCCCCGGTGTCACGGACCCAGAGCCGCGCCGTCGTCGCCGTGACCTCGGAGCCGAGGGCGATCTCCTGGCCGGGCGACGTGTGCCGGACGGCGTTGGACACCAACTGCAGCAAGGCCTGCGCGAGCCGCTGACCGTCCGCGTGCACCTTCACTTCGGCGACCGCGTCGAGCCGCCAGACACGGTCGGCCAGCGGACGGGATTTGGCCAGGGTCTCGACGGTGAGATCGGCGAGGTCGGTATCGCCGGGCGCGAGGAAATCGGGGTTGCCGGACTTCGCGAGTACCAGGAGATCGTCCACGATCCGTTGCATCCGCCCGAGTTCGTCGAGGACGAGACGCCGCGTGGCCGCGTTCTCCTCGGGGTCCTCCCCATCAGCTCGATGTGGCCGCGGACGATCGTGATCGGTGTGCGCAGTTCGTGGCCGGCGTCGTCGATGAAGTCGCGTTGCCCGGCGAAGGCGCTTTCGAGCCGGTCCAGCATCGTGTTGAAGGTGCGTCCGAGCGCGGCGACGTCGTCCGAGCCGCGGACCTCGATCCGGCGTGAAAGGTCGGTCTCGCCGATCTGCTCGGCGGCCAGGCGGACCTCCCGCACGGGCGCGAGGATGCGGCCGGCGACCAGCCAGCCGATCAGCCCGGCCAGCACGAGCGCGGCCCCCGACATCGCGGCCATCACGCCGACGACGTCGTTGATCTCGCCCGCGGCGTGGTCGACGAACTCGACGATCACGAGCGCGCCGCGCCCTGGTGAGCCCTCGATGGTCACCGGGACGACGCCGTAGCGCGCGGACCCGACCGCGGTGGTGACCGTGCCGTACGCCGGGCTCGTGGCCCGGGCCAGTTCGGCGACGAATTTCGGGTCGGTGTCGAGCCGGACCGGCGGCTCGATCGCGCTCCGCCTCGACGCGGCGCCGTCGCTGATCGAGAAGAACGTCTCGTACTTCTCGGGCAGATTCCGTTCCAGGTGACGGCCGAGGACCGCCTCGACGGTGGCGGGCCGCCCGGCGGGACGGGCGTCCGGCGACGCCAGGAAGGCACGGAGTTTGCCGGTCTCGTGCGCGATCTCGTTGTCGAGACGCTGGTCCAGCTGGTTGTGCAGAACGGTTCGGGTCGCCAGCAGCGATCCGGCTAGCGCGAGCAGCACGACCAGCAGGACCCACGCGAGGATGCGGGCGCGGGCGCTCATCGGCCCCGCTCAGTCGTCGAGGTCGAAGTCGAAAGGGTCGTCACCGTCGCGGTCATCGTCATGGTCATCATCGACGTCGTCGTCGTGCCCGGCCAGCCGGGGCGGGACGACGGCGGGCGGGGCGCCCGATTCCCCCGGTCCGGTGACGGCCCGTCCAGCAGGCGCTACCACCGCCGGGCCGAGATCAGGCGGCGAGGCCGCGGTGGCCGCGATGACGGCGAACGTGCCGGTGGCCGCCACCACGGCGGCGGCGACCCCGGCCAGGACGATGATTCGGACTCGCATACCACTCAGGCTGCCCGGAGCGGGTGAGCCGCCGATGAGGGCTCGATGAGAACTTTCTCATCGAGCCGCGCTCACTGGTGCGCGTGCGGATACTCCGGCGACCGATTCTGGAAGGCCAGGATGTCCGGATTCCGGATCGTGCCCTCGCTGATCTCGATCGCCCGGTCGATCGTCGGGTCCGCGGCCCACGCGGCTCGCCCGGCCAGCACGTGCTTCAGATGCGGCAGGAGGGCACCGCTGATCTCCCAGGTCGCCGAGTCCCAGAGGTAGGACGGGCTGTGGTCGACGGCGTAGTAGGTGAGGCCGCCGACCTGGAAGGTCGGCTCCGTGAACGTCGTCGGCTTGGCCCAGCTGAACCCCATGGCCTCGTCGCAGGAGACGTCGACGACGAGACTCCCTTGCCGGAACGCGGCGAGGTCTTCCTCGTCGAGGAAGGTCAAGGGCGCCTTCGGGTCCTGCAGTACGCAGTTGACGACAATGTCGTGCCCGGCGAGGAAATCCGCCAGCGGTACCCGGCCTTCCTCGGTGATCGCGTGACTGCGGCGGAGGTCCGCCGGGCCCTTCAGATCGTGGTCGAGATGCACGATGTTCGCCGAGTGGATCGGCGACCCGACCGCGGTGACGCCGCGATGGGTGAGGACGTGCACGTCGTGGATCCCGTGCGCGTTCAACGCCGTCACCGAACCCCGCGCCGTCGCGCCGAAACCGATCACGACGGCGCGGAGCCGCCGGCCGTAGTCACCCGTCGAGCCGATCAGCTGAAGCGCGTGCAGTACCGAGCAATAGCCTGCCAGCTCGTTGTTCTTGTGGAAGACGTGCAGATTGAAGGAACCGTCACGGCGCCAGTGGTTCATCGCTTCGAAGGCGATGAGCGTCAGCTTCCGGTCGATGGCCAGCTGGGTGAGCTTGTCGTCCTGGACGCAGTGCGGCCAGCCCCACAAAATCTGTCCCGGCCGGAGTTCGGCCAGATCGCCGGCGAGTGGTTTGGCCAGGAGGATGACGTCGCAGTCGGCGATCAGTCGTTCACGGGAACACAGACCCCCGACCAGGAGCGCGAGTTCCTCGTCCGGGATGCCGAAACGTTCGCCGTAGCCGTGTTCGAGGTAGATGTTCCGCCGGAGATCGGGGTCGATCCGCTCGAGGTGGCGTGGATGGATCGGGAGCCGCCGCTCGTTTTCTTTGCGCGAGCGGGAAAAGACGCCGAGAGTGAGCTGGTCCACGTGGGGCCCCTTAATTAGACCTCAGTCTAAGCACAGGGGACCGCGGCGGCGTAGGCTCGGTGGTGTCCGGGAGCATTTCGTGCGCAGGCGTTCGAGCTCGCGTCGTCCTCGGGCCCATCCGGCCGCTCGGCCCGGGACGGAGCACCGCCATGACGACGGTCCCGCACACGAACACCCTCGACCATCCGAAACACGTCGCCCGCCTGCGCCTCAAGCCCAAGGCACCCGCGACCGGATACGTCGACGGCGCGTGGTGGCCGGCCTCCCGTGACCTCGCCACCGAACTGCCGTTCCTGCTGGTGGTGCTGGCCGTCCAGCTGGAGCGCATAGAGCGGGTGACCTACAACCTCACGGCCTGGCCGCCCGCTCCCCGGCGGCTCGTCGTCGAGAGCGGGAACGTCCGGCTCGAAGGGTTCCGCTCGCAGCACACCGACACCCTGACGGTGATCGGCACCGCGGGCAGGCGGCGGCTGACCCTGCTGGTCGTTCCGCCGGAGACCGAACCGGACCTCGCGCACCGCCTGCTGATGACCGCGGCGCACCGGGACAGCGTCGACGACATCGAGACGCTGCTCACCGGCGAATGACGGCGAGCGTCATTTGAACGCCGCCGCGTTCCGCGCCGCCCAGTCGGCGAAGGTGCGCCCTGGCCGTCCGAGCACCTTCTCGACGTCGGGGCTGACCCGCAGTTCGTCCTCCGTGGGCCTGCCGAGGATCGAGAGCGTGGCCTCCACGACCACCGGCGGCATGAACTCCGACATCGCGGCACGGGCCTCCTCTTCGCTCAGTTCGGTGAAGCGCAGCGGCTCGCCCAGCGCCTCGCCGAGGTCCGCCGCCTGCCGCCGCGGCGAGATCGGCTCGGGTCCGGTGAGCACGTAGGTCCGGCCGTGGTGGCCGGATCCCCGCAGCACGGCCGCCGCGACGTCGGCGATGTCCGCCGGGTCGATGACGGGCAAGGCGACGTCACCGAACGGCGCGGCGACGGCCCGATCGGCGCGGATCGCCGGTGCCCACTGGAAGGCGTTCGACGCGAAACCGCCCGGCCGAAGCACTGTCCACTCAGGACTCGATGCCTTGACCGCCTCTTCGAACGTGGGCGCGTGCCGCCCGGATCCGACGCCCTGGGAGGACAGCAGCACGATCCCGGCTTCCCCGGCCGCCGCGACGACGCCCGCGACATCGCCGCCCGCCGCCATGAATTCTCCGGACGTCAAAAGGAAAATCCGGTCCGCTCCGGCGAAAACCTCCTTCAATCCTTCAGTACGGGTGAGGTCGGCCTGCACGGCGCGCACGCCTTCCGGCACGTCCGCCGCCGAGATCCGGCGTGACACCGCCGTCACTTCTTCTCCCGCGGTGGCAAGGGTTTCCACCAGCAGCCGTCCCACGTTCCCGGTCGCTCCGGTCACCACGATCATGGTCACTCCTCGATTCGCTTTAAGTTGACGCGACCGAAGCTACCTTCCTGGGGATAGTAGGTACCTAGAGGAGAGTATTGGGTTCGTGAGCGCGATCACAACTTCGAAGCGGCGAGCGGCCGCTTAGGGTCGGGTCCATGTCCGACACCGCACTAGGCCCGCTTCGCGTCCTCGACTTCTCGCGGGTGCTCGCCGGCCCCTTCGCCACCATGCTGCTGGCCGACCTCGGCGCGACGGTGATCAAGGTCGAGCGGCCGGGCACCGGCGACGACACCCGCAGCTGGGGCCCGCCCTACGACGCGGCCGGTCAGGCGACGTACTTCCAGTCGGTGAACCGGAACAAGACGAGCGTGGCGCTGGACCTCGGCGATCCGGACGACCTCGCCCAGGCCCGCGCGCTCGCGCTGGAGGCCGACGTCGTGGTCGAGAACTTCCGGCCCGGCGTGATGGAGCGTCTCGGGCTCGGCCCGGAGGTGCTGCTGGCGGCGAATCCCGGCCTCGTCCTTTGTTCCGTCACGGGTTTCGGTACCGGCGGCGGCTCCGCGCTGCCCGGCTACGACCTGCTCATCCAGGCCGTCGGCGGGCTGATGAGCATCACCGGCGACCCGGCGGGCGAGCCGCAGAAGGTCGGTGTCGCGCTCGTCGACGTCCTGGCCGGGCTGTTCGCGAGCGTCGGCATCCTCGCCGCCCTGCGCCACCGCGACCGGACCGGGCAGGGACAGCGGGTCGAGATCGATCTGCTGTCCAGCCTGCTCGCCGCCCTGGTCAACCAGGGCAGCGCCTACACCTCCGGCGGGACGGTCCCGGCGCGGATGGGCAACCGGCATCCCAGCATCGCCCCTTACGAACTCGTGCCCTGCGCCGATCACGAACTCGCGCTCGCCGTCGGCAACGACCGGCAGTTCGCGGCGCTGTGCGAGGTCATCGGCGTGCCGGAGCTCGCGGAGGACGGCCGGTTCGCGACCAATCCGGCGCGGGTCGCGCACCGAACCGAACTCCGCGCACTGCTCGAAGACCACTTCGGCAGGCGTCCGGCGGCGGACTGGGCGGCGGAGTTGAGCGCGGCGGGCGTGCCCGCCGGGGAGGTCAACGACGTCGCGGGCGCGTTCGCGCTGGCCGAACGGCTCGGCCTGAGCCCGACCGTCGATCTCCCGAGGCCCGACGGCACCTCCGTGCGGCTCACCCGCAACCCGATCGGCCTGTCGGCGACGCCCCCGCGCTACGAGACCGCGCCGCCGGACGCGCCTGGACAACTCACCCTTCCCCTGCCCGGCTGGAGCTGACGGGGCACGGTCAGCGGACTGTCAGCGCTTCGTCAACACCGGCCGCGAAGCTCCTGCCATGACGAACAGGACAGTCCTCATCTCCGGCGCCAGTATCGCCGGCCCCGCCCTCGCCTTCTGGCTCTCCCGCCAGGGCTACACGGTCACCGTCGTCGAACGGTCGCCGGAACTCCGCGCCGGCGGCCAGGCGGTCGACTTCAAGGGCGCCACCCACCGCGCCGTGCTCGAACGGATGGGCATCCTCGACGAGATCCACCGGAACCAGACCGGTGGGCTCGACCAGACCATCATCGACGCCGAGGGACGCCCGCTCGCCGTGATGCCCGGCGAGTTCACCGGCGGCGACGTCGAGATCCGGCGCGGCGACCTGGCCCGGATCCTCTACGACCGGACCTCGTCCGACTGCGAGTACGTCTTCGGCGACTCGATCACCTCGCTGACCGAGACCCCCGACGGCGTCGACGTCACCTTCGAGCGCGAGGCCCCGAGGCGGTTCGACCTCGTCTTCGGCGCGGACGGCATCCACTCCGCCGTGCGACGGCTGGCGTTCGGCCCGGAAGCCGACTACGTGGAACACCTCGGCCACTACTACGCCCTGGTCGAGACCGACGAGACCGATGGCGGCCCGGCCGTGATGTACAACGAGCCCGGCCGGATGGCCGCCACCGGCGGCCCGAAGGCGACCGCGTTCTTCGTGTTCGCCTCCCCCGAGATCAGCTACGACCGGTACGACACCGGGCAGCAGAAGGAGATCCTGACCACCGCCTTCGCAGGCGGCGGCTGGCGGCTGCCCGAACTGATGGCGGCGGTGAACCGCTCGGACGACGTCTATCTGGACTCGATCGCCCGGGTCAAGATGGACGGCTACTCCACCGGACGCGTCGCGCTCCTCGGCGATGCCGCGTACGGCAACACGCTGGGCGGCTTCGGCACCGGGCTCGCCGTCGTGGCCGCCTATGTCATCGCGGGCGAACTCGCCGCGGCGAACGGCGACCACGAACTCGCCTTCCGGCGGTACGACGAGAAGTTCTCGGGCTACGCAAAGATCGCCCGCACCGCCAACGCGGGCCCGTTCCTCGCGCCGCCGACGAAGCTGCGGATCAAACTGCGCGACCAGATGTTCAAGCGACGGTCCCTGCTGCGCGGGATGCTGTGGGTGACCGACAAGTTCGCCACCGACATCACTCTGGAGGAGTACCCCGCGCTCGTCCGGCAAGGCTGACCGCCTGACTTCGGCGTGCGCGATCCACCGGGCCGTGGTCGGCTGGTCCAAGTTCCCGCGTGACGTTTCCGGGGAAGCCGTGTCTTAAGGGGTGCGACCAGAAAGGAGCTTCGCATGACGGCGCTGCACAGGTGCGCTCGATGACGGCTTCGGCGAGAGAAGACGCACCGGCGGCCGGCGAAACGGTGCTGGACGACGCGACGCTGGTCGCGCGTGCCCGCGACGGCGAAATCCGCGCGTACGAGCAGCTCGTCCTGCGGTTCCAGGGGCCGATGTACCGCCTGGCGGTGCGAATGCTGGGGAACAAAGGCGACGCCGAGGACGTCGTCCAGGAGGTGTTCCTCGTCGCCTGGCGGCGGCTCGACCAGCTGCAGGAGGACGCGGCGTTCGTCGGCTGGCTCTACCGGATGACGACCAACCGGTGCCTGAACGTGATCCGCGCCAGGAAGCCGGTGGCCGACGTCGAGCTGGACCAGCAGGAGTCCGCCGGTTCGGCGGGGCGGCCGGATCGCGCGGCCGAGACGAGCGCGCAGATGACGGCGCTGACCGGCGCGCTGGAGCAGCTGACCGCCGAGCAACGGGCCTGCTGGCTGTTGCGCGAGGTCCACGGTCGCTCCTACGAGGAGATCGCGAAGGCGATCGGGGCGACCACCACCGCGGTGCGCGGACGCATCGCGCGAGCACGAGCACAGTTGGCGGAGGTGATGGCGCCATGGCGATGAACCACGCGACCCGCGACTACCTGCTGCCGTGCGGCCGTGATGTGGAACAGGTCTGGGAACGGCTCGACGAGGTCGACGCCGGCCGGGCGGACGCGCACGAACTCGGCTGCCCGCACTGCCGGGCGACCCGCGAAAGCCTCCTGGTGCTGCGCGGACTGACCAAGGAGCTGGCCGAAGACGACGCCGAGCCGTCGCCGGATCTCACCAGCCGCATCATGTCCGCGATCCGCGCCGAGGTGCGGCGCCGCGATCTGGTGCCGCTGGCGAGCCCGGAACCGGGCGAGGTCCAGGTGAGCGATCAGGCGGTCGCGGCCGTGCTGCGGTTCGCCGCGGACTCCGTCGACGGCGTCCGCGCGCGGCGCTGCCGGGTCCTGCCCGCGCCGGACATCACCGACCCGCTGGCCGTGAACGTGGAGCTGAGCCTGGCGATCGCGCATGACTTCGACGGCGACTCGCTGGACCTTGTCCGCGAGCGGGTCACCGCGGCGGCGGGCGCCAGGGTCGGTGTCCGGCTGGCCCGGCTCGATCTGGTGGTGGAGGATCTCTATGACGCGTGAGCAGGCTCCGGCCCGGCAACTGGTCGAGACGGTGATCTCCCCGCCGGTGATCGCGGCGGTCGCCGCGCACGCCGCGGCCAAGGTCCCCGGCGTGGTACGCCTGGAACCCGGGCTGCGCGGGCTGGCGGGCTCACTGACCCGGATCGCGCGGCAGCGGATCAAGGGCCTCGAACCCGCGCCGACCGAAGGGGTCCGCGCGTTCGTCGAGCACGATCCGCCGGACGTGCGAGTGGAGATCGACCTTTCGCTCTCCGGCCTGGACCAGGCCGCCGCGACCGCGCAGGCGGTGCAGCGGGCCGTGGGCAAAGCGGTCACCGAGGCGACCGGGCTCATCCCGTCGGCCGTCTCGGTGTCCATTTTGGACATCGAAATCCGTGGAGGACTGTTGTGACCGCACGTTCCGAACTGACCGCTTCGCTGCTCAGCACCCTTCGCGAGGTGCCGGGGCTGCGCGCGGCGACACCGTCCACCACGGCCGCCGCGTCGGCGGTGCCGTGGGATCTCGACGTGATGGCCGTCGACATCTCCGAGGACGTAGTCGAGCTCCGCGTGGTCGCGCTGGAGGTGCCGATCCCGCCGCTCACCGAGGCCGCCGGGGCCGCCTTGCGCCCCATCCTGATCGGAACCCCTTGGGAGAACGCGACTCTGCGGCTCGTGGTGACCGATGTGGACGCCGCCGCGCTCGTTCCCTGACCACGAAGATCGCGGTGGCCGCGCCCGAAGGCGTGGCCACCGCGATCGTGGGGTGGGGACCTAGTTCTTGTTGGTGCCCGGGGTCAGCACCTTGTCGATGACGAAGACGGTGGCGTTCTTGGTGGGGATGTTGCCGCACAGGACCTTGGCGCCGTTGACGGTCATGTTCTCGCCGGTGCCCTCGATCTTGACCGGGCCGCCCGCGGTGTTCAGGCTCTCCACGGACTTGGCGGACTCCAGGCCCTTGGCGTCGTAACGCTTGCCGACGACGTGGTACTGCAGGATCGGGGCCAGCTGGTCGGGCTTGCCGGCCAATTCGGCGAACTTGGCGTCGCCCAGTGCCTGGAAAGCCGGGTCCGCCGGGGCGAACACGGTGATGGCCTGCTGGCTGTTGAGCGTGTCCACCAGGTTGGTGGCCTTCACCGCGGCGACCAGCTTGGTCAGCAGCGGGTTGGTCGAGGCGGCGCTGGCGACCGGCTGCGGGCCCATCGAGTCCAGCGAACCGGGCGCGCTGCCCTGCGGGAGCTTCGAACAGGCCGGGCCGAACACGTCGGCGTTGGTCGTGACCCCGTCGCCGGAAGCGGCGCTGGACATCGGGGCCGACATCGACGAGGACGAGGCGGGCGCGGGGGCACTGCTGGAGCTGCCGGACGAAGCGCTGTCGTTGCTGCTGCAGGCGGCCAGGGCCAGCGCGGTGACCGCGGTGAAACCGATTCCTGCGACGCGAAGCTTGCTCACGGAAAATCACTCCATTTGTTTTTCGGACTCTTACCGGGTATTCGGAACCATCGCGGAATCGGATTGCCACCCTTCCGGGTGACGCCGATCACCGTGCGGTGAAACTGATGACGTGCCAGCCGGTCGCTCCATCGGGAACGGTTCCGGCGCGAGCGTCGGTCTGGGTGTAGCCGGATTTGTCGACGGCCCGGACGGTGACCTGGTGACTGCCGGCCGGAACGCCGAATTCGGTCCACCACATGCGCCAGGTGTTGAGGCCCACCTCACGGGAAAGTGTTGCGGGCTGCCAGCTTCCGTTCGCCCCGAGCCGGACTTCGACCCGCTCGACGCCGGTGTGCTGCGCCCACGCGACACCCGAGACCCGGACCTTGCCGGCGGATACCGTTTCGAATCCTTTCGGACTGTCGATCCTGGACTGCGTTTTGATCGGGGCTTGTTCGCCCCAGCCGCGATCGAGCCAGTACGCGCGGCGCGCTTTCCAAGTGGTGATCTCCAGGTCTTCGACCCATTTCGTCGCCGAAACATAGCCATAGAGACCGGGGATGACCATTCGCGCGGGAAAACCGTGTTCGACCGGCAACGGTTCTCCGTTCATCCCGATCGCCAGCATCGCGCCCCGCTCCGGGTCGAGCGCGGCGACGACCGGGCTGCCGGCGGTCCAGCCGTCGACGCTGGTGGAGAAGACCTGCTCCGCACCGGGAAGGACGTCGGCCTCCCGCAACAGCTCTCCGAGGTCCACGCCGATGAAGTTCGCCGTGGACACGTAGGTGCCGCCGACCTCGTTGGACACACAGGTCATGGTGATCGTGCGCTCGATCAGCGGGCGGTTGCGGATGTCTTCGTAGCTGTACCGCTTTTCGTCGCGCACCATGCCGTGCAGCCGGAGACTCCAGTCCTCGGCCCGGACCTGCGGCACCGACAGGGCGGTGTCGACGCGGTAGAAGTCGCGGTTCGAGGTGAGGAACGTCGGCGTGCCCAGTTTGGCGAAATCCGCGTCGGCCGGGATCGGCGGCGCCGGCTCGGCGGGCACGAGCCGCCCGACCGCCGTCCGGGACGATTCCGCGTCTCGCGTGCCGGCGAGCAACTGCCCTCCGGCCCCGGCAGCACCGGCGGCCACGACCGCACCGGCCCCGGCCAGCAGCACCGACCTGCGTGACGGCGTGGCTCCCGCGACTTCGGCCCGGGGAGCGGCCGAGGCCACGCGGTGCAACCAGAAGAAGACGCCGACCCCGGCGATCAAACTGGCCAGCGGCGCGAGCAGCGCGACCGGCGAGAGGTCGGGGCGCTGCGACACGGCGAATCCGCCCAGCAGGCCGAAGGCGGCGATCAGCACGATGCCCGGAACGGGTGACCGCCGCGAGGCGATCCCGGCGACGGCGGCGGCGAGCACCATCACCACGGCCATCCCGCCGAGCAGGACGAGCTTGTCGTAGACGCCGAACGTGCGAACCGCGAAATCCTTCAGCTCCACCGGTGTCAGATCGATCGCCCCGTTGCCGACGGCGAGGTACGGCGAGGCGTTGGCGCTGATGAACCCGGCCACCAGATGGCCTGCCGCCAGCGCCGCGGCGAGGGCCACGACGCCGATCAGCGCCGCCCCGAAGAAGGGGAGGCGTGGTTCCCGAGCGGCCCGCGAAGTCTTCATGTCAGGTATTCGGCACGGCCGGACGCGCGGACAGGTCGTCCACCCACCCGAGTTGCGCCGCTCACCCCGGCTTGCATGGTCATACACACCTATGCATATACTTCCATCATGTCCAAGGTACTCACCTCTCTGCCTGTCGGCGAACGCGTCGGGATCGCCTTCTCCGGCGGCCTCGACACCTCGGTAGCGGTCGCGTGGATGCGCGAGAAGGGTGCAGTGCCGTGCACCTACACCGCTGACATCGGCCAGTACGACGAACCCGACATCGCGTCGGTCCCGGGCCGGGCGAAGGCCTACGGCGCCGAGATCGCGCGCGCCGTCGACTGCAAGGCCGCGCTGGTCGAGGAAGGGCTCGCGGCGCTGGCCTGCGGCGCCTTCCACATCCGCAACGGCGGCCGCACCTACTTCAACACGACCCCGCTCGGCCGCGCGGTCACCGGCACGCTGCTGGTGCGCGCGATGCTCGAGGACGACGTCCAGATCTGGGGCGACGGCTCGACCTTCAAGGGCAACGACATCGAGCGGTTCTACCGCTACGGCCTGCTCGCGAACCCGTCCCTGCGGATCTACAAGCCGTGGCTCGACGCCGCGTTCGTCAGCGAGCTCGGCGGCCGCAAGGAGATGTCCGAGTGGCTGCAGGCGCACGGCCTGCCGTACCGGGACAGCACCGAGAAGGCCTACTCCACCGACGCGAACATCTGGGGCGCGACGCACGAGGCCAAGTCGCTGGAGCACCTCGACACCGGCATCGAGATCGTGAACCCGATCATGGGCGTCCGGTTCTGGGACCCCGAGGTCGAGATCGCGCCCGAGGACGTCACGATCGGCTTCGAGCAGGGCCGCCCGGTGACGATCAACGGCAAGGAGTTCGCCACCGCGGTCGACCTGGTCCTGGAGGCCAACGCCATCGGCGGACGGCACGGGCTCGGCATGTCCGACCAGATCGAGAACCGGATCATCGAGGCCAAGAGCCGCGGGATCTACGAGGCGCCGGGCATGGCGCTGCTGCACGCGGCGTACGAGCGGCTCGTCAACGCGATCCACAACGAGGACACCCTCGCCAGCTACCACAACGAGGGCCGCCGCCTCGGCAGGCTGATGTACGAAGGCCGCTGGCTGGACCCGCAGGCGATGATGCTGCGCGAGTCGCTGCAGCGGTGGGTCGGCGCGGCCGTCACCGGCGAGGTCACCCTGCGGCTGCGGCGCGGCGAGGACTACTCGATCCTCGACACCACGGGCCCGTTCTTCAGCTACCACCCGGACAAGCTGTCGATGGAGCGCACCGAAGACTCGGCGTTCGGTCCGGTGGACCGGATCGGCCAGCTCACCATGCGGAACCTCGACATCGCCGACTCGCGCGCCAAGCTCGAGCAGTACGCCGGGCTCGGCATGGTCGGCGGCGGGCACCCGACGCTGATCGGCGCCGCGCAGGCCGCGTCGACCGGCCTCATCGGGGCGATGGACGCCGGTGGCGCGCAGGCGATCGCCTCCCGCGGCAAGGCCTCGGGCGAGGACGAACTGCTCGACCACGCCGCGATCGAATCCGGCACTGACTGACCCGAAACAACGGGACGCGAAAGCGCCGGGCGCGCGGCATCGAAGCCGTTCGCCCGGCGCTGTTCTCTTACTTGCCGCCGAGCTGGGACCGCCGTTGCCCCAGTTCGTCTATCAGCCGGGTGATCTCGACCTGCCCGATCGCTTCGGCCAACACGGAAACCGACGCGAGGCTCTCGATCTGGTACTGCACCGGCACGCCGCCCGACGCTCGCGATCGAGCTTCCGCGTCCGCCTTCTTCTCCGCTTCGACGGCCGAGAAGACGCCGCCGGCCTCACCGTTGACACAGCTGATCGAGCCGGAGCCGTTCAGCGGCAGCGTGGCCGTGTTCCGGCAACTGCCCGCCGAGCGGCCGCCGATGGTCACGTTCGCGGTCATCGTGGCGTTGACCTGGCCGGTGACCTTCCCGCCACTCGCCGAGGCGGAACTGGAGACGTTCGCGGTCACCGTGCAGCCCGAGGCACCGCACGCGACCGTGGCCGCGCCGTCCATGTCGAACCGCACGCCGGTATTGACGGCGCCGGTCAGCTTCTTGGTGTTCGACGTCAATTCGTCGTAGACGGCTTCGGTCTCCTGCGGTGACAAGGCGTCCACATCGGAGTCACCGAGACCGGCACCCGACGGCGGCTGCGGCCGCGAACCCGCGCCGGGCAGGGAAGGCATGCCGGCGGGCATCTTCACGGAGTAGCGGAGAAGCCGGTGCGGCGCTTCCCTCGACACGTACAGGTCACCGGCGGGCGTGCTCGCCTTGAGCGCCGGGACGTCCCGGACGCTCTGCCCCTCGGTGATCTCGTCCGCCCGCTCCAGCGCCTCGCGCAACCGGGCGGCGAGTTTCTCCGGGGACTCGAACTGCTGCAGGACCGGGCCGAACAGCTCGTCCTCGCCGGTGATCCAGCGGTCCTTGAGCTCCTCGGCCGAATCCGCGGCCGCCCCGGGCAACATGCCGTCGGGCGCCTTGAAGAAGACCTTGCCGCCGACGACCAGGATCTCGATCTTCTTGCCCTGGAAGGACATCGTGCCGGACGTCTCGCCGTACGCCGTGGTCTTGACGTCCGTCTCGATCATCCCGCCGACCGCGGAGGTGCTGTTCCGGACTGCGGGCGCCGAGGAAAGCCCGGCCAGGGCCTGTTCGAAGGGTTCGCGGCCCGCCTTCGATGGCCACAGCAACCAGGTCGTCAGACCCGCGAGGAGCACCACCACCAGCCCGGCGATCCCGGCGAACAGCGGCCACCGGGTTTTCCGGACGGGCGGCGCCGGTACCGGTTGCGGGACCCAGCCCTGCGGCGGCGGCCACTGCGCGCCTCCGGCCGGGAATGCTTGCTCCACGTCGCCCTCCATCACTGAATTCATCGACCGAACTCACGCTATGGAGCGATGATGAAAACTTGATGAAACGCGATCCGGTGCCCTGCCGCGCCGGGCGGACGCGGCAGGGCAACCGGTTCAGCCCTTGCGCGCGAACGAGATCCGGTGCAGTCCACCGGGCTGCTCGTCGGCAAGGTACAGCTCGCCGTTCTGATCGGTGCCGAACGTGGTGGCGTCGAGCGGGAACTGGCCGATCCGGGCGCTTTCGTAGGTACCGTCGGTCTTCTTGCGGACGGCCCAGGCCGTTCCCTGGCAGAAGTCGGTGGCGAGGTAGGTCCCACCCGCCAGCGAGGCGTACTTCCTGCCGCGGTAGACGTGCCCGCCGATGACCGCGCAGCCCTCCGCACCGGAGATGTAGTGGAAGACCGGTTCGGTGTAGGTCACGCCGTCCTTGCACCGCGTCTCGTCGAATACGACCGGCCCCTCCTTGCAGGACCAGCCGAAGTTCGCGCCGCCCTTGCCCTTGGCGAGGTGGTCGACCTCCTCGAAGCGGCCCTGGCCGACGTCGCCGATCCACAGTGAACCATCGGCCGGGTCGAAGGAGAACCGCCAGGGATTGCGAAGCCCGTACGACCAGATCTCCGGCCGCGCGCCCGCGACGCCGACGAACGGGTTGCCCGGCGGGACGCAGTACTTCAACGGACGGCACGCGCGGCTGACGTCGACGCGCAGGATCTTGCCCAGCAGCGTGTCCAGCCGCTGCCCGCTGGCCAGCGGATCACCGCCTCCACCGCCGTCGCCGATCCCCCAGTACAGATACCCGTCCAGGCCGAACGCCAGCTGGCCGCCGTTGTGGTTGGGGAACTCGGCGTGCGGCTGGGTGATCAGCTCGGTGAGCTCACCGGTGTCGAACCGCACCCGGGACAGCGTCACCGCGCTGTCGGACTTGCGGGTGTAGGCGACGTAAGCGCGCCTGTCCTTGGCGATCGCGAGCCCGAGCAGCCCGCGTTCGACGTCCGCGCCGTTCACCTTGTCGCTGATGTCCAGCACCGGTTTGGCGGCGAGCCCGGTCCTGGGGTGGAAAGCCCGGACGACACCGCGTTTCTCGACGATGAGGATCCGGCCGCTTCCGTCGTTGAGCGCCGTGATCGCGGTCGGGTTCACCAGCCCGGACGCGACCTTGGTCGCCATGGCGGTCAGCTCACCGAGCGGAACTCGGGTTTCCGCGCTGCTCGCGGCCGGGAGCAGCGCTCCGGCCAAGGCGAGCCCGGCCACCAGGGACAACCCCCGGCGGAGGTGCCGTCGCGTCATGTGAGACTCCAATCGCCAGTGAATGGTCTGGTCCAATTCAACAGCGACCGGCGGAGTGGCGGTACCTCCATACGCGAGCTTTTCGTCGGTTTCTTTCCGGCGCCGGACTTCCCCCGAAGTGACGACGCCGAAGCGCTCGAATTTTCCCGAAGCAAGCCCGGAATGGACACCATGTGCCCGCGAGTTGTCGGCGACACGCCGAGGCGACACACCACCTCCGCGGGGAAACACTCGGTCAGCGGTGTGGGATCAGGCGCTCGCGCCCTTGACTGGAGGGTCGGAATGATCGAGCTGTGCGGGCGGCGATGATCTGATGACCGGGGAAGACGACAGCGCCGGGGAACATACCGACGCCGATTCGCTGCATGCCGAACTCGTCCGTCTCTACAACGACGGTGCGACGATCGAAAACCTGGCGGAACGCCACTCGCTGAGCTACCGCAAAGTACGAACCATCCTGCTGGCCGCCGGCGTCACGCTCCGGCCGCCGAAAATCCCGCTCCCACCCACGCCGCCAGGGCTCGTCAACGCGTACCTGGCGGGGCGGAGCATCCGACAGCTGGCGGCCATCCACGGTATGAGCTACGACCAGACCCGCCGGATCCTCCTCGCGGAAGGTGTCGTCCTTCGCCCGCGGGGGCGGCAGTAGCCACAGGTGCCGAACGCCTGCCGGAGCCTGGTTCTCCGGGCGGACCTCGCCATGCCCGGAGAACCAGGGCCCTACTTACAGCGCATGACGTTGACCGTCACGCAAAGTACACGATCCAAATGTAACGCTCGATCACCGTCGCACGGTTCCTCTCATCTGAAAAACGGGTATAGGGTGAGCCGGATGAGGTCACGTCTTTAACTTCACAAGGCGCTCTTTCACATTCCGAGCGGGTTCCGGCCGACGTCTCCACAGGACGACTGGAGGAGAGAGTACTCATGCCGAGAATGGGCATGAAAGCGCCCCATCACACTTCCACGCAGTTGACGGTAGCGACACGTCACACGAACGCCTGAACTGCGACTTCTCTCTGCGACGACGCAAGTCGGCAAGCACCGAATGCCGCCGAAGCGATCCGCGAGCGAGCGGCATCCCGCCCCACGATGTCCGCCACTCGAAACTACTCCAGAGTAGCCGCAAGCCCGGCCGGGAATTCGCGAAAATTCTTCAGCTCGAAAGAGCTGCGCAAAGCACCCTCAATCAACTCTAAGTGGCGCAATGAAGGGCACATCACTCTTTACGGTGACTACTCACCGGTACGACGTGGGTCTCAGGAACGGTGGCCTCGGGCGATCCGCAGATGCGGCGGGGGCATCGCCACGGTGTCTCCCTCACCTTTGCGGGCCGACGGGACAAGCGGTCCCTGCGCGTCCAGTTCGGCCAGCAACGCCTCGATCGCGTCCGCCTTCGCCAGCCGAGCCCGCCCGCGGTAGAGCTCCGCGGCTTCCCGCCACAGCTCCCGCGCGTCGTCGGGATCACCGTGCTCCCAGATGACAGCCGCAAGGGCGGCCAGGGCCCGGGCCCGCCCCGTCGCGTGCTGGGTCCTATTCGCCAGGGCGACCGCCAGATGCGCGTGCCGCAGCGCCGCCCGGGCGTCGCCTTCCGCGTGCCGAAGCTGAGCGAGCACCGTGTTGAGCTTCATGACGGTCGGAAGGTCTTGACTCGCCTCGATCAACGCTTGCCCGGCGGCGCACTCGACCGACGCTTCGGCGAGCCTGCCGAGCCGGACCAGCAGCGCACCGAGGGCGGCGTGTGCCCGCATCAGTTCGGTGGCATCGCCGGCCGCACGCCGATGTTTCAAGGCCTCCCGGTACAGAGCGAGCGCTTCCTCTTCGTGACCACCCACCTCGAGCAGCGCATCGGCGAAGCGGTGCTCCGCGCTGGCGCACAACATCGGCTCGCCCAGCGCACGGACGGACGGAAGGACCTTCCGGTACCTTTCGACCGCTTCGGCCGCACGACCGGCATGGAAATGCACTCGGGCCAGGTTCAGCCTGACCGTCACCCCGCCGATCGCGATCCCGTGGGCGTCGGCCAGTTCGAGTGCGCGCGACAGGCACCGCTCGGCCGCGTCGTCGGCGCCGGCGAGCATGTGCACGACCCCGAGATCGTTCAGGCACGAAGCCAGCGAGTTCTCGTCGCCCTGCGCCGTCGCGGCACGGACGGCGATGGTCAGCCCTTCGACCGCGTCGGGGTATCTCCCCTGCAACAGGAAGAATTCCGAGGCCATCGCGGGCAGGAGGTACGAGATTCCATTGAGGACACCTTCCGACGCCGCACTGACGGCCATGATCGACTTTCGTTCCCGCAACACCCATTGCCGCGCTTCGGCGACGTTCCGGAACCCGGGAGCAGGCGCCGCCCGCACCATCGGAGGCAGGTTCAGCAGCTCTTTGTGCGGGAACTGCAAGCGATACGCGTCGATGACCACGCGCAGGTAGAACTCGAACATCTTCCTCCGCGCGAGGTCCACATCGGACAGCTGCGCGGCCAGGGACGCGGCGTACAGATGGAGAAGGTCGTGCACGCGATAGCGATCGAGGTCGGCGGGGTGTTCGATCAGATGCGCGGCGACCAGTATGTCGAGCGAGCGCCGCACCTCCGCTGCCGGGCGACCGTCCGCGGCGGCGATCACCGCGGGGGTCATCTCGGCGCTCGGATGCAGGCCGATCAGGGCGAACACGCGCCGCTCGGCGGGCTCGAGGTCGTGGTACGAAAGGGCGAAGGCGGACCTCAGGCTCATCCCCGGCCAGTCGCCTTCGTCGCCGAGGTCCAGCAACAGGTCGGCGTCACGCAAGTGGCTCGCCAGGGTCCGCATCCGCGTACCCGCCCGGGAGATCGCGCGTTCGGCCACCAGGGTCAGCGCCAACGGGTTGCCCCGGCACAACCGCACCAGCTCTTCGACCCCCTCCGCGTCGTCTCGCGCGCGGTGACCGATTCGCCGGGTCAACAAGGCGGAGGAATACCGGTCGGCGAGCGGGAACACCGTGATCACCGGCGGAGTCAGCTTCGCGGACAAGGATTTCAGGCGCCACCGCGAAACGATCAGGACCGTGCAGGGTGACAGGACACCGAGCAGCGGCGCGACCTGATCGGAGCTGCGCACGTTGTCGAGGATCACGAGCATCGAGCGCCGGGCGAGCAGCGCCGACAGTTTCGCGGCGCGGGCGATCGGATTGACCACTTGGTCGACCGGAAAATCCAGCAACGACAAGAGTGTGTCGACTATTTCGCTGGCGTCGGCCTTCGCGGCCTGGCTGTCACCGCGAAGATCCAGCATGACCGCGCCGTGCCGGTACCGTCGTTCCGCACGGTGGGCCCATTTGGCCGCCAAGGTCGTCTTCCCGACCCCGGGTCCTCCGGTCACCACCACCGCGGCTCGTTTCGGCGCGCCCGCCGAATCGGTCGTGTAGGCGTCGAGCAGCGCGATCAGATCGGCTCTTCCCGCGACGTCGTCGACGTCCGGTGGCAAATGCCGGATCACGTGTTCACTTTGACCGGTGGAATCGAGCGGGGCCGGTTCGCGCCGTCGAATCACCCGATCCGGCCGGATCAGCACCTTGTCGTTGACCGCTCGCAGTTCTTCCGCCGCCCTTGTCTCCCCCGCCTCACGGTAACGGGCATACGTCGCCCGAAAGAAGTCGGCGGCTTCGGCGGGCTGATCGGCTTCGGCCAGCGCCCGTATTCGCAATTTCTCGAAGCTCAGTTCCCTGGGATGCGCCTGTTCGAGTTCCGCCAGTTTCCGCACCGCGGCGTCGGCTTGTCCGGTCGCCAATTGCTCAGCCACGACGAACGCGTTGGCGGGAATCCACTCACTACGTTCCCATGAGGCGCGCCATCCGTCGGCACGCTCGGTCCGGAGATCGGCCAAGGCTTCGTCCCGGCACAATCGGACGGCCGAAAGTGCTTCGACGAGCGCGCGGTCGTGCTGACCGGCTTCGCGGAACCGGCGGGCCTTGTCCATCATGGCCTGGAAGCCGAAGTGATCGATCAGTCCCGGCTCGATCTCCAGCAGGCAACCCCCTTTGCCCACACTCACGTTGGCGGGCACGGATTTTTCGTGGAACGCCCGGCGCAGTTTGGTCGCGTTCTGGTGAAGCGTCGAGTGCGCGTCCTGTGGCGCCTTCTCGTGCTCTTCCCACACCCAGTCCACGACGACGTCCAGTGACAATCGGCGGTTCGGCGCGGTCAGCAACGCGGTCAGCACCTGCCTCGGCCGGGGACCCGCCCAGTTCACATCCACATTCCCGTGCATTAGCATGGCCGTCTGCCCGAGAATTCCGAAAGCGATTTCCACGAGTGCGCCCCTTCCCCATGGCGAACCCGGGTTCGCCACCCCTGTCCCGCCGGATCATTTTTCCACCAGACCGCGCATAAGGCCAGGTCATCGGCTTAATTGTCAAACTTCGGCGATCACCGTTGATCATCTGTCAATGAACTGACCACCGGCCGAAGCCGTTTTCTCCACGATCGCTCCCATGCTGACTGCGGATACCGGAGTTCGATCGAGGGGAATTTCATGACCGAGTTATCGTGGGTCCGCAGTCCGGTGGCTGGTTCCGATCAGCACTGGGCGACACGCAAGGGCGTCAAATCCGTGCTGGTGATGATCCCGCACATCGTCGCCGGAAACCGGCTCCTCGATCTGCTCCCGCTCTTCGAGGCCGACCACCGCGTCCAGGCGACCTTCACCGTCCCGGAGTGGGAATCCTGGCGTGCCACGCACGATTTCGTGGAGGCCCAAGGCGGAATAGTCCTGCCTTGGGCGCAGGCCAAGCGCGGTGAATACGACCTCGTTCTCGCCGCAAGCCAGCGCGGCATCGACGAAGTCGCGGGGCCGGTATTGCTGGTCCCGCACGGCGGCGGATTCGGCCAGTACCGGCCGTGGCGGCCCCCGGACGCCGGGCCCGGCTGGACTCCCCAGGTCGGGCTCGACGCGGGCCAGCTGATGCGGGAAGGACGGGTGCGCGCCGACTCCATCGTGCTCGTCCACGATCGCGAGAGGGACGTCCTCGCCGAGACCTGCCCTCCCGCGGTCCCCGCCGCCGTCGTCGCGGGTGACATCGCACTGGATCGGCTCGTCGCCAGCCTTCCCTTTCGCGATCACTACCGGCGAGGTCTCGGCGTGACCGACGACCGGCGCCTCGTGGTCGTCACCTCGACCTGGTCCGACCGGTCGGCCTTCGGACGGCACCACGACCTGTTCGAACGGGTGCTCAGCGAACTTCCCCCCGAACAGTACCGGGTGCTCGGGGTCCTTCACCCCCAGATCTGGTCGCACCACAGCCTTTGGCAGATCCGCACCTGGCTGGCCGACAGCCTGCGATCCGGGCTCGAGCTTCTGCGGCCCGAAGGCAGCTGGCGGGCCGCCTTGATCGCTGCGGACCACGTCATCGGCGACTACGGCTCCGTGACCGGCTACGCGGCCGGCATCGGCAAACCGGTGCTCCTGGCCGTGGACGGCACCGAACCGTTGCTGCCGGGCACGCCCAGCGCCGTCATCGCCGAACACGCGCCCCGCTGGACGCCCGGCAGTTCCCTTCTCCCCCTGCTGTGCGAGGCGGAGTCCACCGGCGTGGCCGGGCAGGTCCGCGAGTTGCTCTCGTCCCGGCCGGGTCGTGCCGGCGCGATCCTGCGCACCGAGATGTACCGGCTCCTCGGCCTGCCCGAACCGGCCAGGGCGGTCCCGGTGTCGCCCGTCCCGATGGCGGAGGTGCTGCCATGCCTGCCTCTGTAGCGCGGTTGCGCGTCACTGCCGGGAGCTGTCGCGTCGACGCCGGGGGAAGCTCGTTCCTCCTGTGCGACGCGAACGACGGAACCCGCGCCTCCCTCGCCGACGTGCTCGTCCACTCAGGACCCCACCTGGTCGCGGACGCCCGCGGCGTGATCACGAGCGATTTCGACCGGCTGCCCGGTCTCACGATCGTCGCCGTCGCGTGTTCTCCCGGGCGCTGTCTCATCGGCGACCGCACGGGAGACGTGGTCGCCATCCCGTGCGAGTCCGCCGAACTGGCGGGCGCGGGGGCCTACGTGTGGTCACTCGCCGGACGCCGGCTCCGGCTGCTGCGGCTGATCTCGCCGTGCGTCCAAGGCGTCCAGCCGGGCACGGACCCGCTCCACTCGCAGCCCGCCGATCGGACCGCACAGGTCCAGCGCCTTGGTCAGCCGGCCACGAGCGGCGCCGAGATCGCCCTCGAGCTCAGCGACCTCGGCGAACGCCACCAGCACATCGGACTGATAGACGGCCGAACCTGACTCGTCGAGCACCGCGGCGGCGCGTTCGAGCTCGCGTTTCGCCGCGGTGATCTCGCCCGCCCGCGCGTCGATCCGCGCCAGCGACAGGGTGACCTCGGCCTCGCCCTTCACATCGCCGATCTCCTTGAACAGCTCTTGCCCGAGGCGCAGGTGCCGGGCGGCGTCGGCGGTCCGGCCCGCCTGCAGCAACGCCTCGCCGATCCGGCGGTGCCGTTGAGCGACGCCGCGGTCGATCCCGAGTTCCCGCTCGATCACGAGGCTTTCGCCGAAGAACCCGACCGCCCGCTCGAAGTCGCCACGGCCTTGCGCCGCCATGCCCAGCTGGTCCAAGGCCACGGACTCGTTGTGGCGGCTCCCGGCTCCCCTCGCCAGCTCCGCCGCCTCGAGGCATTCGCTTTCCGCGGCTTCGAACCGGCCCAGATCCAGATAGGCGCGGCCCAGCTGGCACCGCAACCGGGCTTCGGCGATCGCGTGGCCGCACCGGCGTGCCGCGGTGATGCCGGCCTCGTGCGTCCGGATCCAAAGCCGATAGTGCTTGCGATAGAGGAAGAGTTCCCAGAGGGCTTCGCACAGTTGCCAGGCGAGCTCGTCCTGCCGCAGCGCGGACGTCTCTTCGAGCACCTCGATGATGTCGGGCAGCCGTTCGTCCAGCCAATGCAGGGCTTCGGCACCCGTGGCGAACAACGCCGGCGCGTCCTCGTACCGGGCGCGCACGGTACTGACGCTCCAGCGCATCGGGATCACCACCATGTTCGCCCGCGTCATCCGGTGCAGGTACCAGTCCGCGATCCGGGCGACGACTTCGAGCCGTTCGTCGTCGGGCAGCGCCCGTGCGTGCAGCCGCACCAGATCGTGGAACCGGTAGCCACCCTCGGCGATCTCCTCGAGGAGGCTGGCGTCCGCCAGCTCTTGGAGCCCGTCCGCGGCCTCGTGTTCGGAAACCCGCGCCGCGGCGGCCGCCGCCCCCACTTCGATCGTCGGCCCCGGGTGCTCGCCGACCAGCCGGTAGAGCCGGGCCGCGTGCGGCGACAACGCCGAATAAGACGAGTCGAAGGTAGCCGTCAACGACGCCTCACCCACCGGTGACAGCTTCGTCAGCCGCACCCGTTCGTCACGGAGCTCCGCCACCATCCTGGCCACCGGCCACTTCGGCCGGGACGCCAACCTCGCACCCGCGACCCGGAGCGCGATCGGCAGCCGTCCGCACAGTGCCGCCAGTGTGGTCACGTCCGGGAGTTCACCGGCCACCCTCGACCTGCCCACCGAACGCGTCAGCAGCTCGACGGCGTGTTCCTCCGGCAGGGGCGCCATGTCGACGAACCGCGCGCCCTCCGCATGCAGGCCGTCCAGCCGCAGCCTGCTGGTGACCACCACGACACATCCCGACGAAGCCGGGATCAACGGCCGCACCTGGGCGGCCGAGATCGCGTTGTCCACCACCAGCAGCAGCCGCATCCCCGCGGTGGTGGTCCGGAACAGCGCCGCCTGTTCGGCCAGTTCGACCGGCACCCGCTCCGGAGGGACGCCGAGCGCGCGCAAGAAAGCTCCGAGCGCGTCCTCGGGCGGCACGGCCGTCTCCGGTGAGAACCCGCGCAAATCCGCGTACAGCTGCCCCGACGGGAAACGTCCGGCGTTCCGGACCGCCCAGGTGACCGCGAGCGCGGTCTTGCCGACACCACCGGGCCCGACCACCACGGTCACCGCCGGCGACCGATCGGCCGATTCGTCCTCCTGGCGAGCGGCGGCCGAGTCGAGCGCTTCGAGCTCGACGGTCCGGCTGGTGAAATGCGCGGGGACCGGAGGCAACTGACGGGGGATCGGCGTGCCGGAGGGTGACCGCGAACCGAGGTCATCTCCCATGACCACACCCCGGCGGGCAGCGATCCGGCCGCGGTTCTTCACGTTCGAGAACAGAATCCCACGACGAACAGAATCGTGGCTCACGCGTCAAAGATCGCATGCTCGTGTCTCCCCGCACGACCGTTTTCTTTTGTCCGCGCAATTCCCGGACACGGTTTCACGTCGTGCCACCCCGCACGCCCCACCCGAGAACTCCGGCGAATACCCGAACCTCCCTGTCTACCTCGCCGTGCGGGATCTCTCCCGGCGAGCCCGGTACATCTACCCGAAAGAACCAAGGCATCGGCCACCTGGCGCCGGATACAGGAGGCATGGACGACATCACCACATACAGTGATCTCCGACACTCCCGCCGCCATTCCACCACTTCCACGGCCGCAAACAATCGCGAGAAAGAATGCCACCGGAATCGATCCCGAACATCCCGGACGGTTTCGGTGTCGGTGCGATTCTCCGGCCGGGCGATCGCGCGGCCGGCCCATCCCACGGAGCGTGACCGCCCCGGGTCCCGCCTGGCAGCGAGGTCATCTACTCGCCCAAGATCGTTTTCCCGTCGTTCACTCTTCTATCGGGGCAATTCGGACATGGGCCATACCCCCGAGTAGCCACATGTGTGACTTCTGTATGCTCCGCTCTCGCTCGATGGGATTAGTCATCCCCCATCCGGGCGAGCCGTTGCGGTCGGGGCCTGTGGTCGCACGCGGCACTGGCATTCGTGGTCCGTATTCGGATGGGAGACACATGCACGGCAGGTCTGTTCTGGTTCGTGGCGGGATCGCGGTAGCCACCGCGGCCGTCGCGCTGACGATGGCCGCTCCGGCCGCCCTCGCCGACGACGGCGCGGCGCGGGGCCGGGTCGTCGAAGGCTCCGGCACCGAGGGTTTCAGCGTCAACTTCGAGGGCGGGCAGCACTACGTCACGAAGCTGTTCGGGCTGAAGCTTTCCGATGGCAGCAAGCTCAAGATGTACTGCGTGCAGGTCGAGGTCGGCATGCGCACCGATCAGGACATGATCGAGCGCCCGTGGAACAAGTACCCGGACGCCGCTTCGCCGTTCAACAAGAACAACTCGAAGATCAACTGGGTCCTGCACCACGGCTACCCGGCGGTCGCCGTGAAGGGCATCGAGAGCGCCCTCGGCAAGGACGTCAAGCTGACCGACGGCCTGTCCGTCGAGGAGGCCGTGACCGCGACGCAGGCCGCCGTCTGGCACTTCAGTGACGGCAAGGACCTCGACCGCAAGAAACCGCTGCCCTACGAGAGCGCCGAAGAGTCCGCCGACGTGCTGGCCGTCTACGACTACCTCACCGGCAAGCAGAACGTCGGCATCGGGGCGCAGCCGAAGCCGACCCTCGACATCGGCCCGGCCAAGGCCTCTGGTGCGACCGGCACCAAGATCGGTCCGTTCAGCGTCGCCACCAACGGTGACATCACCGAGCTGACCAGCAAGCTGCCCGAAGGTGTCAAGGTCACCGACGCCGACGGCAAGGAGATCAAGGCCGCGGCCATCAAGGACGGCACCAAGGTCTACGTCGACGTTCCCAAGGACGCCAAGGACGGCAACGGCTCGTTCTCGCTGAAGGTGAGCGGTCACCTCGACACCGGCCGCCTGTTCGTGGGCGAGAACTACGCCAAGGTGCCCGCGCAGTCCCTGATCGTGGCGGAGTCCGAGAAGACCTCGGTCGTCGCGAACGCGACCGCGAGCTGGCAGCAGGGTGGCGCGCCCGCCACCGACACCCCGGCCCCCACCACCCCCGGTGGCGCCGAATCGGGTGGCGGCAACGAGCTGGCCAACACCGGTGCCTCCGCGACCATGCCGCTGGTGATCGGCGGCGCGCTCCTCGGCGCGGGTGTGCTGATGGTGCTGCTCGTGCGCCGTCGCCGTAGCGAGGCGTAAGCAGCGAACGAAGCAGAGGCGGGGCCGGTCCATTGTGGACCGGCCCCGCTTTCGCGTTCAGGTGGCACGGTCGCGAATGGCGATTCGGGTTAGTGCCAATGGCCGCGCCGTGAAGGCCTCCTTGAGGGACCCAGAGTCCCTCAAGGAGGCCTTCACGGACTCGATGATCGCCATGTACGCCCCATGCGCACCAGCAGTAACAGCGGCTGCGCGTGAAGGCCCCCTTCCCTACGCCTATACAGGAAGGGGTCCTTCATGTACTACATGCGGCCACGGGCGCCGGAACGTGGCGGGTCGCGGTAGTGCGTGCCCGGCGTGTGCCCGAAGGCGCGGCGGAAGACATCGATGAACGCGCTCGTGGACGACCAACCGCAGGCATGCGCCACTGCGGGAACGTCATACCGAGGTCGGCTTTGAAGAGCCGGTTGTCGGCCGGGCGCGCTTGCGTGGACGTGTACCAGGGCTCGGTCGCCGCGCTGGTTCCGTTCTTCGCCGCCGAACGCGCCTACGGATACGCGGCAGTGTCGGGCATCGTGCTCGCCGCCTCGCTGCTGTCATCGGTGGAGCGGTGGGCACGCTAATGGGAAGCAGGCTGGCCGGACGCCTGGGCCGTGTCACCGTGATCCGCTGGTCGTACCTGGCCACCATCGGCGCGGTCGCGGGGGTCGTGTTCGTGCCGGGCCCGGCCTTCTTCCCGTTCGTCCTGCTGGCCGCGGTGAGCCTGTACATCCCGTTCTCACTGCAGATCACCCTCTCCCAGGACTACCTCCCCACGCGGGTCGGCACCGCCAGCGGCGTCACTCTCGGCCTGACGGTCAGCATCGGCGGTCTCGCGAGTCCCGTCATCGGAACGGTCGCCGACCACACTTCCCTGCGGACGGCCTTGATCCCGCTGATCGCACTGCCGCTTTTGTGCTGGATCACAACCCGCACCCTGTCCGAGCCGTGCTCCGTCCAAACGGGAGCCGAAGAAAGGTCGATGGCGCGACGATAAATGATGTACGACCCTGTACATCATCGGTTACCGGCTGGTAGGTTCCGAACATCCAAAACGTGATCCACTTCATGATTCAAAGGGGAGTCATGACCCGAAAGCCCGCTCGACTGCTGGCCGTCGCGATCGCCCTCATCGTCGGTTTCGCCGCCGCGCCCGCCGCCTCCGCCGCCCCTACGACCGACTCGTTCTACAGCTACGACGGCAGCGAACCGTTGTCTTCATACAGCCCCGGAACCGTTCTGAAGACCCGGACGCTCAATTACCACGTGATCAGCATTTCCACGCCGCTCAAGGTGACCCAGCTGCTCTACCGGACCACCGACGCGCAGGGAAAGCCGTCCGCCAACGTCACTTCGGTGCTGCGCAGCCTCACCGGCGACAGCACCAAAGCCGTTTCGTACCAATCGTTCTACGATTCGCTCAATCCCGAGCACGGCCCGTCGAGGGCGATCGCCGGTGACGTCTCGCTCGGCGGCCTGATCGCCAACGCGGAATCGCTGTTCATCGCGCCCGCGCTGTTGCTGGGCTACAACGTCGTCATCCCCGACACCGAAGGCCAGCAGGCGAATTTCGCCGCCGGGCCGGAATACGGGACGAACACCCTGGATTCCATCCGCGCCGCGACGAGGTCGCCGGGGGCGGGAATGAACGACAAGACCCGGTTCGGGCTCATCGGCTATTCGGGCGGTGCCATCGCGACGGGCTGGGCGGCCGGGCTCGCGCGGGATTACGCGCCTGAGGTCGACAAGAATCTCGTCGGTTTCACCGAAGGCGGCGTGCTCGTCAAGCCGTCGCACAATCTCAAATACGTCAACGGCAGTGTCGCGTGGACCGGTGTCATTCCGATGGCGCTCATTGGGGTCTCGCGCTCCTTCGGCATCGATCTCAAGCCGTACGCGAATTCTTACGGACTCCAGGTGCTCAAGGACATGGAGAAGGCGTCGATCGTCGACGCGCTCGGCCGGTATCCCGGGCTGACGTGGGAGAAATTCGTCAAACCCGAGTACGTCAACCCGAACAAGGTGCTGCCGTACGTCGAGGCCGTGAACAAGATCAACCTCGGCTCCGCACCGACGCCCACCGTGCCCGGCTACATCGCGCAGGGCAACAACGGTGCCCTGGAAGGTACTTTCGGCAATCCGCCGGGGATCGGGACCGGTGACGGCGTGATGGTCGCCGGTGACGTGCGCTCGCTCGCCCGGCAGTACTGCGACACCGGCAACAAGTCGATCAAATACGACCAGTACGACCTGTTGAGCCACGTCGGGGCGGCCGTCGCCTGGGCGCCGCAGGCCATCGGCTGGCTCAACGACCGGTTCGCGGGCAAGACCGCGCCATCCAGCTGCGGGAAGATCGCGCCCGGGAACTCCCTTGCCCCGGAGGTGCCGGTCAGCTGACCGCTCGGTCCGTGAAGGCCTCCTTCCCTACCCTGACAGTAGGGAAGGAGGCCTTCACGGATTTCGGAGACCGGTACGGTGCGGCACGTGACCGAGCACCGCAAGCTGCCGAAGGGGCCGCACAACCTCAGCCGCGACGAGGTCGCCGGAACCCAGCGGGCCCGGCTGATCGACGCGGTACTGGAGAACACCGGCAAACGCGGCTACGTCGCCACCACCGTCGGGCACATCACCGCGACGGCGGGCGTGTCACGGACCTCGTTCTACGAGCAGTTCACCGGCAAACAGGACGCGTTCCTCGCCGCCTACCGCGCGATCACCACCGAGTTCATCACCCAGGGCGTCGCCGCGGGCGCCGAGGCCGCCACTCCGATGGACGCCGTCGCCGTCTGCTGCGATTTCCTCGTCGACTACGTGCACCGGCGCCCCACGGCCGTCCGCGCCGCGCTGCTGGAGATCTACGCGCTCGGCGACGCGGGGCTCGAAGCACGGGAGAAAACCTTGCGCGCCGGGGAAGCCGTCTTCGATCGGACGGCGGAATGGCTGCGTGCCACCGATCCCGCGCTGCCGCCACCGCCGCCGTTCACCGCGCGCACGGTCGTCGCCGCCACCATCGAGCTGATCACGCAGGCCATCTGGATCGGCACCGAAGACGCCTACGGCCAAGCACGTGAAGCCGTCCGCTACACCTGGCTGCTCGGCCTGTTCGGGCACCGGAGCGTCGATGCCTAGCGAGCGAGACGCCGCCGTTCGAAGTCGACGATCAGCTTCGGGTACCAGCGCGGGAGCAGCCGGACGAGCCGGTCGACCAGTTTCGCGTCGTTTCCGACGAGCACCCGCGGTTTCCCGGCCTCGACCCCGTCGAGGATGATGCGCGCGGCCTGATCCGCCGGCATCTTCAGCAGCTTTTCGTTGTACACGCGGACGCGTTCCCGCTGTTCGGCGGTGGGCTCGATGCCGCGGGCCTCGGCTTCCTTCAACGCCGCCGAGGCGATGCCGGTCTTGACGCCGCCCGGGTGGACGACCGTGACCCGCACCGGATGTCCGCCCGCGATCATCTCCGTGCGCAGCGCCTCGGTGAACCCGCGGACGCCGAACTTGCTGGCGCAGTAGGCACTGAGCGTCGGCTGGGCCAGGAAACCGTTGAGGCTGGAGACGTTCACGACCTGGCCGTCGCCGGAGTCGATCAGATGCGGCAGGAAGGCCTTGGTGCCGTTGATGACGCCGAAGAGGTTGACCGCGAGCGTGCGGTCGTACAGTTCCCATTCGGCGTCGAGCACGGTCTGCCCGCCGCCGGCGATCCCCGCGTTGTTGTAGATCTGGTGCACCACACCGAACTGCCCGGCGACGGTGACCGCGTACTCCTGGACGGCCGCCCGGTCGCTGACGTCGAGCGCGGCGCCCTGCACTTCCGCGCCCAGGGCCTTGACCTCTGCGACGGTCTCGGCCAGCCCGCTTTCGTCCACATCGGACACCGCGACCCGCGCTCCGCGCCGCGCGAGTTCGAGGGCCAGCTGACGGCCGATGCCGGAACCGGCGCCGGTGACGACGGCGACCTTGCCGCGAACGCTGCTCATCGGGTTTCTCCTGCCGGGTCGAGGGCCACTTCGGCGGTGAGCTCCACGAGCCTGTCGACGAGGTCCGGGGCGATGTGATGCCCCATGCCGGGGATTTCGACGTAGCGGGCGCCGCTGATGGCCTTCGCGGTCGCGCGACCGCCGGTGTGGTGGACCATGCGGTCGGTGTCGCCGTGGACCACGACCGTCGGGCAGGTGATGCGGCGGAGTTCGGCGGTGCGGTCGCCACTGGCCTGGATCGCGCCGATCTGGCGGGCGATACCGCTGCGGGCACGCCGTCCCCCGGCGCGTTCCCACAGGCCTTCGGCCCAGGCCGTTTCGACGTCCTTGTCCAGCGGGAACGTGGCCGAACCGAGGTGGCCCATCAGCGACAGGTGCCCGGCCACGGATTCTTCGACCGTCCGGGCGGGCCGCCTCGCCATGCGCACCAACGTCGACTTCGCCGGCTGCCCGACGCGGCGATGTCCGGTGGTGGAGAAGATCGACGTGAGCGACAGGACGCGATCGGGGTTCCTGGCGGCGACGGTCTGGGCGATCATGCCGCCCATCGACATGCCGACCAGATGCGTCTTCCGGACGCCCAGGTGATCCAGCAGGCCGACGGTGTCCGCCGCCATGTCCCCCAGGTCGTACGCGCCGGGCAGCGGTTTGGCCAGCAGTTGCCGAAGCTTGCCCGGATTCGGCGCCTTGATGCGATCCGAACGGCCCGCGTCCCGGTTGTCGAACCGGATCACGCGGAAGCCGCGGCCGGTGAACCCCTCGATCATCGGCCGCGGCCACGACGTGAGATCCAGGCCGAGGCCGGCGATCAGCACCAGCGGTACACCGTCGGCCGGGCCGTCCTCGCGATAACAGAGCCGCGGGCCGCCGGGGAGTTCGGCGAAATTGTCGGTCACGAGCTCACCGCTTCCCGAACCTTGGCACGCGAGAAGTGCAGCTCCGGATCGGTGATGTCGTCCGCGCGCAGCAACTTGATGTCCGAGTGGTAGCTCATCGACGTCAGCCACGGCATGCGGTCACCCTGACGCGGGAGCTGGTCGAGAGCCCTCTGGACGTACCCGGCGGCGAAGTCCAGGAACGGCCGCGTCGGCATGTCCGGATCGGCGAGGACGGGACGGCAGACGTCGTAGCCGCGGGTGTCCATATGCGTCAGCAGGCGGCAGAAATGCTCGCACAGCAAGCCGATCTTGAGCGTCCACGACGAGTTCGTGTAGCCGATCGCGAACGCGGCGTTCGGCACGTCCGAAAGCATCATTCCCTTGTAGGCGACGGTTTCGGACATGATCACCGGTTTGCCGTCGACGGTGAACGCCGCCCCGCCGAACACCTGGAGGTTCAGTCCGGTGGCGGTGACGATGATGTCCGCTTCCAGTTCCCGCCCGGATTCGAGCAGGATCCCCTTCTCGGTGAAGGTCGCGATCTTGTCGGTGACGACGTCGGCCTGCCCCTGCCGGATGGCGGCGAACAGGTCGCCGCCGGGCACGGCGCACAGCCGCTGGTCCCACGGGTCGTACGGCGGGTTGAAATGCTCGTCGACCGGATAGCCCTCGGGAAGCTGCTTCTTGTTGACGTAGCGGATGAGCCCGCGGGCGGTCTTCGGGAACTTCTGGCAGAACTGCCAGACCGCGAGCCCTTTCCGGATGTTCTTGCGGCGGGTGAGCGCGTAGGCCCGCTCGTCGCCGAGGATCTTGCGCAGGCCGTTCGCGATCTTGTCCTCGCGCGGCACCGGCATGACGTAGGTCGGGGTGCGCTGCAGCATCGTCACGTGCGCCGCGGTCCCCGCCATCGCCGGGACCAGGGTGACCGCGGTGGCCCCGCTGCCGATCACGACGACGCGCTTGCCCGCGTAGTCGAGGTCCTCCGGCCAATGCTGCGGGTGCACGATCGTGCCGGCGAAGCGGTCCCGGCCCTCGAAGCGCGGCGTGAAGCCCTCGTCGTAGCGGTAATAGCCGCCCGCGTTGAACAGCCAGCCCGCGCTGAGGCTGGTGCGCTCACCGGTGTCGGTCCGCTCGATCTCGAGCAGCCAGCGCGCCTCGTCACTCGACCAGGCGGCCGAGAGCAGCTTGTGGTGGTAGCGGATGCTGGGTTCCAGGCCGTTCTCGGCGACCGTTTCGCGCAGATAGGACAGGATCCGGGGCGCGTCGGCGATGGACTGCTTGTCCCGCCACGGCTTGAACTCGTAGCCGAAGGTGTGGAGGTCGGAGTCGGAGCGGATGCCCGGGTAGCGGAACAGGTCCCAGGTGCCGCCGGACGTGCCGCGGGCCTCCAGGATGGCGAACGTCTTGCCCGGGTTCTCGGTCTTCAGGTAGCGC
Source organism: Amycolatopsis sp. NPDC102389 (assembly GCF_044765885.1). NCBI lineage: Bacteria > Bacillati > Actinomycetota > Actinomycetes > Pseudonocardiales > Pseudonocardiaceae > Amycolatopsis > Amycolatopsis sp. NPDC102389. The sequence goes on from NZ_JBIWKX010000014.1 coordinate 48,840, forward strand.
GCGGCCCCGATCCCGGAAATCCCGGCACCGATGATGACCACGTCGAGGTGCTCGACGGGTGTGCTCGTCGTCATGCGGTACTCCAGCCTCGTCTCGGTTCCCTCCACGATGCGGGTCCACCGGGGAGTTGCGCTAGCACTATCTGCACCATCATGATGCACTCATGGTGCAAAGTGCCGCATCGCCGTGGCCGACGCTGTCGCCCGAGGCGCGTGACCTCTTCCGGCGAGGGGCGGAGATCGTGCTGCATCCTCGCGCCGAATGGATCGAGGAGCTGCACGAAGCGTCGCTCGGCGGGGACAGCATGCGCGCGGTCGCCGAGGACCCCGTGCTCACCGAAGGCACCAAACGCGCGAACCTGGCGAATCTGCTGCACTGGGCGGCCGCCAACGTGCAGCGGCCCGGTGAACGGGTCGCCGCCAATCTGAACCAGGAGGTGCTCGACGGCGCCCGCGACATGGTGCGCCGCGGCTTCGACTCCGGCGGCCTCGACGCCTACCGGCGGGCGCAAGGAGTGGCCTGGCGGCGGTGGATCGAGATCTGTTTCGACCTCACGTCCGACCCGGTCCTGCTCCGCGAACTGCTCGACGTCTCGTCGCTGTCGATCACCACGTTCATCGAGGACACCGTCGCCGCGGTGTCGGAACGGATGGCCGCCGAGCGCACGGAGCTGACCCGCGGCGCCCACGCCGAACGGCGGGCGACGGTCACGCTCCTGCTGGAAGGCGCGCCCATCAGCCGCTCGCGCGCCGAAGCCCAGCTCGGCTACCCGCTCGCCGGCCCGCATACGGCCGCGATCGTCTGGAGCGGCTCGGCGACGCCGTCGTCCCAGCAGCTCGAAACCGCCGCGGAAACGCTCATGCGGGCCAGCGGCGCTTCACACCGGCTGACGGTCGTCGCCAGCGCCGCCGCGCTGTGGGTCTGGCTGCCCGCCCGGACGCCGCCGCGCACGGACCGGCTCGCCGAAGACCTCGCGCCGCACCCCGACGTCCGGGTCGCGCTGGGGCGGCCCGGCGGCGGGATCGACGGTTTCCGCCGCAGCCATCTGGACGCCGCCGCCACCCAGCGGATGCTCGCCCGGCTCACCTCACCGCAGCAGATCGCGCGGTACCAGGACATCCAGCTGCTCGCCCTGCTCACCGGCGATCCGGCGCAAGCGGGCGAGTTCATCGCCGACACCCTCGGCGAACTCCGGCACGCCGACGCCGAGACCCGGGAGACCGTGCGGGCCTACGTACACGAGCTCGGCAATACGACGCGGACCGCGGAACGGCTCTACACCCATCGGAACACCGTCGTCCGGCGGCTGGCGCGGGCCGACGAACTGCTGCCCCGGCCGTTGGCGGAGAACGCGGTGGATGTGGCTGTGGCGCTGGAAACGTTGCGGTGGCTGGGAAGCGGCGCGTGAAGCCGTCAGTCCCTGCCGCGTTTTCCGAAGAGGGAACGACGGCTGGCATACTCGGCGAGCCCGATCTGCCGCAGGATGCCATCAGTCGCGCCGACCCTGTCGTAGGTCTCCTTCACCCATGCCGCTACAGCCGCAAGCACCACGGGACGCCCCTCGATGCGGAGCGCGTGGACGAAGCTCGCGAGATCGTTCGCGGATCGCCCGGCCAATGCCTTGTGCAGCAAAAGCCTTCCCACCATCTCTTCTTCCTCGTCGAAGAGGAAGGTCACCTCTTGCGCGATGGCCGGAAATCCACGACCAGGTTCCGCGACCTCCGTCAGAAGGGCGTCGACATAGTACTTTCCGTTAGAGGTGGGCAAGAGCCCCTTGATGAGTGCCGCCAGTCTGGTCACCGGCTGCCCCGAAAGAAGACGGAGCGTCAATTCTCGCGATCTGGAGGGGCTTTCCGCCATTTCGCACTCGACTGACAAGAATTTGACGGGGCCGGATCGGACGGTCAAGAACATCAGATGCTTCGCGTCCGCCGCGGACAACCCGTTCAGCAAGGTCACGAGTCCCGGGCCGTCGCCCGTTTCGACGATACTCGCAAGCATCTGCTCCTTGGCCTGTGCATCAAGACCTCGGAAGATGACCGGGACCATCTCGTTCCCCGTCGTGAACTTCGTCATGACCCGGTCTGCGAACTCCCGCGCGATGGCCGGATGCGCAGCCGCCAGCATCTTCATCAACTGAGCCACATCATGCTGCTCACGTTCGCTCGACACACGCAGGACTCGCTGCCGGTCACCCACTGAACACAGCCGGAGAAGGTCGACGACCGTTCCCGGCGGCGCCTGAGCCGCCGTCCCTTCCAGCAATTCCTTCGCGAGGACCGGCCAGCCCTCGTCACGAAGCGCCGCGATGATCTCCTGAATGGATCGAGCGGACCTGCTCACCATCCCTCGCAAGCAGAATCGGTGTGCCGCGTCGTCGAGTTCGCGCGCCCTCAACTCGGCCACGAGAGTGATCACGTCGGCGTTCGACAAGACTTCAGCCGCTCGAGTCAAGACCCGTTCAGCGGGGCCTTCCTGACCGACACTCCAGAAAGCGAGTGCGACCTCGAGAACCTCCCGGCTCGCAGTTGTCCTGTCGATAACCGCTTGCGCCAGCCGGTCACCATCAGCCGTCCGCCCCGCCTCGATCATCGCGTGGCAGAGTTGGGCCACGACCTCGGGCGGCCGCGACGCCACCGTGTCTGCGGAAGCCGCGTACAAACCGAAGGCCGTCTCTTCTCTGCCCACGGACCGCAGCTCGTCGGCCAGCGCGAGTACCGCCGACGCGGGCAGCTTGGTCACGGTGCGTTCGATCAAGCTGTCGACCTCGTCGCGAAGTCCGGCGACCCAAAGTGCGTTGACCAGATCGATCAAAGACGATGAGGCCTGTGCGGAGTCGAGTGCCGCGTCAAGCAGCTCCACGAGGTCGCCCCCGCGACCGTGTTCCTGCAGCAGATGCGCCAAAGCGGCCGCGTCACCGACCGCACCGTGTCCGGCCGCACGGATCAGAAGGCTCGCCTCGCTCGGTAGATCTGTGTCGTGCAAGGCGTTCACGATCCGCAGAACGTCATCGGGCTCGCGCCGCCCGGCCGTCGCGAGCACGTTCACCACATCAGTGGTCGCTCCCGAACGACGAAGCAACCCGACGATCGCCGCGACCTCTTGATCCGGCCGCGTCGCGGCGCAAGCGGCAAGGATCTGCTGGGCGAGTTCATCCTGCCGGCGCGCCCGTAATTCCTGTACCACGGCGTACATGTCAACAGGGCGGTGCCTCAACGAGGCTTCGAAACCCTTCGGCATCTGCGGAAGCACCCGCTGCTCGACCCGCGGCCGTTCCACCGGCGCGCGCTGTCCGATGCCCCACCGATTACGCACGAGCGCGATCGCCCTGCCGTCGTTGCGGCTGCGTTGCTGCGGCACGGGGAAGTGCCGGGCTTGCAGATCCGCCTTCATGTGATGGAACAGCGTCTCCATGTCGAGAAGGGCTGGGCCGTCGGGCAGTCCGCGAGTCAGCTTGTCGACGAGCGCACCGGTGAACGCGGTGTAGCGCTCGCCTGGCGGTGCCAATGCCTTGCGTGTTTCGGCCGTCGCGGTCATCAAGTACGTGCCGTCCACCCTCGCCTGATCCGCCAGATCGTCTACCGAACCGCCCATGCCCCCTTGAAGGGCTCGGCCGCTGTAACAGCAGTCGAGCAGCACGACTTTGCCGTAGCAGGACAACGCGGTCCCGACAACTTCGCGGCGGATGTCGTCGTAACGCACCGCCCGGTACAGCCGATCGTTGTCGGCTCCCGGCAGCGCCAGGTACAACTCGAACCTGTTGTCCAGTAAGCCGTGTCCCGCGTAGTAGAACAGCAACGCGTCAGTGGCTTCCGAAGCGGCCTGGTGGACGGCATCAAGCACCTCGTCGGGGGACGCTGGATTGAGCAGGGCGACACAATGCTCCGCAGGCAGTCCCCACAATTCCGGGTCGGTCATCGCCTCGTGCAACGTCGCGATGTTGTTCTCGACGCCAGGCAGACCTTCGAGTGTCGTGTACTCCGAGACACCGACCAGTACGGCCCTCGACTTTCGCGGATCGGGAAGCTGCGGCCGGTACACCGTCACTCGTCATCTCCTGGCCGACTGAATGGCAGATCCAGGTTTCGGAGCATGGCGCGCTGCTCCGCGGTCACCTCTCCTTCGATCGTGATGGTGAACGGCGGTGTTTCCTTGCGGGAGCGAAGAAAGTTACCCCAAGCGATGCCCAAGTTCGCCAAGCCGGTCAGGGACCCGATGGACATGCAGATGACCTCGAAGACCCCCATCTCCCCCGTGGCCCGCGCCCCCGCGAGGTTGATCGTCGCGGACCGCGCCACGTCGACGTCGTCGCGGAGCCAGCTGTAGAACTCGGTCAGCGCTTGTTCGTCGCCGGCGGCGTTGATCGTCAGTTCCACGGGACCTCCCTCGAACGTGCTACGACTACCAGTCGCGACCTCGGCCCGACGCGTAACAGGAATCCTGCGAAACCTCTAGATTGGAGACATGGTTTCCACCGCCGAGAAGGCCACACGGCTGCAGGAATTGCACGCCGCCCCCGAACTGCTGCTCGTCGTCAACGTCTGGGACGCGATCACCGCGAAGGTCGTCGCCGAGACCCCCGGCACCCAGGCGCTCGCCACGCCGAGCCACGGTATCGCCGCCTCCCGCGGCTATCCCGACGGCGAGGTGATCCCGCGCGACGAAATGATCGCCGAGGTCGCCCTGATCGTCCGGACGGCGGGAGATCTTCCGGTCACCGCTGACCTCGAAGCGGGCTACGGAGACCCGGGCGGCACGGTCGCCCGCGCGATCGAGGTCGGCGCGGTCGGCTGCAACCTCGAAGACCAGATGAAACCGCTGGCCGAGTCGGTCAAGGCCGTCGAGGCCGCGGTCGCCGCCGCCCAGTCGGCCGGTATCGACTTCGTGCTCAACGCCCGCACCGACGCCTTCCTCCGGGCGGGCGACCGTGACCCCGAAGAGGTGCTGGCCGACGCCATCACGCGCGGCCGCGCGTACCTGGACGCGGGCGCGTCGAACGTCTTCGTGCCCGGCAAGCTCGACGAGACCCAGGTCGCCAAGCTGGTCGAGGCGCTGGGCGAGCGCAAGGTGAACCTGATCGGCGTCCCGGGCTCGATCCCGCTGGCCACCGCGCAGAAGCTCGGCGTCTCCCGGGTGTCCTACGGGCCGTTCAGCCAGAACGTCGCGCTCACCGCGCTGGCGAAGCTCGCCGAGGACGTCTACGCCGGCGGCGGCCTGCCCGCCGACATGCGCAAGCTGAACTGAGCAAGTCGGAGCCCGTCGAAGTAGGGTCCCTCCCATGGTGCGCGGTGTCGGCCGGACGGAAGGGACCCTGCTGGCCGGCGTGGTGGTCGCCGCACTCGTGACGACCGGAGTCCAGGCCAAATCCCCCGGTACCTGGCTGATGGAAGTCGTCTGGGTGCTGATCGGGCTGCCGCTGGTGGTGGTGCTGCGCAAACGTTTCCCCTTGACCCGCTTGCTCTGCTGGCTGCTCGTGTTGCACGCGCTCGTGCTGTGTTACGGCGGGCAGTACACCTACGCGGAGACCCCGGCCGGGGAATGGGTGCAGGACTGGCTGGGCACTCAGCGGAACAACTACGACCGGTTCGCCCACGTCGTCCAGGGTTTCGTCCCGGCGGTCGCCGTACGCGAAGTGCTGCTGCGCCGGACCCCGCTCCGGACCGGCGGCTGGGTCTCGTTCCTGACCGTCTGTGTCTGCCTGTCGATCTCCGCCGGCTTCGAATTCGTGGAGTGGGCCAGCTCACTCATCGCCGGTTCGGGCGCGGACGACTTCCTGGGCACGCAAGGGGATGTCTGGGACACCCAGTGGGACATGTTCCTCTGTCTGTGCGGCGCGGTGCTTTCTTTGCTGGTCTGGCGCCGAATACACGACCGGCAGCTCGCCGGGCGATAGCCGGGCCCGCCGGTTCCCGAGGCGGCGGATACGGTCGTCGTCATGAATTTGCGAGCCGCGGCGGTGCGGCGTAAACCGGTCGCCGATCTGATCACCGACAGTGATCACGGCACGCTGAAGCGTTCCCTCGGCCTCGGGCAGCTGACCATGCTCAGCATCGGCGCGACGCTGGGCAGCGGGATCTTCGTCGTGCTCGGCGAAGCGGTCCCCGTGGCGGGCCCCGCGGTCGTGCTGTCGTTCGTGCTCGCCGGCGTCACCGCGCTGTTCTCGGCGCTCTCCTACGCCGAACTGGCCGGAATGATCCCGGTGTCCGGCTCGTCCTACTCCTACGCGTACGCCACGCTCGGCGAACTGGTCGCCTGGGTCTGCGGCTGGTGCCTGGTGCTCGAGTACGGCGTCTCGGTGGCGTCGGTCGCCGTCGGCTGGGGGCAGTATCTCAACGAACTGCTGCGGCTGACCTTCGGTTTCGCCATTCCCGACGCGCTGAGCCAGCCGCCGGGCTCGGGCGGGATCGTCAACGTCCCGGCCATCGTCGTCGTGCTGCTCGCCATGTTCCTGTTGCTGTCCGGCGCGAAGGAGAGCGCGCGGGCCAACGCGGTCATGGTCGTGATCAAGGTCGGCACGCTGGTGCTGTTCTGCGCGATCGCGTTCTCGGCGGTACGGGCGGCGAACTTCACCCCGTTCCTGCCGCTCGGCCTGGCCGGGCTGAGCGCCGGCGCCGCGAAACTGTTCTTCTCCTACATCGGTTTCGACGCGGCGTCCACGGCGGGCGAGGAGGCGAAGAACCCGCAGCGTGACCTGCCGAGGGCGATCCTGCTCTCGCTCGCCATCGTCACCGTGCTGTACTGCCTGGTCGCGGTGGCCGCGGTCGGCGCGCTGCCGTGGCAGGAGTTCGACGGCCAGGAAGCCGCGCTCTCGCATGTGCTCGGCGTCGTGGCGGGCAACCCGTTGTGGGCGGCGCTGCTCGCCGTCGGCGCGATCGTGGCGATCTCCAGTGTCGTGCTGACCGTCCTCTACGGACAGACACGCATCCTGTACTCGATGTCCCGCGACGGCCTGGTGCCCGCCTCACTGTCCAAAGTGGATCCCAAGACGGGCACGCCCCGGATCAACACCTTCGTGGTGTCCGGTTTCGTCGCGGCGCTGGCCGCGTTCATCCCGCTCGGGAAGCTGGCCGACGCCACCAGTATCGGCACGCTCTTCGCCTTCGGGCTCGTGAACGTCGCCGTCCTGCTGCTGCGACGGCGGCAACCGGAGGCGCCGCGCTCGTTCCGGGTGCCGTTCTCCCCCGTCACGCCGATCCTCGGGGTGGCGTGCTGCGGCTACATGATGCTCAGCCTCGACGGCGCCACCTGGATCGTCTTCGCCGGCTGGATGGCGCTCGGCCTGCTCATCTACTTCGGTTACAGCATGCGCCGATCCCGGCTCGCCGCGGAATAGCCCGTTCGCCGCCATAATTCCTAGCCTGTCCAGCCGCAGTCCGAGCCGGATCATTGAAGTGACGGTGATCGATAGGGGACACTTCGCTCCGACCCACGGAAAACCCTACCGTGAACCGAGGTCTTCATGCGCCGAAATCGCATTACCGTGCTGACCGCGTGCCTCGTCCTGTCCCTCACCCCATTTCCCGTCGCCGCCGCCGCTCAAGAGGCTGCGGCTCCCTTCTGTTATGAAGAACCCGTCCAACCGAAAGCCGATGTAAGTGACATAAAGGCCGGTTTCCAGTCCGCGAAATGGCTTCAGACGATCCAAGCCGTCTACAAGCGGCGCTGGCCCAGCGGCGAAGGCCTCGCGATCGCCCAGGCCAAGGACAAGTACTTCAGCCAGTTCGTGAACAAGAACAGCTTCAACGCGCTCGCCGAGTCCCTGATGGTGGCGATCCACGAAGAAACCCACATGTGGGATCTGGATCCGTCGAGAACCTCGTGGGACGTGTACGTCTCCGCGTGGATCGACGCTTCCCGCAAGGCGATGAAGGTCCCGATCCACGGCGGATTCCCCCGCCGCGAAATACTGCCGCTGATCACGGACGACCTCACGCGTTCGATGGACGACATCTACCTGCGCGACCAGCAGCAGGGGTCGTACCGGATCCAAGGGGTCATCGCGGAACTCAACGCCGGGCTCATGGGGTTGCCCGCGGCGACCGTCGTCGCCGAATACATCCAAGGAGTGGGCGCGAGCAATTCCCGCGACATCGCGGCCACGAACCTGCGCTACCTCCAGCTCTACCTGCGCGTCGCCAAGACGAACCATCCCGATTACTGGGCCAAGATCAAGGCCCAGCCCGAATTGCGCGAATTCGTGCTCACCGAATTCCTCCGGACGGCCTACTGGCTGGATCAATCCGCGCCTCACGCCGCCAAACTCGGCAGTGCGGACGTGGCGAAGATCGTCGCCAAGAACTACGCCCCGGAGAACGTCGCGATCATCGAGGAGTTCACCGGCGCCAAGGTGAACACGGGTTCCGCCAGGAACTGCACGGCCTGACGCCGCGCACGGCCTGCCGGCGACGGAGCCCGTCACCGGCAGGCCGTTCCCGTCACGGCACGAACACCGGCTGGTCCAGCGCCCAGAGCCAGGATCCGTCGGGCTGGCGGCGAGCGACCTCGATGGTCGACTCACCGGTGGTCAGCGTGGTCGCCGTGAGCGCCAGGTCGCCGCCCGCCAGCGCCGGATGCTGCCTGCCCGGCAGGAGTTCCGGCGCGGCCGCGACGAACTCCTCGTACACCTTGCGGATCTCAGCGTGCCCTTTCGCGATGTTGCCCGGCGGGAACGCCAGCACGGCGTCCGGTTCGTACAACGCCACCAGCCCGTCGACATCGCCCGCGTTGCCCCGTTCGATGAAGAACCTGCCCAGATCGTTCGGCTCAGTGGCCACAGTCCTGCTTGTCATGGGGATGAGCTTCGCAGCGAATACACGACATCCTGTGTCGTGTATTCCGCTAGAGTTTCCGCGTGCGCGCCGACCGGCTGGTCTCCCTGGTGCTGCTGTTGCGGCACCGCGGCAGGCTGTCCGCGACCACGCTCGCCCGCGAGCTGGAGGTGTCCACCCGCACCGTGCTGCGCGACATCGAAGCGTTGTCGGCGGCGGGTGTCCCGGTCTACGCCGAACGCGGCAGGCACGGCGGTTTCGCGTTGCTGCCCGGTTTCCAGACGGAACTCACCGGGCTGAACCACGACGAGGCGCTCGCTCTGCTGATCGCCGGGTCACGGCGCGGCGCGCAGGCGTTCGGCCTCGGTTCCGCGCTCGCGTCGGCCATGCTCAAGGTGGTCGACGCGCTGCCGGAAGGGCAGCGGGACACCGCGGCGGGTGCGGCCAGGCGACTGCTCATCGATCCGGAGATCGATCTCCTCTCGCGCCGGGTGGCGGCCGAGGAGGTCCCCGACGCCATCGTCGCCGAGGTCCGGCGCGCGGTGTTCGCCGGGCACAAGCTGCGCATCCATTACGCGGCCTCGGGTCAGGCACCGCGGTGGCGCACGGTGGACCCGATCGGCCTGGTCACCGTCCGGGATCAGGGTTATCTGCTGGCCACGAGGTCCGGCGAGGACCGTACTTACCGGCTGTCCCGACTGCGAGCAGCCGAAGAACTTCCCGAACCCGCCGAACGTCCGGACCGGGTCGACCTCGGCCGGACGTGGCAGGAACGCAGCACGCGGTTCCGGGCCGGCGGGGACCAGGTCGCGGTCGAGGTGCGGGTGGATCCGGCCCGGCGCGACCAGCTGGTAAGCACCGCGCTGGCCGTCCTCGCGGAGGAAACCGACGAAGACGGCAGGCTGCGGATGGAGGTGACCTTCCAAGACGCCCGGCACGCCGAATGGGCGTTGTGGCAGCTCGCCGCGGACGCGGAAGCCGTTGCCCCGCCTTGGTTACGCGTTTCCCTGCGTGACCGGGCCGAGGCGATCACCGCCCGCTACGCCGGTGAGACCAAAGTCAAGCCGAGCCCGCCGGACGGGGCGGGATAATCCGGCCATGACGAACGCCGCCCCGGGAAGGATCTCCACTTTCAAGGCGTTGCTGAAGGGCTATCGCGTCCGAGCCGGCCTCACGCAGGAGGAACTCGCCGAGGGGTCGGGGGTGAGCGTCCGCGCGATCAGCGACATGGAGCGCGGAATCGCCAAAAGCCCGCAACGCCGGACGATCGAAGCGCTCGCCGCGCCGCTGTCCTTGACCGACGAGGAGCTGACCGGCCTGCAGAAGGCCGCCCGGCAAGGCCGCTCCCCCGCGCCAGCACCGGCCGGATTCCCCGGCTGGCACCCGATCGGCGTCCTGCCCGCGGACGTCGACGACCTCACCGGCCGCGAAAGCGATCTCGACACGCTGCGTGCCCTGTCCGTGGATCTGCGCGACGCCCGCCGCCGATCGGGGCGGGTCGCGATCCTGAGCGGGCCGCCCGGGACCGGCAAAACCACCCTCGCGGTCCGCGCGGCGCACAACCTCGCCGGGGAGTTCCCCGACGGAAGGCTTTTCCTGAAGCTGCGCGGCATGTCCGCCGAGCCGGCGAATCCGGCGGACGTGCTGCACCTGATCCTGCGCTCACTGGGCGTCGACGCCGTCCGTATACCCGCCGATCCGGAGGACCGGGCGGGACTGTGCCGTTCCCTCCTGCGGGATCGCGCCACCCTGATCGTCCTGGACGACGCGGCCGACGAAGCCCAGGTCCGCCCGCTGCTGGTCGGCGGGCCGCGCTGCCTCACCCTGGTCACCGGCCGTCAGATGCTGGTGGGGCTGGAAGGCGCGAGCAGGCTCCCGGTCGACGTCTTCGACGAGGACGACGCTGTCGCCCTGCTGTCGGCCATCATCGGGGCGGATCGGGTCGCGCGCGAACGGCAGGCGGCGCTCGAACTGGTCGGACTGTGCGGACGGCTGCCGCTGGCCTTGCGGATCGCGGGCAACCGGCTGGCGAGCCGCCCCGCCTGGCCGCTGTCGCGCCTGGTGGAGCAGCTCCGGGACCGAGGCAGACGGCTGACCACGCTGACCGCCGGCGATCTCGACGTGCGCAGCGTGTTCGAACTGTCCTACCGCCAGCTCAGCCCGAACGCCGCCGCCGTGTTCCGGCGGCTGTCGCTCGTCCCGGCCGCGGACTTCTCGGCAGGGGCCGCGATGACGCTCGTCGAAGCCCCCGACGAGGACGACGCCGCCGTCTTCCTGGAGGAGCTGGCAGACGCGAGCCTGCTGCAGACGTCGCAGGAGAACGGCCGGTACCAGTTCCACGACCTCCTGCGGGTCTTCGCGACCGAACGGCTCGCCCGCGAGGAGACCCCCGATGTCGTCGAGGCGGCCGAAAACCGGCTGACCGGCTGGCTGGTGCGCACCGCGACGGCGGCGGGCCGCTACTTCCACCCGACTGACGGAGTCAGCCCGCTCCCGATGGCGACGCCGTGGTTCGGCGACCACACCGAAGCGGGCAGGTGGCTCGAGGTCGAACTGAAGAACTGGCTCGCCTCGGTCAAGCACGTCGCCGCTCGCGGTGACCATCGGCCGGTGCTCGACCTGGCCGAGTCCATGCACTGGTATTCGGAGATCGGCGGGACCGCGAGCACCTGGTACGACGTGTTCGAACTCGCCGTGAGCGCGGCCATCGCGCTCGGCAGCGCACGGGACGAGGCGGTGCACCGGAACTATCTGTCCTGGGTGCAGGCTTCCCTGTGCGATCAGACCGAAGCGGCCGTCCGGACGGCCCAGCTGGCCTGGGACGCCGCGGTGGCGGCGGGCGATCGGCGCGAACAGGGCTGGGCGCGGGTGTACCTGACGAGCGCTTATGCCCGCGGCACCGACCGCACGACGTGCCCGAAACTCTTCGACGAGGCGGCGCGCCTGTTCGAGGAGGCCGAATACCCGCTCGGAGTCCATGTGGCACGGACGATGCGGGCTTCGTACTGGTACCGGAACGGCCGGTTCGACGACGCCGCCGAAGAGTTCGACGCCTGCGTCCGCTACTTCGCGCCGGAACCCGGCGGCTCGCGCACTCCGGTGGACGACACCAATTACGCGTACGTGCTGCTGCGTTCGGCCCAGAATCTGGCCGCGCTCGACTCGCCCGACCGGGCGCTCACCCACTGCGAAACCGCACTCGGCCTCTTCCGCCACCACGGCGCGGCCATGGGCCAGGCCCGCGCGCTCCAGGAATCCGGGAAGTTGATGCGCCGCCAGGGCGATCACGCGAACGCGTACCGCCGCTTGTCCGAGGCCGAGGAGCTCTACGAACGCATCGGACTGACGCAGGCCCAAATCGACACACTCCGCGAAAGAGCGGACCTGTCCGAAGAAAGGAGCGATCCGGAGTCGGCCCGCGCGGACCGGGAACGGGCGAGGAGCCTCTGCGACCGGCTCGGCGGCCTCCGGTGACCTCGGGAACCGGGTGGCACGCCGAGGCCGGCTGGGGATTGGGGGGCACCGGCCGATCGCCGCAAGGCCGGTATCCCCGCCGACCTCGGCGTGCGCGTCTGACGTCGCGACTCAGGCGGTTCCGTGTCGCCGCTGAGCAACTGACACGAACCTAAGCCGCTGTGACGCTCGGGTCCAGGCAGCTTTCCCGGCAGAATGGAGCGGAGATTTCTGCCGGTTCCGGAGTGGTCGCGGCGCTCGTCGCTGGCGGGCTTCTCTGTGTTCCGACGTGGTTGAGGGTGTTGCGGCGGGGTTCGTCGGAGCGGGCCCCGGTACTGGGGTGGGATGAACTCCGGTGACCCGCCATCCGTGCTTCCGGTGAACGGAACGGCGATCTCTTCCGGTTCCGGAGTGGCCGTGGCCGGGTTCTCGAGAGGGCCGTCGCCGGTGTGCTTCTCGGTGGTCAGACGCCGTGCAGGGTGTTACGTCGAGGTCTTCGGAGCGGATCCCGGTATCGGGTAGGTGAACTCCGGTAAGCCGTCGGCGGCCAGCGACCGCGGGCATGCCGAGGGGCCCGTCGCCTGGGGTGGCTGGCGGGCTCCTCGGGGTTCAGACGTGATGCAGGGTGTTGCGCCGGGGTTGTCGGAGCGGATCCCGGTATTGAGGTGGAATGAACTCCGGTAGCCCATCGGCCGCCATCCGTACTTCCCAGTCACCATGGTGAATCAACCTATGGTGGAAACCGCACAGCAGCACGAGATTCCGAAGATCCGTGGGCCCACCATCCGCCCAATGGTGAATGTGATGAGCGTGGCAATTCTTCGGCTTCCGATGACATCCCGGGAACGCACAACCCCCGTCCCGAATGTTCAACGCCCGTCGCTGGCCCGGAGTGACGAACCGTCGCAGCCGCCCCACATCCAGTGGTTCACCCGCCGCACTCATCACGACCGGCAACATCAGGCAGTCGCAGGCGGCGAGCCGCGCTTCCCGGGCGGTCATCGTCCCGACGAAATCCAGACACGCGGTCCCGAGACCGGATTTGAGTTCGTCGAGTCCGATGGTGACATGCACCAAGGTGCGGTAGCCGCTGGTGCCCGGCTGGTCCGGGCAGGCGATCGCCAGATCGAGGACGTCGACCCAGGCGTCGCCCATGCGTTCGCATTTCATCCGCAGATCCGCCTGGCCGAACTCGTCGACCGGGCGTGGTTGGGCGTAGGCCTCGAGGACGGCGGCGGTGCGGGCCCCGGTCTCGTCATCGAGCAGACCGGTGAGTTTCCAGAACCCGTCCTTACGGCGCTCCAGGGTGATCTCCCGGCGCGGCTCCTTCGGCTCGGGATCCTTGGGCTCCTTGCCGTCGGGATCGAGCCAGCCCAGCAGGTTCGCTTCGGCGTCGGCGAGTTGGCGGGGACCGGCGTGCGGTGCCAGGTCGGCGAGGATCTTCTCCGCAGTTTCCCGATCCTCAGCAGAGGTGTCAGCGGGAAGTCTTTTCAAGATCTCCAGGATCTGATCGATCCGTTCGTTCCCGACCAGCCCCTCCGCGGCGACCGCGGCGGTCGCGGGAGCCACGGGCGGAAGCTCGGTGCCGTCCAACGCACGCGTCGGGTTCAGGGCAAGGGCCCGTTTGACCACGGCACTCGCCTCAGCGGCCGACAATCCCGCCACATCCGCGAACCAAGCAGCCGTCCGGCCATAGCCGTACAAGTCTTTCGCGCCCCGAGAGTCGATCTCCGCCAGGAACTGCCCCAACCCAGCGGTCGCCATCCGAATCACCTGCAAGGACTGCTGCACGCCCTGGGCAAGCTCCAGCTTGCCAGCGCGCCACAGTTCCTGCGGCAGTTCGGGAAGGAAGGTCTCGGACACGTCCCCATAATACCACAATCCTGTCGAACATGTGTTCGTAATTTTGAGCGACTGGCGAAATGCTCAAACAACACTGAAGGATGAACCTGCCTCGAAAATCAATCACCATTAGCGAATTCGGCAACCCAGATCGAGAACCCGGCCAACCCCTCACTTCCCATGCCTGCCCGGCGCCGCACTACCCGTGTACTCACCAAGCCCCACGACCAGCTCAGCCACATCCGGCACCTCCTCGAACCGCCGCCGATGCACCTCCGTGATCTTCGCGCCGATCTCCGGATCCGGGTCGTCGGTGACGTCGTACGACACGAACTTGTCGATCAGCGGCAATCCCGCCCTGTCCATCGCGAGATGCGCCGGATGATTCATGTACTCCTCGTAACCCGCGATGTCTTCGAGGACGGTGACGGCGCCATAGTCGAATTCACCGCCGAAATCGGGGCCGACGACGCGTGCTTTGATCGCGGGAATCGCGTGGATGTGCTCGCCCATCCGCGCGAGCCCCGCCGCCTTGTCCTCTTCGGACACCCCGGATTTGAGAGTGAACCGAATGCAGTGGTAGATCATCGGCTTTCCTTTCACACAGCGAGCAGTGCGGCGTGATCGCGGGCGAAGTCGGTGACGTCGCGTGCGGGTTTCCCGGTCAGGTCGGCGACGGACGTGTGCACTTCGGCGGCTTCGCCTCGGGCGTAGTGGGCGTAGTCCTCGATGAGACCGTCGATCTGCCATGGCGGGAGCAAACCGGTCAGCGCGGCGGCGAATTGATCGGCGGAGGTGTCGTGGAAGACGACGCTCCGCCCCGTGGCGTCTGAGATCGCGTGGGCGATCTCGGTGTGGGTCACGGCGCGGGGGCCGGTCAGCGTGTAGGTCCGGCCGGTGTGTCCCGTACCCGCCAGCACGGCCGCGGCGGCGTCCGCGATGTCCCTGGTGTCGATGGCGCTGACGGCGGCGTCACCGATAGGTGCGGCGAAGAAGCCCTGCGCGATGGTGCCGGCGAAGGCGAGCAGCGCCTGCAGGTACAGGTTGGGGCGCAGCACGGTGTGGTCGATCCCGAGTTTTTGGACGTGTGCCTCGACTTCGGCGTGCCAGCGCAGGAATCGTACCGGCGAGCCGGCCTCTGCCGCGTACTGCGAGAGCAGCACGAGCCGGTTCACGCCGGCGTCCCGGGCGAGGTCGGCGAACCGCATCTGGTGTGCGGCGGCGTCGGGCGCGGAAGGGCTGTTGAGGAAGGCCGCGTCGACGCCGTTCAGTGCCGCGGCGACGGATTCCGGATCACGCAGATCGGCGACGACGGTTTCGGCGCCGGGAACGGAGCGGCCGGGGTCCCTGGTCATGGCGCGGACGGTGACTCCGCGGGCTCGCAGGGCGGGGATCAGTGCGGATCCGACGGTTCCGGTCGCGCCGGTGACCAATACGGTGTCCATTGTGGAGTGTCCTTTCCGGTGGGAGGTCAGCGCCGGGAGAAGAGCGGCGCCGCGAGGGCTATGGCGACGAAGGCGGCTTCGCCGAGGAACGCGGTCGTGAAAGAGATGTCGCCGTGGGTTCCGGCGGCGCCGATGGCGATTCCGGCGAGCGCGGCGAGACCGACGGCGCCGCCCAGTTGCTGCGCGGCGTTCACCAGTCCGCTGAGCAGCCCCGCTTCACCGTCCGCACTGTCGCGGACCGCCATCGCGGTGGCGTTGACGGCGCCCAGCCCGAGTCCGGCGCCGATGAGCAGGAACGCGCCCAGCAGGCTGACGGAGAAGCCGCTGGTCGTCGGATCCCAGGCCAGCCAAAGGAAACCGGCGAGCAGGACGGCGAGAGCGGTCGGCAGTGCGCGGCCGGGCCCGACACGTTTCGCCAGCATCGGCGCGAGGACGCTGCCCACGATGATCATGAGGGCGAGCGGGAGCTGGGTCATCCCGGTCGCCAGCGGGCTCATCCCGAGTACGTCCTGCTGATATTGGGGCAGGAAGAAGAACAGGCTCGTCAGGGTCCCGCCGATCAGCACCATCACCAGGTTCGCGGTGACCACCGGTTTCCGGCGGAACACGCCCAGCGGGACCAGGGGACGCGCGGAGCGCCGCTCGACGGCCACGAACGCCGCCAGGGAAACGAGACCCACCGCGAGCCCGACGACCGTGCCGGGCGTGGTCCAGCCGGCGTCCGAGGCGGAGACCATGCCCAGCGCGAGCCCGGAGATCCCGAGGGTGATCGTGACGGCGCCCAGCGCGTCGAACCGGCCCGGTCTTCCGGGCACCGGCGGCACGGCGCGCCACACGACGAACGCGCCGAGGACCCCGAACGGCACCGGGGTCACGAACACCGCCTGCCAGCCGAGCAGTTCGGTCAGCGTTCCGCCGAGGAAGACACCCACGAGGCTGCCCGCCCCCGCGACCGCGCCCCAGAGCCCCATCGCCCGGGTGCGTTCCGCGGGAGACAAGTAGAGGCCGAGCACGAGCGAAAGCGCGGCGGGCATCAGGATCGCCGCACCGATCCCCTGCCCGATCCGGCCGGCGACCAGCATCCCGCCGCCGGTGGCGAACGCGCAGAACGCCGTCGCCGCGAGGTAGGCCGCCATTCCGGTCAGGAACACCTTCCTGGCCCCGAGCACGTCGGCGAGACGGCCGCCGAGCAGCAGCAGGCCGGCGAAGGTCACCAGATAGCCGTCCACGACCACCGTGAGCTCGGCGGCGGTGAGCCCCAAGCCCTGCCGGATCGTGGATCCGGCGAGGTTGACCATCGCGGCGTCGAGGATGACCAGGAACATGGCGCTCGCCAGGCCGATCATCGCCACCCCGCGCGAGATCCGTTTCGTCTCCCGAACTGTCATGCCGTAACGATCGCTCGGGGACGCCTCCGCTCGCGTCGGCGAGAATCGCCTAGATCGCCTCGCTAGGGTTCAGACCATGCCCACGACGTCCTCCCGTCCGCTCGTCGGCAGGCGAGAAGAGATCTCTCGCCTCCTCGCCCTGGTCCACGCGGCGGGCCGGGGCGAGGGTGGGGTGCTCGTCCTCCGTGGCGAGCCGGGGATCGGCAAGAGCGCGCTGCTCGACCACGTCGAGCAAGCGGCCGCGGCGGATTTCCAGCTCATCCGCGCGTCCGGGTCGGAGTTCGAGGGGGAACTGCCGTTCGCGGCGCTGCATCAGCTGTGCGTTCCGGCGCTGGCGCACCTCGACACGCTGTCGGCTCCGTACCGCGAGTCCCTCCTCGTCGCTTTCGGGCTGGCCGACGGCGCGCCGGATCCGTTCCGGGCCGGCCTCGCCGCGCTCGAACTGCTGGCGACCGCCGCCGGAGCGCGGCCGATGCTGTGCGTCGTCGACGACGCTCACTGGCTGGACACCGCGTCGGCGAGGGCGTTGACGTTCCTGGCGAGGCGGATCGCGGCCGAGCCGATCGCGATGGTGTTCGCCGCCCGCGACCGCGATCCGGTCCGCGGGCTGGACGAACTGCCAGGGCTGACGGTCGGCGGCCTGAGCGACGCGCACGCGCGCGCCTTGCTGGCCGCGGAGAAGACCGTGACGCTGGACGAGCGGGTGCGCGACCGGCTGCTCGCCGAGGCACGCGGCAACCCGCTCGCGCTGATCGAGCTGCCGAAAGCGGGTGGCTTCGCGCTGCCGGCGCCGTCGCCGATCGCGAGCCGGATCGAGCGCAGTTTCCGGGCCAGGATGGCGGAACTGCCCGTGGACGCGCGCCGGCTGCTGATCCTCGCGAGCGCCGATCCCACCGGCGACCCCGGCCTGTTGTGGGCGGCCGCGCGGCGGCTGGACATCGACGTGCCCGCCGCGAGCGCCGCCGCCGAGGCGTCCGGGCTGATCCGCTTCGACACGCGGGCGCGGTTCTGCCATCCGCTGGCGCGTTCCGCCGCGTACCGTGCGGCCGAATCTGAGCCGCGGCACGCGGCCCATCGGGCGCTCGCCGAGGCCACCGACCCGGAAACCGCCGGGGACCGGCGGGCCTGGCACCGTGCCCAGGCCACCACCGGGCCGGACGAACAGGTCGCGGCGGAGCTGGAATTGTCGGCGTCGCGTGCGCAGGCGCGCGGCGGGGTGGCGGCCGCCGCCGCGTTCCTCGAGCGTGCGGCGGCGCTTTCGCTCGATCCCGCCAAGCAGATCGAACGCACCCTCGCAGCCGCGCGCACGACGCTCGAAGCGGGCGGCACGGACGCGGCGGCGGATCTGCTGGCCAGCGTCGACACCGAGACACTGGATATCCCTCAGCACGCTTCCGTCGAACTGCTACGCGGGCAAATCGCCTTCGTGCAGGGCGCGGAAGGGGCCGTCCGTGGCCCGGAGATCATTTTGCGGGCGGCACAACGGCTCGCCGCCGTCGATCCGGAACGGTCGCGCGAGTTCTTCGTCGCCGCACTGGAAATGGGGCTCGTCGTCGGCAGGGCCGCGGGAGTGCTGGACCGGGTTCTCGACGCGGCCCGCTCGGCGCCTCCAGGGCCGCCAGACCTCCTCGACGCGCTGGTGCGGCTGACCACCGAGGGACACCATGCCGGGGTGCCCGCTCTTCGCCGCGCCCTCACCGGCGACGACGGCTGGACCAGGACACCGGCCCTGGCCACCGTGCTCGCGGGCGAACTGTGGGACATCGAGCTGCACGCGACGATCGTCGACTGGCTCGTGCGGACCGGGCGGGACACCGGATCGCCGATGACCATCCGGCTCGGCCTCTCCCAGGTGGCGCTGCACGCGGTGCTCACCGGGAACTTCGGCCGCGCGATGGCCGCGGTCGCCGAAGAGGAGGCGATCGCCGACGCCGTCGGCGACGCGCCGCAGCTCTACCCGCGAGTGCATCTGGCGGCCCTGCGCGGCCGTCGTGAGGAAGTGCTCGACCTGTTCGCCCAGGCGACGACCCGGGGCAACGGCCAGCTGACCGCGAACGCCCACTGGGCGACGGCCGTGCTGCACAACGGTCTCGCCGATTACCCGGCCGCGCTGGACGCGGCGACCCGTGCCGTGGCGAGCGGCGATCTCTTCCTCACCGGCATCGCGCTGCCCGAACTCGTGGAAGCCGCGGTCCGGTGCGGGGAGGACGCCGTCGCCCGGTCGGCGCTGGAGTCGTTGACCGAACGCACGGAGCCCGCCGGAACCGCCTTCGCCCTCGGCATCGCGGCGGCCGCGCGGGCCTTGGTCAGCGACGCGGAAGCCGACCACCTGGAAGCACTCGGGCACCTGGCGAACAGTCCGCTCGCGGTGCACCTCGCGCGGACGCATCTGCGGTACGGCGAATGGCTTCGCCGTGAGGGCCGCCGTCGCGAGGCACGTGAACATCTGCGCACCGCACACGAACGGCTTTCGGACATCGGGCTGGAGGCGTTCACCCGGCGGGCCGCCGACGAGCTGCGCGCGACCGGGGAGGTCGCGCGCAGCCGCACCGGACATTCCCACGACCACCTGACCATGCAGGAGACGCATATCGCGCGCCAGGTCGCCGCGGGCGCGACCTCGAAGGAGGTGGCCACGCGCCTGTTCCTCAGTCCCCGCACGGTGGACGCCCACCTTCGCAACATTTTCCGCAAGCTCGGCATCACCTCGCGCAGGCAGCTGAGGGACATGCCCGATCTCCGCGACGCGACGGTCACTTCTTGACCGGACAGGTCACTCAGACCGGGATGTCGCCCGATGTCCCCCACTGGGTGGTGAACAGGTTCAGGCCGTACCAGGTCCCGTTCGACGGGCGCCACACCACGAAATCCGCCCGCGGGTCTCCGCCGAAATTGCCCGCCATGGGCACGTCGCCCGCCACACCCCATTGCTGGGTCGCGATACCGAGCACGTACCAGACACCGTTACCCGGCCGCCAAACGGCGAAATCGGCGCGGCCGTCCGCGTTGAAATCGCCCGCCACCGGAATGTCGCCCGCGGTACCCCATTGCTGGTTCGCGATTCCCCGCACGTACCAGACGCCGTCGCTGGGCCGCCAAACGGTGAAGTCGGCTCGCCCGTCCGCGTTGAAATCCCCTCCCACCGGAACGTCACCGGCCACGCCCCATTGCACCGTGGCGATACCCAGTACGTACCAGGTCCCATTACTCGGCCGCCAGACGGCGAAATCGGAGCGGCCGTCACCATTGAAATCGCCCGTCACCGGAACGTCGCCCGCCACGCCCCACTGCTGGGTCACCACCGCGCCGGTGCTGCTCTGGATGATGTACCAAATTCCGTTGCTCGGCCGCCACACGGCGAAATCCGCCCGATGGTCGCCGTCGTAGTCCGCGGCCACCGGCACGTCACCCGAAACACCCCACTGCTGGGTGACCACACTGCCGTTGCTACTGCGGATCACATACCAGATACCGTTACCAGGGCGCCAAACCGCCTTGTCCGCGAACCCGTCGCCGTCGAAATCCGCGGCGGTCTTCTGCGACGGGGGCGAGGCGGCGATACCGAGATCGCCCTCGTCCGCGGCCGCCGCCGGCGTCACGAGCAGACCGGCGAGCAGACCGGCCAGCGCCGTCCCCAGCCGAATGGATCTTCGCATTTTGCTCGAACCTCTTTCCGTTCGGTGGATGCACTCTTCCCAGCCCGCGCTTTTTGACCGAAGATACGCACCGGGACCGTTCCACCCTGACACCGACGGGATGGCCTTGTCAGCAAGGATTCCGTCCAGTGGACCGCGCGAGGGGATTTTCAATGGAGACCAAGAGAAGACCGAGAAGCGTCCTCGAAGGCGCTTTCACCCTATTGGATGCTTTGGTACGGCATCAAGGTGAAGCGGGCTTGACCCAGCTGGCGAATTCCTGCTCGCTACCGAAAGCGACGGCACACCGATTACTCGAGCAATTGACCGAATTGGAGGTTGTCCAGCGCAGCGAAAACCGCTATCGCGTCGGCGCGCAGGCATTCCGGCTCGGTCAATCGTGGCAACCCTATCCACGGCTGCTGGACCTGGCCCGCGGCGAACTCCGGCGCTTGACCGCGGCCACACGAGCCAGTTCGGTGCTCGCCGTACCGTGTGACGGTCACCTGCTGATCGCGGCCGCCAGCCTCGCCCGGCCGGAAGACCACCTCCTTTTCCGGCCCGGATCGACCGTGCCGCGGCGCATCGGCCGGTTCTGCCCGGTCTGGCAAGCGGAACACGAACTCGTCGCCGTCGAAGCGGCCGTCAGATTGCCGACCGGCCGGGCGGTCGGTTCGATCGCGGCCGTGCTCGCGCCGGCACAGCCACCCGCCGCGCTGTCCGAGCCCGTCGGCCGCACCGCCCGCACCCTCGGCGCGGCACTGGTGCGCAAGACCGGTTCCGTGTCGCCACTCCCCCTTTGACCGGATGGTGCGGTTTCGGACGTCCGGGCCGCTTGCCCCTTCGGGCAGACTTGTTCCGTCCCACCGAGGATCCCGCCACAGGCCGCCTGATCCCGACGGGCTCTTGATGATTGAATGACAAGGTTGTCACCCAGTCCGGATCACCTTGAAGCGAGGCAAGTCACGTGTCGAATCCGTTGGTCGCGCCCACGCAGGATTCGACGAAGTGGTTCACCGGCGTCTCGTTGCTGGAGACCGCGGACGGGCTGAAGACGGCGATCGAGTCCGGGGACTGGGCGAGCGTCGCGATGGGCGCGGTCGGGACCGCGCTGGACGCCCTGTCGATGGCGCTGGACCCGTTCGGGGCGATCCTCGCGGCCGGGGTGTCGTGGCTGATGGAGCACGTCGGTCCGCTCAAGGACGCGCTGGACGCGCTGGCCGGCAACGCGGACGAGATCCAGGCGCAGTCGCAGACGTGGGCGAACGTGGCGAAGGAACTGGGTGACGTCAGCGAGGAATTGACCGGCCTGGTCAAGAAGGACCTCGAGACGTGGAAGGGCGAGGCGGCGGACGCCTACCGCAAACAGGCGACCGACACCGCCACCGTGATCCAGTCCGCGCAGAAGGGATCCGAAGGCGCCTCGTCCGGTGTGAAGACCGCGGGCGAGGTCGTCGCCGCGGTGCGGACCCTGGTGCGCGACATCATCGCCGAGCTGATCGGGCACCTGATCTCGTGGGCGTTGCAGGTGGTGTTCACCCTCGGCATCGGGCTGACCTGGGTGGTACCGCAGGTGGTGGCGGCCGTGGCGAAGACGGCGGCGAAGATCACCGACCTCACGACCAAGCTGGTGAAGGCGCTCAAGGCGCTGGTCCCGCTGTTGAAGAAGGCCGGGGACCTGTTCGACGACGCGGCGAAGGCGTTGAAGAACCTCAAAGGCGGCAAGGTCACTCCTTCGGGAAAGCCGAAGGATCTGGACACGAAGCCCAAGGGACCGCCCAAAGACAAGGACAAGGACGGCGACGACTCCACCACGCCGTCGGGCGACCACTCTTCCCCGAAGAACGACCCGCCCAAGAACGACCCGCCGCCCAGGAACGATCCGCCGAAGAACGACCCGCCATCGGACAACTCGCGTGGCCTGGACGGCCCTGGCGGCGGTTCGACCACGGCCTCCGGCGCGAACGGCGATGGCGGCAAACGGAATACGTCCGAGACCAAGGAACCCGGCTGCAAGGAAGGCAGCGGTGACCCGATCGACGTCCAGAGCGGGGACGTGCTGGTCACCGAAAGCGATTTGGTCGTGCCCGGACCGCTCGGGCAGCTCCTCGTCCGCAACCACGTCTCGTCCTACCGGGGCGGCCGCTGGTTCGGCCCGTCGTGGGCGACGCTGCTGGACGAGCGGCTGACGGTCGCGAACGGGACCGTCACCTACTACACCGCCGACGCGATGATCCTGCGGTTCCCGGTGCCCGCGCCGGGTACGGAGGCCACCGCCGTGCACGGTCCGCCGCGGCGTCTGCGCGGCGAGGGCGCCGACTACTTCCTGACGGATCCGGGACGCGGCACCGAACGCCGGTTCGTCCCGGCGGACGGCGACCCGAACATGTTCCTGCTCAAGGAGATCCGCACCGAGGATCACGCCTACGTCGAACTGGAACACGATGACGACGGCGCCCCGGCGGAGCTCAGGCACTCCGGTGGCGCCTGGATCGCCTTCGACGTCGCCGACGGCCGGATCCGCGCGATCCGCGCGCTGTCGGAAGCCACCGAAGTCCCGGTCGCCCGCTACGACTACGACACGCGAGGACATCTCGCCGCCCGCACGAATTCCTCGCCCCATCCGGCCCGCTACAGCCACGACGCCGAGGGCCGGATCACCGGCTGGACCGACCACAGCGGCGCTTGGTACCGCTACGTCTACGACGAGCACGGCCGCTGTGTCCGGGGCGTCGGAGACCAGGGCTACCTCGACACGTCACTGAGCTTCGGCGAGCGGACCACGACGGTCACCGACTCCTTCGGCCATCGCACGGTGTACGAGTTCGACGAGGACGGGAACACCGCGGGGCTGATCGACCGGCTCGGCGGCGTGACCCGGAGCGAGTACGGGCCGCGTGACGTGCTGCTCAACCGCACCGACCCGCTCGGCAGGCGGACGGAGTTCGAGCACGACGCGGACGGGCGGCTCCGCTCGGTGGTCCGCGCCGACGGCTCCCGCGTGGTACTCACGGAATGGACCACCACCGAGCTCGCGATCGAAGTGACCGACGGCGGCCGGGTGTTCCGGCGGCGGTACACGGCGCCGAACGTGCCGGATCCGTACACGGACCCCCTCGGCGTCACCGAGGATCAGCACCTCGAGGACACCTACGGCGACGATCCCGGCCCGGGTGGCGCGGTGCCCCGTCTCGAGGTCGATCTCTTCGGGCGGCCGCGCGCGCTCGAGGACGCCGACGGCCGGACCGCGTACGCGTGGACGGTGGAAGGTTCCCTGCGGGAGGTCGTCGCCGCGAACGGGAGCCGCCGCCAGTGGACCTTCGACGGCGAGAGCAGGGAAACGTCCCACACCGACGAACTCGGCAGGACGACCCGCACCGAGAACGGCCCGATGGGCACGATCACCGCCACGATCGATCCCGGCGGCGCGCGCACCAGCTGGCGCTACGACACCGAATTGCGGCTCGTGGCCGTGACGAACCCCGCCGGGCAGACCTGGCATTTCACCTACGACGCCGAAGGACGGCTGCTCACCCAGCAGGACTTCGCGGGCCGGATCACGAGGTGCGACTACGACGCCGCGGGACAGCGGGTGCGGCGTGTCGGCGCCGCCGGCGAGACCGTGGAGTGGCGTTACGACCTGCTCGGCAACCCGATCGAGCGGATCGGCCCGTCGGGCACCGAGACCTACCGTTACGACCCGGTGGGACGTCTCGTGCGTGCCACCGGCCCGGACGGTGTCCTGGAGCTGGACCACGACGACGCGGGCCGGGTCGTCCGCGCCGGGGACATCGTCTTCGGTTATTCCTCCGACACCAAGACGATGCGCACTCCGTCCGGTGTGGACGTCCACTGGGGACAGACCGGGGACGGGGCGGAGCTGCTGCGGATCGCGGACACCGAGCTGACCCTGCGCGAGGACCCGGCCGGCCGCACGGTCGCCCTCTCCGCCGGGGCGAACCCGTTGCTGCGCCAGGAATTCGATCCGGCGGGCAGGCTCGTCGCGCAGCACACCCCGGCCGGCACCAAGCGCTACCACCGGCGGCCGGACGGCAGCATCGCCGCGAAGGAGGATCCGGCGGGCGGTGTGCGCTACGAATACGACACCACGGGCCGGGTCATCGCGGCGCTCCATCACGGCGCGGCCGAGCGCTACGCCTACGACGTGCTCGGCAATCTGCTCTCCTCCTCGCCGGGGCCGGGGCCCGAAACCGGACCACGCCAGTACACCGAAGGCGGCGTGCTGGCCGCGGCGGGCGCGGCGCGCTACGTCCACGACGGGCAGGGCAGGCTGATCCGGCGGACCCTGCCCGCGCCGGACGGGACCGAGCTGACCTGGGTGTTCGGCTGGGACGCGCACGACCATCTGGTCACCGTGCGCACGCCGGACGGCACCCGGTGGCGGTACCGCTACGACGCGCTGGACCGGCGCGTGGCCAAGGAGCGGCTGGACCTCGCGGGCGCGGTCGCCGAACGGGTCGATTTCACCTGGGACGGCAACGATCTCGTCGAAGCCCGGCACACCTTCGGCGGTGTCCCGGTGGAGACCCTGACCTGGATCCACCATCCGTACGGGGACCGGGTGGTGGCGCAGGCGCGCACGCTGCCCGACGGACGGACCGAGGTCGCCGCGGTGATCACCGACGAGATCGGCACCCCGACGGAGCTGGTCGGCCCGGCGGACGGCCGGGTCAGCCCGGTCCGGACGAGCGTCTGGGGCCTCGTCGCCGCCGGCGCCCGCCCGGAGACGCCGCTCCGGTTCCCCGGCCAGTTCCACGACGCGGAAACCGGGCTGTACTTCAACGTCTTCCGCTACTACGACCCGGTCAACGCCCGCTACATCTCGCCCGACCCGCTCGGCCTGACCCCCGGGCCGAATCCGCTGACCTACGTCGACGACCCGTTCCTCGAAGCCGACCCGCTCGGCCTGACGAGGAACTCGGGCAAGCAGACCAACTACGCCGAAGACCCGTACGAATTCCTCGACGACGACGAGACCTTCAACGCCCCGGCCCCCTGCAAGGGCGCGAAGAGGCCTGCGCAGAACCAGAACCCGGGGGTGGGCAACGCGGGCAACGGCGCCGGTTCCGCCAAGAAGCCGAAGACGACCAGGTGGGAACCGCCGGTCACCGGCGACGCCAACAAGTCGCACGGCGATTCCGGCCGCACGGTGATGGAGGGAGGCGGCAAGGAAGGCAAGGGGACGCTCAACGGCTCCGGAAAGGGCGAGTACCCCGGCGGTACCGAACCCGCGGGCAACCACCTCACCGACGTCGACGGGCTGAACGGCAAGGGTCACGCGAACTACGATCCGCGCCTGCGGGCCGAGCTCGACAAGCTGCGTTCCTCCGATCCGAACGACAAGATCGGGTACAAACCCGACCACCCCAGCGGCTACTTCATCAAGGGACATCTGCAGAACCAGGTGCTCGGCGGTTCCGGTACCGCGGACAACATGACCACCTTGTCCCGCAAGGCGAACGCGCAGATGTCGGGCAACTTCGAGGGGAAGCTCAAGGAGGCCGACATCAAGATCGGCCAGGTGAAGGAAGCCGTCGGCAAGATGAGCGACACGGAGCTGCAGCGGAAGCTGGACACTTTGGGCATCGACAAGACCCCGGCGCAGTTCCGGCAGGAGACCAAGGGCCTGGAGGTGGACTACTCGGTCACCGCCAGCGACAAGGTCAAATGGAAGGACGCCGTCAATCCGGAAGAGCGCGGCATCCGGGACCACCTCGTGCTCAACGCCGAATACAAGGGACTGTCGCCCGATGTGCAGAAGTTCATCGATTTCCGGATGAACGACGGCTTCCTGACGAAGTTCCCGCCGGTGGGCACGAAGATGGACACGATCAGCGGGAAGTTCGACCCGCCGCTGTGACCGCGGTGGCGAGCACGACCAGCCCGCAGAAGGCGACAAGGAGCCAGCCGGGGCGGGTCGCCGCCACGAGCGCGTCCGGGGCCACGCCGGTCACCAGTCCGCCGGCGAGCGCGATGCCCACCGACGCGCCGACCTGCCGCGCCGTGGACGTGGTCCCGCCCGCGACGGCGGCGCGTTCCGGCGGGAGGCTGGAGACCGCGATGGTCGTGATGGGCGCGTTGGCGAAGCCGATCCCCGCGCCGATCAGCAGATAAGCCGTCCCGAGCACGAGGACGCTCGTGTGCCGCTCCACCGGCAGCAGGCAGGATCCGCCGGCGGTGATCAGGACACCGGCGAGCAGTAGCGGGAGCCGGGTGCCGGTGCGGGCCACGAGGATCCCGGCGAACGGGGCGCAGACGGTGGCGCCGATCGCCAGCGGCAGGACCGCCATCCCAGCGGCCAGCGGCGTCCACCCTCGGGCGTCCTGCAGGGAGAACGTGGTCAGCAGCAGGGTCGTGCTCAGCGCGACGAACACCGCGATCGCGCCCAGCACGGCGCCGGTGAAAGCGGGCACCCGGAACAGCGCGGGATCGATCAGCGGATCACGCCGCCGCCGCTCCACCGTCACGAACGCGGCCGCGACGATCACGATCGAAACGTAGAGCCCGATCGCGGTGGCGGAGCCCCAGCCGAGGTGCGGGGCTTCGATCAGCGTGCCGACGGTCAGCCCGACGAGCACGATCAGCAGAAGCTGCCCCGGCGGGTCGAGCCGTCGGGCGCGCTGCCCGCGTGACTCCGGCACGACGACCGCGACGAGCAGCACGGCGAGCACGATCACCGGCACGTTGATCCAGAACACCGCACGCCAGTCAAAGACCGCGAGCAGCGCGCCGCCCGCGGTCGGCCCGGCCGCCATGCTCAACCCGAACACCGACGCCCAGATCCCGATCGCCTTCGCCCGCTCTCGCGGATCCGTCATCACGTTCACGACGATGCCGAGCGCGACGGGGCTCAGCATCGACGCGGCGGCCCCCTGCAGGACCCTGGCCGCGACGAGGAAACCGAGCGACGGCGCGACGGCGCACAGGACCGACGCGACCCCGAACGTCACCAGGCCGAGCTGGAACACGCGGCGTCTGCCGAACCGGTCGGCGAGCGCGCCGGAGGTGATGAGCAGGCTCGCGAACACCACGGTGTAGGCGTCGATCACCCACTGCAGGCCGCGGGTGCCCGCGCCCAGTCCCCGGCCGATCCCGGGCAGCGCGACGTTGACGATCGTGGTGTCCAGGCCCACGAGGAACATCGCCGCCGCGCAGACGGCGAGCACCGTCCACCGGCGGCCGGTACTCATCGTGGACGGGAGCGGCAGGGAGATCGCGGTCATGAGTCACCAATCCTCGCTGAAGCGGCGGGTCCGACGGCGTGTGATCGTGCGCCCGGCGCCCAGCCCGCGACCAGCGTTTTTGCGAAGACCGCAAAATGGGGTGATGAACCCTGACGTGACCGAGATCCTCGACGGCATCGGACCGCGCCTGCACCGGCTGCGCCGCGACCGCGGCCGCACGCTGCGGTCGCTGGCCGAGGAGACCGGGCTGTCGATCAGCACCCTGTCGCGGCTGGAAAGCGGGAAACGCCGCCCCACCCTGGATCTGCTGATCCCGCTGGCACACGCCCACCGGGTCGCGCTCGACCAGCTCGTCGCCGCACCCGCGACCGGTGATCCCCGCGTCCACCTCCGGCCTCACCGGAAGGGCCGCGGCAGCGTCGTGATCCCCCTGACCCAGTACCCCGGCCGAGTCCAGGTCTTCAAGCAGATACTCGGTCAGCGCAAGCCACGGCTGGTCACGCACGAGGGCTACGAATGGCTCTACGTCCTCGCCGGGAAGCTCCGGCTGATCATCGGAGACCGGGAGACCGTCCTGTCCCCCGGCGAGATCGCGGAGTTCGACACCGCCGAACCGCACTGGTTCGGCCCGGCGGACGAGCAGGCCGTGGAGATCCTGCATCTGTTCGGGCCCCACGGCGACCAGGCGACGGCCAGGAAGTGACCGGCGTCACCCTTCGCCGGATCGTGACAACCTCCGGTGCCCGCGAACGCCTTGTAGCTCAGGAAGCTCCGCTACCGAAACTGGGGAACACATGAAAAGACTTACCGCCATCCTGACCGCGATGCTGGTGGTACTCGCGTTGACACCCGCCGCACCCGCCGGCGCGGCGACCCGCTTCGACCGGGAACTCCAGGCACGTATCGCCCGTGCCCAGGCCTACGCCGACAGCAGGCCCGGTGACACCGGGATCGTCCTCCGTGACCGGTGGACCGGCGCCGTGTACCGGAGCACCGCCGCCGGGACCCTCATCTGGGCCTGCTCCACCCCGAAGCTGGCCATGGTCGTCGATCTGTTGCTGCGCAACGATTCCGGGGCCGTCCGGCTGACCGCCGAAGACCGCGACCTGATCCACCGCATGCTCAACTCCAGCGACGACGCCGCCGCCCACACCCTGTGGACCCGCTACGGCGGGGAGGCGGAGTTCGCCCAGCGCTTCCCGTCCTACGGGATGACCGACATGCGGTTCACCGACCAGCACCCGCATCACTGGGGCTGGATCCTGACCACTGCGAACGACCTGGACCGGCTGGTCAACTACGTGCTGACGAAGCTGCCTCGTCAGCACCGTGACTACATCGTCCGCGAGATGCGCACCGTCGACGTCAACCAGCAGTGGGGCGTCTGGGGCGCCGGGCCCGCCGCACGCCCCGGCAACAAGGACGGCTGGTCCGACGACAACGACGACGGCTCCTGGATCATGAACTCGGTCGGCTTCGTCGGGCCGCACGAGCGGTACACCCTCGCCTTGATGAACAACACCAAGGTCATCCAGAACGGTTACGAAACCGGCCAGGAGACCACCACCAAGATCAGCGAGATCCTGTTCAAGGGATATTTCGAGGACTGATCGCGCTCCTTCCTTGACTCGTGTCAGCATCCTGACATACGCTCATCTATGTCAGGATGCTGACACGACGAAAAAGGAGCATGACCATGCCCGCCACCGGCCCCGACTTCATCTCGCTGCAAGCGCGCGACCTCGATGCTTCTCAGGCGTTCTACGAGCAGTACCTCGGCCTCGTCCGCTCACCGGCCGGACCACCGCACGCCGTCGTCTTCGAGACGAAGCCGATCGCTTTCGCCCTGCGTGAGGTCATTCCCGGCACCGACCTCGCCTCCGTCGCCCAGCCCGGCATCGGTGCCGCGATCTGGCTCCACGCCACGGATGTCCAGGCCATTCACGACGCTCTCGTCGCCGACGGGCGCACCATCGTCTCCGCGCCGATCGACGGCCCCTTCGGCCGGACATTCACCTTCGCCGACCCCGACGGCTACCAGATCACCCTCCACGACCGTGTCTGAGGCGAACACCCTGGTCTACTGAGCCCACTCGCGAAGAGCGGTGACGAACTCCTCGGGCGCGTCGGATTCCACGTAGGTGCCGGCGCCTTCGACGATCACCGTCTCGTGGTCGGGAAAGGTCGCTTCCAGGCGTTCGCGTTCCTGGGGGCGGAAAGCGATGTCGGCGTCGCCCCAGACGATCAGCGTCGGGAAGTGGGCGATGCCGGCGAGCCCGGCCTCGATCTCGGCGAAGAAGGCGCGGCTGGCGAGAACCCGCTGGGGGAACACGGCGGAGGCCCTGCGTCGCTCGGGGTCGTCCATGGGCCGCCGGTAATGGGCCATCTCGGACGCGGTCGGCTTGCGCCGCCGGTGCCCCAGCGGGACGAACATGTTGACGACGAAGTTCAGCCGGCGGGCCAGGAAACGCCCCGGAGGGCCGCCGAAGATCCGGGAAAAGTACTCGAAGTGGAAGACGCCGTTGACCGGCCACGCCCAGGTGTTGGCGAGCACCAGCCGGGTGAAGACCTCCCCCCGGCGCTGCACGGCGGCCAAACCGATCAGGCCACCCCAGTCCTGTCCGACCAGAGTGACGTCCTTGAGACCGAGCGCGTCGACGAACGCGGTGACCACGTCGGCGTGTTCTTCGGGCCAGTAGCGGTATCCGGGCTTCGGTGTCGACAGCCCGAAGCCCGGATAGTCGAGGGCGACGCACCGGAAGTCGTCGCGCAGCGCGCGGATCACGTCGCGCCAAAGGAACGACCAGGTCGGATTGCCGTGCAGGAACAGGAATACGGGGCCGGTCCCCTCGTCGACGTAGTGGACGGTATGCCCGTCGATGTCGACGAAACGGCTCTCGAACGGGAACAGGCTGTCGTCGACCCAGGAAGGCCTCACGTTCGCGGTGACATCCGACATGGCGGCCCCTCTCCGCTGACTTCCGGTAGACTTGAGCTTGTCACGCACACTTGAGAAAAACAAGCAGGGACGCGATGCGTAGCTATGGCCAGTACTGTGGGCTCGCCCGCTCCCTCGAAGTCGTGGGCGATCGGTGGAATCTGCTCGTCGTCCGCCAGCTCCTCATCGGCCCCGCCCGCTACCGGGCGCTGCTCGACGGCCTGCCCGGCATCGCGACCAACCTGCTCGCCGACCGGCTCCGCGACCTTGAGGCCGCAGGCGTGATCGAACGGCGGCTGGCCGGCTCGGGCAGCGTGGTCGAATACGCCCTCACACCGTGGGGCGCCGAGCTCCGTGAGCCGATCGAAAGCCTGATCCGCTGGTCCACTCCGCTGATGACCCGAGGTCCCGGCGACGACTCGTTCCGGCCGGAGTGGCTCGCTCTCGCCGTCCCCACCTTGCTCGCTGCTCGGGTGAAGGTCCGCTCCGCGATGACGATCGGTCTCGAAATCGGTGGCCCGCCGTACCGGCTCCGCGCGACGCGCTCCGGCTTCGAGGTCGATCCGCATGACGGCCGCGAACTCGACGCCACCGTCCGCGCCGTGCCCGCCTGCGTCCTCGGCCTCGCCGCCGGCGCACTCACCCTCGAAGACGCCCGCGCTCTCGGCCTGGTCGAGATCGACGGCGACGAGGCCGTCGTCCGGACCGTCTTCGCCGCCTGACGGGGATCGCCCCCGCACCCCGGAAAACGAAGAAGCCCAGGCCATCAGGCCTGGGCTTTAAGCTCCCCCGCTTGGACTCGAACCAAGAACCCTCCGGTTAACAGCCGAATGCTCTGCCAGTTGAGCTACAGGGGATTGTGCTCCGTACCAGCCGGATCGCTCCGACCGATGAGAGAACTTTAGCCCATCCCCTCCGGCGGCCGCACACCCACCCCCCACTTTCGACATCACCTCGTCAAGCTCGCGTTTTGAGGGACAATGACAGCCGGAGCAAGATCGAACGGAGGCGTGGACTCGGATGAAGATGTTCCTGCTGGGTGCGGCCGCGGGCTATGTGCTGGGCGCGAAGGCCGGCCGCGGGCGGTACGAGCAGATCGTGCGGACCTACCGCAAGATCGCCGACCACCCCATGGTGCAGGGCGCCGCCGGGGTCGCTCGCGCCAAGGTCGGTGAGCGGTTCGGGCGGCCTCAGCGCTGACCCTGGGCCGAAAGGGCCCTTCACCGCGTACCACGCGGTGAAGGGCCCTTTCACTACGTCTAACGCGGTGAAAGTCCCCTTCAGCCCACGACGGCGACCACGAAGACGCGCCGGAACTCGAACCAGGTGGTCCCGTCGGCGCGCGGCGGGTAGGCCTTGTCCAGTTCGCGGGCGATCTGCGCGCGGAAGTGGTCCCAGTCCTGCCCTGACAGGGCCTCTTTGACCGGTCGCAGCGACGTGCCGGTGATCCATTCGAGTACGGCGTCCTTCCCGGACAGCCGCTGCAGATACGTCGTCTCCCACGCGTCGACGGCGCATCCCGCGTCGGCCAGCAGGTTCCCGTAGCCGAGAGGGCTGTCGACGGCTTCGTTCTCCCGCAGGACGACGTCGGCGAGCCGCGGAGCCCACTCCTCGGTCCGCGCGAGGGCGCGGACCAGGGCGTGCGACGGGGCGTCGAAGTTGCCCGGGACCTGGAACGCGAGCGTCGCCCCGGACGGCAGGAGGTCCACCCAGCGGCGGAGGAGGTCACGATGCTCCGGGACCCACTGGAGCACGGCGTTCGAGATGACCACGTCGGTGTCCGGTTCGGGCACCCAGTCGTTGACGTCGAGCACTCGCGCGTCCACACCCCGTGAACGGGCGGCTTCGACCATTTCGGGTGAGCTGTCGCTGGCCTCGATGACCGCGCCCGGCCAGCGTTCCGCCAGGCCGGCGGTCAGATTCCCGGGGCCGCAGCCGAGGTCCGCGACGCGGCGGGGCTTGACGGCCGGAATCCGCGCGACGAGGTCGTGGAACGGCCGGGCCCGCAGGTCGGCGTAGTCGAGGTACTTGACCGGATCCCACACAGTACGAGCGTACTGCTAGCCGTTCGGCTTCGCCAGCTTCCGGGCCGCTTCCTCGGCGATCGCCTTGACCACGTCGACGTCGGTGCCCGGATCGGGCCGCACCTGCAGCACCGTGCCGTCCTGACCGGGAACCTTGCGCTCGACGAACCACGCTCCCCCGGTCCCGAGGTCCTTGCGGTACCGGCCCCGGACCGAGCCGTCGACGCGCTGCCGCACCAGGATGGGCACCTTGCCGGGCCGGGCGAGCTCGAACCGGACCGGGGTCTTGTCGGCCAGCAGCACGGCCTCCCCCGCCATGCCCGCCTCCTCGGACTCGGTCAGGGTCAGCACCCCGGCGGACCACGCCGCCTTGCCGACCAGATGCCAGCCGACCCGGCGCGGCCCCGGGATCCACAGCCCCAGCTGCGTGACCAGCAGATACCCGCCGCCCTCGACCGTCGCGCTCCCGACGACGTGCTCGCCGTCGTCCAGCGAGCCGTCGAAATCCGCCGGGACACGGTCACCCAGCAGGTGACGCAGCCAGCCCATGCTCAGTCCAATCCGCCGATGGCCTGTTCCTTCAGCGCCTTCCGGTACTGCTCGAGCGCGACGAGGTCGCCGAACAGCGCGCGGTAGTCGTCCGGCGCCTCGACCGGCGAAAGCCGCTGGAGCTTCGACTTGATCTCGTTGATCTGGCGGCCGACCAGGCTTTCCTGCACCGCCGCGAGCTGCGCGGAGATGTAGCGCGAGTCGACCTCGCCCTTGGCGCGCAACGGTTCCACCGAAAGCTCGCTGAGCACTCGCCGCACCGTGCCCTGTGGACAGTGCGGGGTGGCCGCGTCGAGCAGGGCGGGCCCCGTCAGCCCGGAACCCGCTCCCCCGGCGGACAGCAATGCCTTGTGGATGGCGACGTAAACCGGATGGGTGAACGCGTCCTCGGGCAGCGCGTCGTACTCCGCTCCGGCGAGCATCGGCTGCTGCAGCGCCGCCTTGAGCGCCTCACGCTGCGCGATGAACCGTGGATCGCCAGGCGCGGGCCTGGGCAGGTCCTCCTCGGCGGCGGCAGCGGTGGCCCCGGTGGCCGGTCGCCGGACCTCGACGGTGGCGGAGCGTTTCGCCGCCGCCCCGGCGCTGCCGCGCACCCGGTTCACCACCTGCGCCGCGTCCTGCCAGCCGACCCACCAGGCGAGTTTCGACGCGTAGCCGTCGCGGCTGGCGCGATCCTTGATGCCCGCGACCATCGGGACGGTCTTCTGCAACGCCGCCACCTGACCGTCGACGGAGTCGAGGTCGAAGGCCTTGAGCATGCTCTTGATCGCGAACTCGAAGAGCGGGATCCGCCGCGCGACCAGGTCGCGCACCGCGGTGTCGCCCTTGGCGAGCCGCAGTTCGCACGGGTCCATGCCGTCGGGGGCGACCGCGATGTAGGTCTGCCCGGCGAACGTCTGATCGCCCTCGAAAGCCTTCAACGCCGCCTTCTGACCGGCTTCGTCACCGTCGAAGGTGAAGATCACTTCGCCGCGGAAGGCGTCGTCGTCCATCATCAGCCGCCGGAGGACCTTCATGTGGTCTTCGCCGAACGCCGTCCCCGACGACGCGACGGCCGTCGGGACGCCGGCGGCGTGCATCGCCATCACGTCGGTGTAGCCCTCGACGACGACGACCTGGTGCCGCTTCGCGATCTCGCGTTTGGCCAGGTCGAGACCGAACATCACCTGCGACTTCTTGTAGATCGGCGACTCCGCGGTGTTCAGGTACTTCGCCGAGACACGGTCGTCGTCGTACAGGCGCCGCGCGCCGAACCCGACCACTTCGTTGCCGACGTCGCGGATGGGCCACAACAGCCGCCGGTTGAACCGGTCCATCGGCCCGCGCTGCCCCTCCTTGGCCAGCCCGGCCGTGAGCAGTTCCTTGACCTCGAACCCGCGATTGAGCAGATGTTTGGTGAGTTTGTCCCAGCCGGCCGGCGCGTATCCGCAGCCGAACGTCTGCGCGGCGGCGGAGTCGAAACCCCGTTCGGACAGGAAATCCCGCGCCGCGCGCGCGTCCGGGGTGAGCAACTGCTCGGCGTAGAACTCCTGGGCCGCGCGGTGCGCCTCGATCAGCCGGGCGCGGGTGCCGCGATCACGCTGGACGCTTCCGCCGCCGCCTTCGTAGGTCAGCCGGAATCCCACGCGATCCGCGAGCCGCTCGACGGCTTCCACGAACGAGATCAGGTCCATCTTCTGGATGAACTTGATCACGTCACCGCCTTCGCCACAGCCGAAGCAATGGAAGGTGCCGTGCGTGGGGCGCACGTTGAACGACGGGGTCTTCTCGTTGTGGAACGGGCAAAGCCCCTTCAGGCTGCCCCCGCCGGCGCTGCGCAGCGCTACGTAATCACCGATGACCTCGTCGATCCGGTTGCGCTCGCGCACCTCCGCGATGTCGCTGTCCCGAATCCGTCCTGCCACGCTCATCACTCTAGTTCTTCGTCTCAGGACGCTGTGCGGCACACTCGGGGAATGAGCACCGCCCTGGACGAACTCGCCGGGAACTTCGCCGCGTTGCGGCCCCACCTGGTGTCGGTCGCCTACCGGCTCACCGGCACGCTGTCCGACGCCGAGGACGCGGTCCAAGAGTCGTGGCTGCGCCTCAGCGGCCTGGACGAGCGCCGCCGTTCGGCCATCGAAGACCAGAAGGGCTGGCTGACCACCGTCGTCAGCCGGATCTGCCTCGACCGGCTGCGGTCGGCGGTCGTGCGCCGCGAACGGTACGTCGGCGAATGGCTGCCCGAACCGGTCCTCGGCCCGCTGGGCACACCGTCGTCGGAGGACCCGTTGACCGTCGCCGTCCGCGACGACGGCATGCGCATGGCGGCGATGGTGGTCCTCGACCGGCTGACGCCGGAACAGCGCGTCGCGTTCGTCCTGCACGACGCGTTTTCGGTGCCGTTCGGCGAGATCGCCGAGATCCTGGGCTGCACGACGGAGGCCGCGCGCCAGCACGGTTCCCGCGGCCGCCGCGCGGTCGCGGACGCCGATCCGCCGCCCCGGACGGCGCTCGCGGAGCAGCAGCAGATCATCGAGAAGTTCATGACGGCGATGCTCACCGGCGACATCCAGGCGGTGGCGGAGGTCCTGCATCCCGACGTCGTCCTCGTCGGCGATGGCGGCGGCAAGGCGCGCACGGCGGTGCACACGGTCGTCGGATTCGACAAGGTCACCCGGCTGTTCCAGGGCCTCATGCGGATGTACGACCCGGCGGGGATGGACCAGGCGAGGTTCGCGCTGGTCAACGGCGACCTCGGGATCTACCTCCCGCCGCAGCCCGGTTCCGAGCGGTACCGGGCGCTCGACGAGCACGTCGACGCGTTCGCCATCCGCGACGGGAAGATCGTGGCGATCTACGACATGGCGAACCCGGACAAGCTCACCGACGCGCGGACCCGCGTCGGCGCCTGACCGCGTTTAGTCCTCTGAATGCGCTTTGAGCGCATTCAGAGGACTAAACGCGGGGGTTTCAGGGAAGCGGGATCTTGCAGGCGTCCCCCGAGGTGAAGCCCTGTGCGGTGATGTCGAGCGCGCTGTTCATCCGGGCACGCATGTTCTCGAGGCCGATCTGGTAGGTCAGCTCGATGACGCCCTTGCGGCCGAACTCGCGCTCCAGCTCGGCGACCTGCTCGTCGGTGACGGTCACCGGGCTCGCGGTCATCGCGTCGGCGTACGCGAGCGCGAGCCGTTCCTGGTCGGTGAAGGCGGGCGACTTCGCGTAGTCGTCGATGTTCTTCAGCCGTTCGATGTCGAGCCCCTCGTGCAGTTGCAGCATCGTCCCGAAGTCGATGCACCACGAGCAGCCGAGCTGGGTCGCGACGCGGTACACGGCCAGCTCGCGCACGTTCGACGGCAGCGTCTTGCTGGCCTTCTCCGCCAGCATCTCGTGCATGCCGTTCGCCCGGAGCAGGGCCGGGTGGTGCGCGTAGACGGCCATCGGCTCGGGCACGGCGCCGAAGCGCTTTCCGGCGAACTTGTAGATCAGCTTCAGCAGGAAGCCGGCTTCGGCGGTCTTCACGGCGGGAATGCGCGGCATGGTGTCCTCCTCGTGCGAGTGCGTTCACCGACTGGACGAGGCGGCCCGCGCGGACGTGACAGCACCGTCGGTGACGTGCGCCACCCTGCGAAGGCCGCCGGTTTAGCCTTTTCGCCGGAACCGCCAGTCGATCATCGAAGGTACGCTGGTAAATCGGCACTTTTTCCTTCCACCGAGGAGGACCATGCTCGCCGTCGAGGACCCGGCCACCGGACAACGGATCACGACCGTCCCCGACTGCGGGCCCGCCGAAGTCGACAAAGCGGTACGCGCCGCGGTGGTCGCTTCCCCCGCTTGGCGCGCCGCCGACCGCCGCGCGGCCTTGATGTCGTGCGCCGTCGTCGTCGAAGAGGCCGCGCCCGTGCTGGCCCCCGTTCTCACCGAGGAGCAAGGGAAACCGCTTCGCGAAGCCGAAGCCGAGTTCGCCGGAGCGGCGGCGCGCTTCCGGCACTTCGCCGGGCAGCGGCCCGAACTCCTGGCCACCGGCGACGGTCCGGTCGCCGCGATCACACCGTGGAACTTCCCCGTGCAACTCGCCGTCGCGACGCTCGCACCGGCTTTCGCCGCGGGGAACACGGTGGTGCTCAAGCCTTCGCCGCGCACGCCGCTCACCACCCTGCACCTCGGCCGGATGCTGGCCGAGGTGCTGCCGCCGGGCGTGCTGACCGTGCTCACCGGCCAGGACCCCCTCGGTGAGCTTCTGGTCGCCCATCCCGGGATCCGGAAGGTCGACTTCACGGGTTCGGCGGGCACCGGGAAACGGATGGCCGCCGCGCCCGCGTCCGCGTGGCGGCGGCTGACCCTGGAGCTGGGCGGCAACGATCCCGCGATCGTCCTTCCCGGCACCGACCCTGCCGCCATCGCGGAACGGCTCTTCTGGAGCGCTTTCGCCAACTGCGGGCAGATCGGCGTGGCGGTCGAGCGGGTCTACGCCGTCGGGCCGGTCTACGACGGCGTCGTCGAGGCACTGGCGGCCATGGCGACGGAAGTCGTGGTGGGCGACGGAAGGACGCCGGGAACGCAGATCGGCCCGGTGAACAACCGGCCGCGCCGCGACCGCGTCACCGGTCTCACCGACGAGGCGCGGGCGGGCGGCGCGCGGGTCGTCACCGGCGGACCGCTCGACGGGCCGGGGTATTTCTTCGCTCCGGCGATCCTCGCCGAGGCGCACGACGGGATGCGCGTGGTGGCCGAAGAGCAGTTCGGGCCGGTGCTTCCGGTCGTCCGATGCTCCACAGTGGACGAAGCCGTCGGGCTCGCGAACGCCACGGCGCCCGGCTCGTGCGGATCGGTGTGGGGCGCGGACGAGGAGTACGCCGCGGAAGTCGCGGCGCGGCTCGGGTGCGGCACGGTCCGGGTCAACGAACACCGGGCCGCGTCCGCCGACGAGCCGTTCGCCGGCTCGCGGTGGTCCGCGAGCCGGGCGGAGCTCAGGGAGTGATCGTCCGGACGTCCCAGACCCAGACACCGTCGACGAATTCGGCGGGCTTCCGCAGCAGGAGGTCCACGGTGGCGCGGAAAGCGTCCTGGTGCTCGCGCGGGATCAGCACGAGCACGTCGGCGTTCCAGTACCGCAGATCCGCCAGCGCCTGCACCCGCTGCGACTCGGTGATCGTCGCGGGCACGCCGGTCTGCTTGATCTGGTCGAAGATGACCGACGTCGGCCGCTGGATGGCGCCGTAGCGGCCGCGTTTGTCCTCGGGCCCGCTCGGGCCGACGAAGTAGCCTTCCGGCATCGAGTAGCCGAGCCCCGCGTCGATCTGCCAGTGCAGCGGTTCGGATTCGCCGGAACTCGGCAACGGCACGGGCACCACGGTGCCGCCGGGCGCGACGTAGCTCCGCCAGGTGCCCTCGGCGAGGAACCGGGGCGTCGGCGGCCGCTCCTTCACGATCAGTTGGGTCGGCGCGATCGGCAGCAGGACCGCGATGACGACGCCGATCCACACCAGCCGCAAGGGGAATCGCCGCTCTCCCGGCACTTCGGGGAGTTTCGACGCGACCGTGTAGACGCGTTCGGTCGCCAGCGCGAGCAAGGCGCCGATGAGCGGGATGCAGCCCATCGCGAGCCGCGACTCCAGCAGCGACTCGAAGAGCGGCAGCCCCGAAAGCAGCTTCCACGGCCCCGGGATCCCGGTCGCCTCGTGCACCACGATCAGTTCCACACCAAGGGAAAGCCAGGCCATCACGAACATCGAGATCGCCAGCGCCCGCGCGAACACCTCACGCCACAGCCAAACCGTGATGACCACCATCAGCACGATCAACGGCCA
Organism: Amycolatopsis sp. NPDC102389; assembly: GCF_044765885.1. Classification (NCBI taxonomy): domain Bacteria; kingdom Bacillati; phylum Actinomycetota; class Actinomycetes; order Pseudonocardiales; family Pseudonocardiaceae; genus Amycolatopsis; species Amycolatopsis sp. NPDC102389. The sequence continues at coordinate 87,876 of NZ_JBIWKX010000014.1, forward strand.
GCCGAAGAAGGCGTTCTCCTCGGTGCGGTTCATCGACACGTCCGCGGCCGCCTGCGGCTGCCCGGCGACGGACTGCGTCGCGAACCGGGTGAACGCGGCCGTGTCGTTGCCGACGGGGCCGTGCTCGATCGCCTGATAGCTCTGCGGGCCGAAGAATTGCCACCACAGGGGGAAAGCGCACAGCACGAGCGCCACGAGGACCCCGATGCCGACGCCGATCCCCAGCGGTTTCGCCATCGGGGGGAACTCGCGGTAGTTCGTCGCGAAGTAGGCGATGGCGTAGATCGCGAACGCCATCGCGAAGATCAGCAGCGGTTCCTCGCCGAGGAAGATCTGGTACGCCGACAGCAGCCCGAGGAAGATCCCGTTGCGGACCGGGCGTTCGCCGCGGGCGATCTTGAAGACCAGCAACGCGATGAACGGCAGGACGAACCACGCGACGAAGTTCGGGTGCGCGTTGCCGTGCGAGATCATCGGCGGGGCGAAGCCGACGAACGCGCCGCCGATGGCCGCGCCGACGCGGTGGGTGACCAGATGCCGTGAGAAGACCCAATACCAAGCGGCCGCCGTGCCGGCGAGACCGCCGGTGAGCGCGATGGCCCACGTGACGGTCGGGCCGAAGGTGAGCGTGACCGGCGAAAGCGGGATGCCGATGCCGAGCATGGCCGTGTTGGCCATCAGGTTCACGCCGAGCGGATGGTTCTGGAAATGCGAACTGAGCGGGTTCCTCAGATGCAGCACGTTGTCCGCGGTGACGGAGAAGAACCACTCCCACAGGTTCTGATCCGACGCGCTGTTCCAGAGATAGCCTTCCTTGAGGTCGAGCCAGAGCCCGTTGTAGAGCAGGAAGGCGAACAGCAGGAAGCCGCCCATGATGGCGGCGTCGGCGGCGGCGAACCGGCGAGGTCTCGTGGGAGTGTTCCCGGCCTCCACGTCCTCCGCCTCAGCCTGGAAAAGACTCACTGACCTTCCTCACGGCTCGACAACGCGGGCGAGAAAGTAGATCACACCCGTCGAGGCATGCCTCACGAGCAGAAGGAAGGGCCGATCGACGGCGACTTCCAGGGGTTCGTCGACGATGAGCGACGTCAGCCGCATCAGCACCGCCGTCGCGGCGGCGCCTTCGAGGCCCTGCTCGTCGATGCGCAGCACGGACTGGTGGACGACCTCCGACACTTCGAGCCGGTCGTCGTCGGCGAGCCCGGTCAGGTCGGCTTCGGCGGTGAACATCGTGCGCACGCCGAGATCCTGAAGTTTCGCCGTCAGCGGGCTGTCGACGTCGAGGTCGAGTTTCGGCAGTGACAGCGCGACCGTCTTGGACCGCGTGTTCTCCAGCAGGACTGCCAGCTTCCCCGCGTCGAGTTCGGCGTCGTCGAGGTCGCCGTCCGGCAGCAGGACGATCGCTTCCACCCCGCCCTCGGCGCCTAGGCGGACGACCTGCCAGCCGTCCTCGTGGGTGTGGTCGAGCTGTTTTTCGAGCCACATCGTCGGCACCGTACGGGTGCCGGACGGCGCGTGGAAGTCCGCGGGCGCGGTGTTGTCACGCGAGAACGGGTTGGTCCAGGCGGTTTTGAGATACAGGGCGTTGACGATCGCGGCGACGGTGTCCTCCGCGACCGTCCCCGGCTTCAGGAGTTCGGGGATCAGCTCGCGGGTGGCCTCGGCGACGTCGGCGTTGATCAGCCGCCGCGCGGCCTCCGGATCGTCGCCGAACGGGGCGCTCTCGACCTTCCCGCCCGGCCAGGTGGCGAGTTCCGCGCGGAAGGAGTCCTCCAGCGGGAGCCCGTCCCAGGCCCAGAGCGTGTTCGCGACCGCGAGTTCGGGACCGTCGTCGAGCAGCGACGACGCCTTGCCCAGCAGGTCGGCGAGCTCGTCCGGGTCGCCGAGCAGCGCGATCAGCTCTTCCCTGGTCTTCCCCTTGGCGGCCTGGGTCACCAGGCCGAGCGCGCTCGCGATCGAGTACGGCGAGAAGCACGCGTTCTCCCCGCGGCTCGCCAGCACCCGGTAGAGGTCCAGACCAAACCGGAGGTGACTTTCGACAGCTCCCATGCCGCAGACCGTACCGTGGACAGGGCCGTCCGTCTCCTGTCCGAAAGTTCCGCCTTGAACGATCCGGGGGTGGGGGGGGGGGGGGGGGGGGGGCGCCGCGCCCCCCCCCCCCCCCCCCCCCCCCCCCCCCCCCCCCCCCGCGCCCCACTTTCGAGCTCAGGAGGTCGGGAAGTTGTCCGCGGTGCGGATACGGTCCCGGATCCAGACACCGGCGGGCTTCAGCGGAGCCGTGCCGGTGAACGAGCTGCCCGAGCAGGTGCCCGGCTTGAACACCGCGCCCGAGCGGCTGTCGTCGGAGAAGTTCCAGTTGGTCCAGCTGATCTTCTTCGACGCCAGGAAGTCGAGGTACTTCTGGGAGTTGGTGAAATCGTTCCCGCCGTCACCGCTGGCGGTCTGGGTGCCGAACTCGGTCACGAACAGCGGGATCTTGCTCGCGGCCCGGCTCAGCGCGTTGAAGTACTCGGTCTTGTGCGACGCCGCGTAGAAGTGGAACGTGTACATGAAGTTGGTGGCGCGCACCGGGTTGTTGATGATGTCGGTCTCGTCGCGGCCGTCCGAGATGCCGAGCGAGCCCCAGCCGTGGGTGCCCACCAGCACGACACCGTCGGAGTCCTGGGCGCGGATGACCGGGATCATCTGCTCCGCGTAGCTGCGGACGCGGTCCCAGCTGACGTTGTTGGGCTCGTTGGCGATGTCGTAGATGATGTTGGTCTTGTCCTTGTGCCGCTGGGCGATCTCGGTGAAGAACGTCTTGGCGCGGCTGAGGTTCGCGTTCGGGTCGCCGGGGGTGAGCTGGTGCCAGTCGACCAGGGCGTACATCCCGCGTTTGGTGGCCTCTTCGATATACCCGTGCACCATGTCCGTGAACTTGCGCGGGTTGGTCTCGTAGCCGCCTTCCTGGATGTACATCGAGATCCGGAGGACGTCGGCCTTCCAGTCGTTCGCCAGCGCATCGAGCGAAGCGGTCTTCACACATTGGCTGAACCACTGGATCCCGTGGGTGCTCATGCCACGGAGCTGGATCGGCTTGCCGGCGGAGTTGCAGAGCTGGAGGCCGCAGACCTTCAGCTGTCCGTTGACCGCCGCCGGGCTCCCCGGCGGCAGCGCGGCGGCGGCCTGCGTTGCGGGCCCTGCCGCGGTCTCGGCCGCCATCGAGGTGCTCGCGGCGCCGACCGGTGCCAGCAGTCCGGCGGCCAGTGCGGCCGTCACCCGGAGACGGATCTTGTCCCAACGCATTCGGCTTCTCCTCTCGCGTCGACGGCACCGACGATGGCGCGCCGACGGTCAGGGCGGCGGAGTTAAATAGGAAACTTTCCTTACTATTGGAAAGTAAAGGGGACATTACCCAGACGATCGACGGACCGTCAAGAGCCGACCACCGACGGTTCCGACGACCTCGGGCATGCTCGGAGCGTGACGACCATCGTGGCCTTCCACGCCCACCCCGACGACGAAGCCCTGCTGACCGGCGGCACCCTCGCCCGCGCCGCCGCGGACGGCCATCGGGTCGTCCTCGTGGTCGCCACCATCGGCATGCGGGGCGCGGACGCGTCGCGCCGAGCCGAACTCGAGGCGAGCGCGAAGGTGCTCGGCGTCGAACGGGTCGTCCATCTCGGCTACGCGGGCAGCGGTCACGGCGCGATCCTCTACCCGGATCCACCGGGCTGGGTCCGGTTCGTCCGCGCGAGCACCGACGAAGCGGCAGCGCGGCTGGTGGCGATCCTGCGCGCGGAGAAGGCGTCCGTACTGCTGAGCTACGACCGCAACGGCGGCTACGGCCACCGCGATCACGTCAAAGTGCACGAGGTCGGCAGGCGGGCGGCGGAACTCGCCGGCGACGTCCGGCTGCTGGAGGCCACGATCCCTCGCGACGCCGTCGCACGCCTGGTGCGGATCGTGCGCCTGTCACGGATCCCGTTCCGCTACGACATCGACGCACTTCTCCGCGCCTACAGCGCCCGGTCGGAGATCACGCACGCCTTCGACGTGCGCCGCTTCGCACGCCAGAAGCAGGCCGCGATCGCCGCCCACTCCTCGCAGGTGGCGGGAAACGGCAGGCTGGCACCCTTGATGCGCGTCGTGACCCGGCTTCCGGCGCCGCTCTTCGGCCTCGCGTTCAGCCGCGAGTGGTACATCGACGCGACACCGCGCGGCTCACGACCCTGACCGGCGGGCGCGGTACGCGGCGGCCTTCACCCGATTCTGGCAGGCGAGCCCGCAGAACCGCTTGATCTGCGCCTGGCTCGCGTCGATGTACACCTGATCGCATCGCGGTGCCGCGCACAGCCCGACGTGATGCGGGAGGTCCTCGCCGAACGCCAGGGCCACCGACACCGCGAGCCCGGCCGTCCACCGCTGGACGAGGTCGGCTTCGGGACCGTGGAAATGCAGGTGCCACGTCTGTTCGCCGTGGCGCTGCAGGGAAGGGCGGGCCTTGCTGTCGACGAGCATCCGGTTGAGCAGCCCCGCCGCCTCGTCGTGCTCCCGCCGGGACAGCGACTCGATGATTCCCCGCAGCCGCGACGCGAGATCCCGCAACCGTTCCGCGGTGGACAGGTCGACCTGCCCGTTCCCGCCGAGCACTTCGGTGGCGACGCGGACCAGATCGCGGCCATCGAGCGGCGGTTTCGCCCTGCCGTGGACGTGCTCCCCGGTCAACGCGTTGACCAGCATGACCCCGGTCTCCAGCCGCATCGCGTGGTACTCGCCGACCATTCGGCCCCTCCCCCTCGCGTCACTGGTTCGCAGGACGCCGCAGTGACGCTACCAAAGGCGAGCGGCACCACAAGGGCGATGAAGTCGTTCGGAGCAACGGAAACCTACGAAAGGCGGAACGTCAGTCCACTGTGGATAGAAAGGCGCAGCCGCTGTGACTACCGCTTCACCACCGAGGCGGACCGGCGTCCACGATCTTCTGCGAGAGCTCCAGCGGATCGAGATGCATCAGCGACTCCATCCACCACGTCATCCCGGCCTGCCCCAGCGCAGGCAGGTCGACCTTGATCGGCTCCTCCCACGCCGGGCTCGCGTTCCCGGCCACGGCGACGTCGAAGGGACGGCCCGGTTCCAGCCCGGCCAGGCCGAGCGCGCGGTGGGTCTCGGCGATCTCCTCGGCGGTCGGCGTGTGGTCCTCCGGGTTCGGGAAGATCCCGTCGCACAACGCCGCCCGCCGGACGACGCGCGGGTTGTCGGTGGAACTCGCCACCCAGATCGGGATCGGGAACGGCTCGGGCGGAGCCTCGGCGAGCGCGACCTGGTAGTGCGCGCCGTCGTGATCGAACCGCCTGCCGGACCAGATCGCGCGGATGACGTCGAGGCCCTCGTCGAACATCGCCGATCGGGTCAGCAGGTCGGTCTGCTCACCGAATCGGCTGAAGTCACCGGATTCGTCCGAGCCCAGCCCGGTGCCGAGGATCAGCCTGCCGCCGGAGAGGCGGCTGACCGTCGACGCGTGCCGCGCGACCACCCACGGGCGGCGCCGGGCCGGCGGCGTGATCATCGGGCCGAACAACAGCCCGCTGGTCGCGTGCGCGATGGCGCCGAGCGTCGTCCACGGATCCGCGATGGGCATGGTGTCCGCGACCACGTGGTCCCACAGGAAGAATCCGTCCCAGCCCGCCGCCTCCGCGCGCACGGCGAGGTCGACGAGCACTCCTGGCTCGCCGAACGGGCCGAAAGGCGGCAGATAGACGGCATGGCGGACCGTGCTGCCGGTCAAGTCGATCATCTCCCCAACGTCATCGTCGAAGTCCCCGGACGGCCGCTTGTTTACGCCGTTCACCCACGTTAGCGTCCGGAAGATGGCGGACGACGGGGAACGATCGACGAAGTGGCCGGAGCATCGGAGAAGGTTACGCCGAGTGTTGTCCTCGGTGGTCGCCGTCTCACTATGCGCGACACTTTCGGCTGTGAACGCGTCCGCATCGCAGGATGACGACTGGTCCAGGGACTTCTACTGGGGTGTCGCGTCGTCGGGATACCAGTCCGAGGGCAACGCTCCGGACAGCAACTGGAAACGGTTCGTGGATCGATCCGCCGGCCAGGACGGCGTCGACGAGTACCGCGATTCCGTGGACTTCCGGCACCGCTACGCCGACGACATCCGCCTCGCGGCCGGGCTCGGCGTCAACACCTACCGTTTCGGTGTCGAGTGGGCCCGCGTCGAACCCTCACCCGGCCGGTGGGACGAGACCGAACTGGCCTTCTACGACGACGTGCTCCGGCAGGTCCGCGCCGCGGGCATGACGCCGATGATCACGCTCAACCATTGGGTCTACCCGGGCTGGGCGCTCGATCAGGGCGGCTGGGCCGAGACGCGGACGGCCGACGCGTGGCTGGAGTTCAGCCGGAAGATCGTCCAGCGCTACGCCGGGCAGGACGTCCTCTGGGTGACGTTCAACGAGCCGCTCATCTTCCTCAAGAACGAGCAGAAGGTCGGCGCGCTGACCGCCACGCGGTACTTCGCGGCGCAGTCCAACGTCGTCCAAGCGCACCGCCAGGCCTACGACCTCATCCACGAACTCGACCCGACCTCGAAGGTCACCAGCAACCAGGCCTACATCACCGGGGTCAACGGGATGGCCGACTGGTTCTTCCTCGACCAGGTCAAGGACAAGCTCGACTTCATCGGCATCGACTACTACTACGGCCTGAGCATCGACAACTGGACCGTGTTCGCCGCCGCCACCGACAAGTTCTGGGACGTGAAGCTCCAGCCCGAAGGCATCTACTACGCGCTGCGCAGCTACCACAACCGGTTCCCGCGCCTGCCCCTCTACATCGTCGAGAACGGAATGGCGACCGACAACGGGAAACTCCGCGACGCGGACTACACGCGCGGCGATCACGTGCGCGACACCGTGTACTGGCTCCAGCGGGCGAAGGCCGACGGGATGAACCTCATCGGCTACAACTACTGGAGCCTCACCGACAACTACGAATGGGGCAGCTACCGTGCCCGGTTCGGACTGTACACAGTGGACGCTCTCGCCGATCCCGCGCTGACCCGGCGCCCCACGGACGCCGTTCCCGCGTACCAGGGTCTGGTGACGGCGGGTGGCGTGCCGCAGGGCTTCCGGCTCAAACGCGGTCCGGGGATCTGTTCCCTCGTTGACGGACTGAACAGTTGTCTCAACCCGGCCAAAGTGGACGGACCGCTCATGCCGCTGAAGTGACCAATTCCAGCCTCCTGCCCTCGAACGTCCGCCGCATCCGCCGGTCGTGGGTGACGACCACGAGCGCGCCGGAGTACTCCGCGAGCGCCTGCTCCAGCTCCTCCACCAGATCCGGGGCGAGATGGTTGGTCGGCTCGTCGAGCAGCAGCAGGTCGGTCCTGGCCGTCACCAGCCTGGCCAGTTCCAGCCTGCGTCGCTGACCGATCGACAGGTCCCGGACAGGCTTGCGCAGATCCGCTGCGCGGAACAGGCCGAGCGACAGCAGCCTCTCGGCCGCCTCGTCCGCGTCACCGTCTCCGGCGAAGACCGTCAGGACGGTCCGCGCGTCGGCGGCGAGCCCGCCGTTCTGGTGCAGGAACCCGATCCGGCCCGCCCGCTCCGCCGATCCCGTCGACGGCGCGAGCTCACCGGCGAGCACCCGCATCAGGGTCGTCTTGCCCGCCCCGTTGGGTCCGGTCACGAGGATCCGTTCGCCGGGACGCACGCTGAGCGACGTCCGCGGCAGGCGGCCGTCGACCGACACGTCGTCCACCTTCACCACGTACTGACCGGCCTCCGTCTCCCCCGCGGCGATCCGCGCGGTGAACCGGAGCGGCTCCGGCGGAGGCGGGACCCGGTCCGCCTCCAGCCGCCGGCTCCGCTCGCGGGCCGACCGGATCCGGCTCATCGCCCCGTGCGCCCGGGAGCGGGCCCGGAACGCACCCGCCCCGCTGAAGGCCGCCGGGGCCTTGCGCGGGATCGCCGAGAACCGGTCGATGTTGACGTCCGCCAGCCGTTCGTGACGGGCCTTCTCCAGGCGCCACTCCTCGTACTCCCGGACCCACCGGGCCCGCGCGGCCGCTTTCGCCGCGAGGTACCCCGAGTACCCGTCGCCGTGCCGGTGCACGGTCCGGCGGTCGGCGTCGACCTCGAGGATCGTGGTGGTGACCCGGCTGAGGAACGTCCGGTCGTGGGTGATCGCGACGATCCTGCCGCGATGCCGCCGAAGATGATTCTCCAGCCAGGCGACGGCCTCGTCGTCGAGATCGTTGGTCGGCTCGTCCAGCAACAGCAGTTCGGGTGACGCGGCCAGGGTGGCCGCGAGCGCCAGCCGCGACCGCTGGCCACCGGAGAGCGTGCCCAGCGGTCGGCCGCGATCGAGGCCCGGCTGCCCGAGCCCGTGCAGGGCGACCTCCACCCTGGCCTCTGCCTCATAACCGCCGCGGGCTTCGTAAGCCGTCATGAGGTCGCCGTAGGCCGCCAGGTCTTCGGGGGTCTCGAGCGACTTCTCGGCCGTCCGCAGCCGGGATTCGAGCTCCCGGATGTCGGCAAGCGCGAGGTCGATCGCGTCGCCGACCGTGGCGGTGCCGGGCAGTTCCAGCGTCTGCGGGAGATAGCCGACGCCGCCGGGCGCGGTGACGGTCACCGTGCCGTTGTCCGCCCGGTCGCGGCCGGCGATCAGCCTCAGCAGGGTGGACTTGCCGGAGCCGTTGTCGCCGATGACGCCCGCCTTCTCCCCCGGTTTGACGGTGAAGGAGATCTGGTCGAGCACGACGTGGTCGTCGAAGCGTTTCGTGACACCGGAGAGCACGAGTTGTGTTCCGGGATTTCGATGCGGGGTACGCACAGGGGCGTCCTCCTGATTCTCGCGGGGAAGAAGAGCAGACGCGGAAGGACGCGGCCCGGCGGAGCGAACGCTCTACGCCAGGGCCGCGTCGAAGGCGAGAATCACAGAGTGAAGAAAATCCCCATGCCGAAGACGGTAGCGGGAGCACGCGGGCGGGTAAAACGAATAAAAGGTTGTGTACGGGTTCACAGAGTGGTCTGTGTCCCCATACCGCGACAGCGGCGCTCCGGTGACCGAGAATGAACATGGAGGTTTTTCGCGATCTGAGGGAATGGGGTTCCTCGTGCACGGGTCCAGCGGTCCGATCGCCCGGTTCCGGCGACGGCTCTTCCCCGGTCACAATTCACTGGCGCGCGGCTCCGACCGATTCGAAGCCCTCCTCCTCAAGCTCGTGATCCTCGCGGCACTGCTGGCGATCCCGGTCGCGGCCGCCGTCGGCTCGGCCAACCACGGCAGGCAGGTCGAGGCGGCCGCCGCCGACTCGACCGGACGTCAGGCCGCGACCGCGTACCTGCTGAAGGCCGCGCCCGTCCGCATCGTCGACAGCGAGAGCGTCGGGACCGACAACTCCACCACCGAGGCGACCTGGACGGACGCACGCGGCGCCCGGCACACCGGCGGTGTCCTCGCGGCGCCCGGCAGCCCAGCCGGATCGGCCGTGCCGATCTGGATCGACACCCGCGGCGAGCTCACCGCGGCCCCGAGGAACGCGTCGACGGCCGTGTTCGATTCCGTGCTCGTCGGCCTCTGGCTCTGGTTCGCGGTGGTGGCCACGCTAGTGCTGCTGCAGCGGGTCGTCCGGCTGGTGCTCGACCGGCGGCGCGCCGCGGCATGGGAACGCGCCTGGGCGGTCTACCCGCGTTCCGGTTCCTGGCCCTGATCCCTGCGGCGAGGGCAAAGAGCCTCGGCTAGGGTGCCCCGCATGCGCATCATGATCTCGGCGGACATGGAGGGCGCCACCGGCGTCACCTGGACCGAGGACGTCATCCCCGGCACCGAGCAGTGGCAACGATTCCGCCGCCTGTTCACCGGTGACGTCAACGCCACCATCGCCGGTCTGTTCGACGCCGGCGCCACCGACGTCCTGGTCAACGAGGCGCATTCGTCCCAGCGGAACCTTCTGCTCGAAGACCTCGACGGCCGGGCGCGCATGCTCACCGGCAGGCACAAGCCGCTCTCGATGATGCAAGGCATCGACACCGGTGTGGACGGTGTCGTGTTCCTCGGCTACCACGCCGGCGCCGGGTTCGACGGCGTCCTGTCGCACACGTACCTGGAGAACCAGATCACCGGCGTGTGGCTCGACGACGTCCCCGCGAGCGAAGGCAGGCTCAACGCGGCGATGGCCGCCGAGTACGGCGTCCCAGTGCTGGTCGTCTCCGGTGACGACAAGGCCTGCGACGACGCCCAGGACTACGCGCCGGAGGCAGAACTGGTCACGGTGAAGGAGTGCGTGAGCCGCTACGCCGCGATCTGCCTGCCGCCGGCCAGGACGGCCGAACTGCTGTCGTCGGCCGCGGCGGACTCGATGAACCGGGCGGGCCGGGTCGAACGGTTCACCACGCACCACCGGATCGAGGTCGAGTTCGACGCGAGCCATCTCGCGCAGGCCGCGGCGGTGATCCCGACGGTGGAACAGATCGGCGTGCGGCGGGTCGGCTTCGACGCGCCGGACATGACCGAAGCGATGAAGGCGTTCAAGATCGTCACGGCGATCGCGGCCGGGGCGGTGCAGGGTATCTATGGCTGACATGGAATCGCGGAGCGAGGTTCACGACCGCCCCTTCGATACCGAACCCGCCAGGCCGGAGGCCCCGCTATCGCGGCGGCAGGGCGCCGTTCAAGCTGACCAGCAGGACCTTCGGGGGCCGCGCCCTGGCGACGTGATCGCGGCCGCGGGGTCCGGAGATAACGCTGAGATGGATGTCGTCGAAGTTTGTTCGCGGTTGATCCGGTTCGACACCACGAACCGGGGCGACGGGGACTCCGAAGGCGAGCGCGAGGCCGCCGAGTACGTGGCGTCGCTGCTTTCGGAACTCGGGATCGACTCGAAGATCATCGAGTCCGCGCACCGGCGTGCGAACGTGATCGCGCGGGTCCCGGGCACCGACCCGAGCCTGCCCGCGCTGCTCGTGCAGGGGCATCTCGACGTCGTCCCGGCGGACGCCGCCGACTGGTCGGTGGACCCGTTCTCGGGCGAAATCCGCGACGGATTCCTCTGGGGCCGCGGCGCCGTCGACATGAAGGACTTCTGCGCGATGGTGCTCGCCGCCCTCTCCACCGGCGTCCGGCCACGACGGGACATCGTCCTGGCGTTCGTGGCCGACGAGGAGGACAAGGGCGAGTACGGCGCGCACTGGCTCGCCGCGGCGCACCGGGACCTGTTCGACGGCTGTGCGGCCGCGATCAGCGAATCGGGCGCGTACACCTACCACGTCCCCGCCGCCGACGGCCGGAGCGTGCGGCTCTATCCGGTGGCGACGGCCGAGCGCGGCACCGCGCACCTGCGGCTGACCGCCAAGGGCCGCGCGGGACACGGCTCGCGCCCCAACGACGAGAACGCGGTCACCAGGCTGGTCACCGCGCTCGGGAAGATCGCCGCGCACCGCTGGCCGGTCCAGCTGACCCCGACCGTCCAGGCCTTCCTCGAACGCACCGGGGAAGCGCTCGGCGTCCCGGTCGATCTGTCCGATGTGGACGGAACGATCGCGCGGCTCGGGCCCGCCGGTGCGCTGGTGGTGCCGACGGTCCGCAACAGTACGACCCCGACCATGCTCGACGCCGGCTACAAGGTGAACGTGATCCCGACTTCGGCCGAGGCCCAGGTGGACGTCCGCGTCCTTCCCGGCGCCGAGCCGGAGTTGCTCGCCGAGATCGACGCGATGCTCGGTGAAGGCGTCACCCGCGAATTCGTCGCGCACCAGCCGCCGGTCCAGGCTCCGGTGGACTCGCCGTGGTTCGACGCGATGGCGGACGCCTTGCGTTCGGAGGACCCCGAAGCCGTCGTCGTCCCCTACTGCATGGGCGGCGGAACGGACGCGAAGGCGTTCAGTCCCCTCGGGATCGACTGCTATGGCTTCGCGCCCTTGTTGCTGCCGGAGGGTTTCCCGTACCGGGCGATGGCGCACGGCGTGGACGAGCGGGTCCCGGTGGAGGGCCTGCGCTTCGGCACGCGGGTGCTGCGGCACTTCCTCGAAAACTGCTGAGCCGGCCGTGTTCCGTCTCCAATCACACGAGTTCGCCTTCCAATCACGCGAGTTCGCTGCCTGAACACGCATCATCAGAATTTCATGAAGGCCGCTTAGCGTCGGCGGCGTGAGACCTCTGACTTCGCGCGTCCGGCTGGGCCATCTGCGTCATCCGCGCCGAGCCGCGAACCCGCGGCGATCGATCGGGTGTTCCAGGTCTACATGAACGGGCTGGCCAATCGCGACATGACCGCCTTGCGCAGCGGGACCTGCCCCCGCCTGAGGTCGACCCTGCTCGGGTTCGAACTCCACGGGCACTACGTCGAGCGCTGGGAGATGCTGCCGCACTCCGTGCCGTCGGGACAGGAGTTCGTGACGGTCCAGGCCAAGATCACCCAGCGGAACGCACGCACCGGCAAACTCGCCGGTGAGGTCGTCTATTCCTGGAACGTCGAGCGGAACGAGGACACGAACTACTACGTTTGCGGGTGGCTCGACTACGAATGATCACAGGAGGCCGCCGATGAACCCGGTCGCGCGACTCGCCAGGGACGAACGGGCGGATTTCGCCGCGTTCCTCCGAACACTGTCTCCGGAGCACTGGGACGCGCCGACCTTGTGTTCGGAGTGGACGGTCCGCGAGGTGGTCGCCCACGTCGTCGACTACGACACCCAGAGCTTCCGTGATGTGGTCGGACAGGCCGTCCGCGGCGGGCTGCGGCTGCACCGGATGAACGCGCTCGGCGTCGCTCGAAAGCCCGGCCGGACACCGGAGGAGCTGATCTCGAGGATCGAGGACCACCTCGAACCACGCGGCCTGACCTCGGCGTTCGGCGGGCGGGTGGCGCTGCTCGACGGGCTCCTCCATCACCAGGACATCCGGCGTCCGCTGGGGTTTCCCCGCGAGGTGCCGCCCGATCGGCTGCGTCACGCCCTGGCCTTCGCCCGCTACGCCCCGCCGATCAAGGCGGGCAAGCGGGCACGAGGACTCCGGCTCGTCGCCACGGACCTGGACTGGTCGGCCGGATCCGGACCCGAGGTCCGCGGCCCCGGCGAAGCGCTCTTGCTGTCGATCGCCGGCCGGGACGTGGCACTGGACGAACTTTCCGGTCCCGGCGCGGCGATCCTCGCGTCCAGAATGGACGGATGAGCCGGGTCAGCCGACCGCCACGGGAACGGCCGTGGTGGCCATCCGGCGGCGGACCGCGTTGCCGAGCAGGAGCTGCCCCACGGCCGCGGCCAGGCACAGGCCGAGACAGACGGTCCACAACACGGGTGCGCCCAGTACCAGCAGCTGCGTGCCGCCGAGCGGCGCGACGAACGCGGCAAGGCCCGCCGCCGTGCCGTAAGCGCCGTTGTACCGGCCGCGCAGATGCGGTGGGGCGAGTTCGGCCACGATGGCGACGCCCACCGATTGGATCACGATCTCGCCGAGGGTCCACAAGACCGCGCACGCCGCGTACGCCGGCGTCGTCGATGCGAAGGACGTGGCTCCGAAACCCAAGCCCGTCAGCAGGATCCCGAACGTGAGCACCCGCGAAGGATCCCAGCGTCCCAGCCGATGCCCCACCAGTGGCTGCACGACCACGATGACGATCCCGTTCACCGCCATCACCAGCCCGTACCCCGCCGGCGAAAGACCGTCCTCGCGCATCGCCAGCGGCAACGTGGCCAGGCTCTGCAGGAACACGAACGCGACCACCAGGGAAACCAGCATCAGCCCGGCCATGGCCCGGTCGCGCAGGACGACGGTGAAGCCGCCCCGTTCCCGGGCGCCACCGCCGCCCCGGGTCTCCGGCACCGCCCGCCAGACCAGCAGCCCGAACAGCACGCACGTCGCCGCGTCCACCCAGAACAGCGTCGTGAAGCCGGCGCGGGCCAGCGTGCCGCCCAGCACCATCGCGATCGAGAAGCCCAGGTTGATCGCCCACAGCAGCAGCCCGAACGCCCGCGTGCGATCGGCGCCGGGCACCAGATCCGCCACGATCGACTGGGTGGCCGGGCGGAACACGTCGAGCGCCAGCCCGAGCAGCAGCGCGGCGACCGCGATCAGTTCGAGGCGTTCGACGTACCCCAGCACCAGCATGATGGCGCCGGTCGCGAGCATCCCGCCGGTCAGCGTCGCCCGCCTGCCGATGCGGTCGGCCAGCATCCCGCCGATCAGCTGCGAGAACACCTGGCCGATGCCGAGCAGCGCCAGCACGGTTCCCGCCGTCGCCACCGAAAGGCCGCGCTCACTGGTCAGGTACAGCGCCAGGAACGGCAGGACCATGGTGCCGAGCCGGTTGACGAGCGTGCCCGTCCACAGCACCCAGAACGACTTCGGCAGCCCGCCGAGCCGGGTCCTCAGGAACCCCGGCGCGGTCATGGTTCGAGCTCGTAGCAGCCCACGCCGTCGAGATACCGCAGCGTGCCGAGGTCGCGCAGGACGTACTCCTCGATCTCGTGCATGAACGTGACGACCACCGGAAACGTCGTGTCGTCGATGGTGCGGCGCAACGGTTTCCCCGGCTGCGTCAGCACGAACATCTCGTGGAAGCTCTCCAGCCGCCGGATCTCGTCGAGCGCCGTGTACCGGCGGAGCGTGCCTTCGACCGGCGAGAGCAGCGCGGACCAGGCGTAATGCCGCCGGATCCGGTAGTCCTCGCCCCACCGCTCACGGAACCGCTCCGGCCGGAGCACCGCGTCGGCCATCCAGTCCAGCTGGGACTCGCCGATCGCGAGCCGCGCCAGATGCGGCAGGTCACCGCCAGAGAGCCGCGAACCTGCCTCGATCAGCCGTGGCCCCTGTGGAGTCCGCTTGATCTCGACGTGCGCGGCGCCGTGCCGGATGCCCAGCGCGTCGAGGACCGCGAACGCGTAATTCACCAGTTCGTCGTGGCCCGGCCCGCGCCTCGGCACGATCTGGCAGGCACCGAGCAGGTCGGACACTCCGTTGACGGCGAAGCGCGACGTCTTCCAGATGTCGCACACCTGGTGCAGGCCGTCCATGCTCACCGTGTTGACCATGTACTCGGTGCCGGCGAGGTACTCCTGCGCGATGACGAGGTCGTTGTCCTCGGAGAACACGTTCTGGCGGCCGGTGATCGTGCGCAGCGCCCGGACCGATTGCTCCGGAGTGTCGCAAAAGGACACACCATCGCCGCCGGCGCTGCGGTTCGGCTTGACGACGATCCGTCCGCCCACCTCTCGGTGCCATGCGGCTAGTTCGGCCTCGTCCGCGGTCGGCAACTGCCGCGCGACGGGCAAACCTGCCGTGGCGACGGCCTCGCCCATGGCGGACTTGTCCCGCCTGGCCAGGGAAAGCGCGGTGCCGTTCGACGGCACTCCCAGCGCCTCGCTGAGTTCGTCGGTGAACGCGACGGCGTATTCGCCACCGGCCACGACCGCGACCGGCCGGTGCGCCGCCAGCGCGTCCAGTGTCTTCGCGAGGTCGCCGTCGTGGACGATGTTCTCGCGGTAGTTGCTCATGGTCGGCGAGGACTTCCGGTATTGCCCTGGTGCGTCGGGCGCGCTCTGCACACGCACACAGTCCGCGCCCAGCGCCAGGAATGTCGGCGCGATGTGCCGGGCGGTCTGCGGCAACCCGTGGTCGGCCGTTTCGTAGGTGTCCACGAGCACGACACAGGGGTTCGTCGACAACGGGTTCACCTCTCAACCGGTGGATCGGAAACACCGACGGTGCCACCGCCGCGATCACCGGGCATCTCCCCGCTTGCGCTCTCGCGCCGGGCTTCTTCCGATGCGCGATTCAGGGCACGAAAGGAGAGGAAATGACCTTTTCGAAGATGCGACGGTTTCGGCACCCGCCCCCAGTGCCCCAGAACTGAAGTGAGGTCACATGACGTCGACGGTCACCATGGAACCTTGGGAGAGAAACGCGGTAAAGCACTCCGACGAGCGGCTGAACGGAGCCCGCGATCCACAGTGGTGGTACACCGGGGTCCGTCCCGAACCCGGCCGTTGTCCGGGTGTGGCCGAATCCGGCGAGATCCGAGCGCTGCCGCTGCCCGATCTCTCCGTCTGCAGCCGCGAAGAGGTGCTGGACTACTTCGACAACGCGTGGACCCTGCACGAGGTGCTGTTCGCCGGGTTGAAAGGCGCGGAAGCGTTCTACCGTCCGCCGGACCACAACCTGCGGCACCCGATGATCTTCTACTACGGCCACACGACCGCGCTGTACGTCAACAAGCTGCGGGTCTCCGGGCTGCTGGACGCGCCGATCGACGCCTATCTCGAACACGTCCTGGAAATGGGCGTCGACGAGAACTCGTGGGACGACATGTCGAAGAACGACATGGTGTGGCCGTCGGTTTCGGAGGTGAAGGACTACCGGGCCGAGGTGTACCGAACGGTCGTCGGCATCATCGAGACCACTCCGTTCGCACCCGATCTCGGGCGTCCCGTGACGATGGACGACCAGGCCTGGGCCCTGCTGCTGGCGATCGAGCACGACCGCATCCATCTGGAGACCAGTTCGGTGCTGGTCCGCGAGATGCGGCCGAGCCTGGTCGAGCGGCCCGCCGCGTGGCCCGCGCCGTCACCGCTGCGCCGCACCACCGAGACCGGCAAGCCAGAACCGGGTTCCGTGCCCGCCAACGGCACCGTCACCGTGCCCGGGCGTACGGCCCGGCTGGGCAAGCCACAATCCTTCCCGTCTTACGGCTGGGACAGCGCGTACGGCTCACGCCGCCAGGAGCTGCCGGACTTCGAGGCGGCCCGCTGCCTGGTCAGCAACGGCGAGTTCCACGGCTTCGTCGCCGACGGCGGCTACCGGCGCCCGGAGCTGTGGTCGGCGGAGGGCGAGGCGTGGCGTCGCTTCCGCAACACCAAGTGGCCGCGGTTCTGGGTGCCGACCGGGCCGACCGGGCTGCACGCGTTCCGGCTGCGCACGCTGTTCGACGAGATCGACATGCCGTGGGACTGGCCGGTGGTGGTGAACTACCACGAGGCCAAGGCCTTCGCCGCCTGGCGGTCCGAAAAGGACGGACGGGAGTACCGGCTGCCGACCGAAGCGGAGTACTTCCTGCTGCGCGACCTTCCGGAACGCCCGGGTGTCGCGGACGACGTCGTCATGCGGCTCGACGGTGCGCAGCTGCGTGCGGCGGGCATCAACCTGGGCCTGGCTTGGGGTTCGGAAGGCCCGGTCGACCACTCGCCGACGACGTCGCAGGGTCTGCACGACGCCGGCGGCAACCTGTGGGCGTGGAGCGAAGACACCTTCAACCCGCTCGACGGCTTCACCCCGCACCCGTACTACGAGGACTTCTCGGTGCCCAGCTACGGCGGTCAGCATCAGCTGATCCTCGGTGGCGCCTACATCAGCACCGGCGAGCTGGGCAGCATCTGGGCTCGGCATTTCTATCGGCCGCATTTCCTGCAGCAGGCGGGAATCCGACTGGTCGTCGTGCCGGAGTCCACTGTGGACGGCGAGGCTCGGGCGGAACTCGACCGGGCCCTGCTCGGCCAGTACGGCACCGCCGAACAGGTCTTCGGCCGGGCCGGGCATCCGCTGGCCGCGACCGCGGCCCATCCGGACCGGCTGGCCAGGAGGTTCTTCGCGGCCGCCGATGAAGCCGGGGTCGAGCTGCGGCGGGTCGCGGATCTCGCCACCGGGGCGGGCGGGCTGGCGTTCGCGCTGGCCGGACGGCCGATCGAGGTCGTCGGCCTGGACGACCGGCCGACGTTCGTCGCGGCGGCGGACCGGCTGGCCGAGGGCTGGGACGTCGGCTACCGGGTGCCGGGACGCGGGGAGCTGCACGCGCGGCGGCCGTCGATCGCGCCAGGTGGCGGCGTGTCCTTCACCCTCGCCGAGCCCGGACGCCCACCCGCGGCGCTCGGCACGTTCGACGGCGTGGTCGTGGCGGACGCCTTCGACCGGCTCGGCGGCGTGGCGGGCTACCTGCGCCCGCTCGTCGGCTCGGAGAACTTCCTGCGCGCCGGAGGGCTGCTGCTCGTGGCACTCCCCCGGGCGTCGTCCGCCGAGCTCGCGAACGTCCTCGGCGATGCGTTCGAACCGCTGTCGGAAGGCACGGAGCCGAGCCTGACCAAGGCCGACGGGCACCGGTACGAGATCACCGACCTGGAGGTCTCCATCTGGCGTAAACGCTGATCCTTGAGGGCGGGCCGCCGCCCGCCCTCAAGGCTTCACCAAGCCTTGGCCAGCGCGCCGAAGGCGGCGTTCAGCCGCTCGCAGTGCGCGGTGATCACACCGGCGAGATCGTCTCCGGCGAGCCGGCGCCGCGTCGTCGTCACCGCCACGGTCCGGTACGCCGCGACGATCAACGCGGCGGTCAGTTCACTGTCACCCGAGAACCGGGTGTCGCTTTCGAGCTCGTCGGCCACCTCGGCCTCGATCTCGTGCTCGAACTCGCGCAGCCGTGAAATGAGCGCGCGCGACCCGGCGACGGTGCGCGCGAGCGGCTCGCCCGCCTCGCTCAGCCCCGACAACGGATGCTGCTCCTCCGCGAGGGCGATCGCCGTCCGCCGGAACGCTTCGACGACGCCCACGCCGTCCGGTCGATCACGGATCACCGCCCGCGCGATGCCGACGGCGTCGGGCAGCCGATCGAGCGCGAGGTCCTCCTTGCGCTCGAAATGCGAGAACACCGTCACCTTCGAAACACCGGCGGCGGCGGCGACCTCGGCGACCGTGACGTCGTCGAAGCCGCGCTCCACGAACAGTCCTGTCGCGACTTCGGCGATATGCGCCCGCGTCTTCGCACCGCCCCGATCTCCTCGCTTCGCCATGTGACAAGCGTACCTTTACTCAGTAACCTTACCAAGTAAGCTTATCGAGTAAAGCTTGGAGTCATCATGGAACGGACCGACGTGATCGTGGTCGGGGCGGGGCCCACCGGCCTGTTCGTCGCGAGCGAACTGGCCTTGCGAGGAGTGCGGACGACCGTGCTGGAGCGGCTCGAGGAGCCGGATCCGACGATCAAATCCGGCTCGATCAACGTCGCCAGCGCCGAGATCCTGGACAGGCGTGGCCTGTTGCCCGCCGCGGAGGAGGTACAACGCCGTCGCTTGGCCGAAGCCAGAGCCTTCATCGGCGGCCGCTCGAACCGGACCGTGCGCGAGCTGACCAACGCGGCGGGCCGGGCCACCCGGCGGTTCCCCGTCCTCGGGCATTTCGCGGGGATCATGTTCCGGCACGATCTGGTCGACCAGGACGATCCGGTGCTCGCCGCGCATACGGCCGTGGCCAACGGGATCATGGTGCCCCAGCACGATCTCGAGCTGCTGCTCGGCGACCACTGCGCGCGGCTGGGCGTCAAGATCCGCCGCGGTGTCGAGGTGCGGGGGCTGCGGAGCACCGGCGCCGGCCTCGACGACGACGCCGATGTGGTCGTCGAGACCAGCGCGGGCGACTTCGGCGCCGGCTGGGTCGTGGCCGCCGACGGCGGGCGGAGCGTCGTCCGCAAGCGGCTCGGGATCGAGTTCGTGGGCACCGACCCGGAGCTGGTGGGCTATCAGGCCATCGCCGATATCGACGACGCGAGTGAATTGCGCCGCGGGTGGAACTGGACGCCTCACGGTATCTACACCTACGGCCCGGTTCCGGGGCGTGTCCTCGTCGCCAGGTTCGCGCCCCAGCCCGAGGACAAGAACGCTCCCGTGACCGTCGACGAGCTGCAGTGCGCGGTACGGGGCGTCACCGGCGTTCCGGTGACGATCACGGGACTGCGCGGGCGGGCGACCCGATGGTCGGACAACGCGCGCCAGGCACAGGCCTACCGCCGCGGCCGGGTGTTCCTGGCGGGCGACGCCGCCCACGTGCACTCACCGTTCAGCGCACAGGGCCTGAACCTCGGCATCGGTGACGCGGTCAACCTCGGCTGGAAGCTCGCCGCGACCGTCCAGGGCCACGCTCCGGCGGGGCTGCTCGACACCTACCACGCCGAACGGCACCCGATCGGCGCGTGGGTCCTGGACTGGACACGGGCCCAGGTCGCGCTCATGCGCGGCGACGAACGGACCGCCCGGCTGCGCGAGGTCGTCGGCGACGAACTCTTCGCGGTCCCCGGCGCGACCAACCGCATGATCGCGCTCTCGTCGGGGATCCTGCAGCGGTACGACGTCGCCGACGCTGCCGACGACGCCACCGCTCCGGTCGGCTCCATCGCCGGGGACCTCGAACTCGGGTCGGGAACCAGGCTCGCCGACCACGCTCACGACGGCCGCTTCGTGCTCGTGGACCGCTCGGCCGATGGCCGGTACGCCGGGATCGAAAGCCGGATCACGTACGTTGCCGATCCCGATGCGTCGCAGCCGAGTCTTTTCGTGCGCCCGGACGGGATCGTCGCCTGGGCCGACGGCCCCGACGACACCCCCGGCCACACGCGGAAGCTGCTCGACATCGCGATCCAGCGCTGGCTCGGCTGACCCCTCAGAGGGCGGTGGAGCGGCTCAGCTCTTCCCAGGCGGCCAGCTCCGCCGCCTTCGCCTCGTGCGTGGCTCGCAGCCCGTCGACAGCGTCGTCGCCGAGCGCGAGCCGCAGCGGCGGATTGTCGCTGTCCAGCACCTTCAGGATCGCGGCGGCGGCCTTCGCCGGGTCACCGGGCTGTGAGCCGTCCATCCCCTCGACGAAATCCCGGATGGCGCCCGTGGATTCGCGATAGGCGTCGATCACCCTCGAGCGTTGCAACCGGCTGCCGCCGAACTCGGTCCGGAACGCGCCGGGCTCCACGATCAGCACCTTCACGCCGAACGGTGCGACCTCGGCGGCCAAGGATTCCGACATCGCCTCCAACGCGAACTTCGCCGAGCAGTAAGCCCCGAAGCCGGGCGGGCTCTGCTGCCCGCCCATCGAACTCATCTGCACGATCGCACCGCTTCGCTGCTCCCGCAGGTGTGGCAGGACGGCTTTCGTCACCTCGACGGCACCGAAGAACATCACGTCCATCAGCGAACGCAGATCGGCCATCGCCAGTTCCTCGACCGCGCCGACCGAACCATGGCCGGCGTTGTTGACCACGACGTCGATCCGGCCGAACTCGGCGAGGGTCGCCCGCACGGCCGCTTCGACGTGCGCCGGATCGGTGACGTCGAGCGCCGCGGTGCGCACCCGGCCCCCGCCGAGTTCTTCCAGCTCGGCCAACGCTTCCGGACGGCGCGCCGTGGCCATCACGCGGTCGCCGGCGTCGAGCGCGGCCAGGACGAGGTGCCTGCCGAACCCGGACGAGCAGCCGGTGATCAGCCAGACGCGGCCGTCGGTTTCCTTCGTCATTCCTGTTTCCTCCAGTGAAGTTCCTGCGACCCATCCTGCGAAGATCGCGCCTGTGCGGCCAACACCGGTTTCCTGGTGCGGCTACAGTCAGAGCCTGTGACCCCCGAGTTGCGGCAGTTGCGCTACTTCGTCGCCGTCGCCGAGGACGCGAGCTTCACGAAGGCCGCGCGGCGCCTGCACATCGCCCAACAGTCCCTTTCGCAGCAGATCACCGTCCTGGAACGGGTTCTCGGCACGAGACTGCTGCGGCGCGACAGCCGCGGGACCCGGCTCACCGAGATCGGAGCGCTGTTCCTGCCGGAGGCCCGTGCGGTCCTGGCCCGCAACGACGAGGCGCTGTCGGTGCTGGGCCGGGCGGTGCGCGGCGAAATCGGCACCCTGCACCTCGGTTTCCTCACCACGACGGCCAACTATCTGCTCCCGCCGGTGGTGCGCGCGGTCCGCGCGCGGCTTCCCGATCTCACCCTCACCACGGACGACACCCAGATCGCGCCGCTCGTGGACGGGCTCGGCGCCGGCCGCTACGACCTGATCTTCACCCGGCCTCCACTGATCGAAGGGTTCGAGACCCGCACGTTGATCACCGAGCAGGTCTGCGCCGTCCTCCCGGAGGGACATCGGCTCGCCGCCGCGACCGAGCTGAAGCTCGCGGACCTGGCCGACGAGCCGTGGGTGCTCACGCCACGAAGTTCCTGGGAACCCTGGCATCGCCGCTATGACAACGAATTCGAGGCGGCGGGGTTCACGCCGCGCGTCGTCCAGCGGGCCGCGACCGTGCAAGGGTTGCTCGGTCTCGTCGCCGCCGGCATCGGTGTGACGAGGCTGGCCCGGTCTTCGCACAGCCTGCGCCGGAGCGGGGTGGTGTTCGTGCCGCTGACGGGCGACACCGCCCGGACGGTGATGGCCTGGTCGCCGGAGAACGACAAGCCCGCGCTCCCCGGCGTGCTCGACATCGTGACGGAGCTGGCGGCCGGGACGGATCTGACGGAGGCGGGCTGACCGGGCATCGCGACCGTCACACCGCCATGATCACCCGGTCGGGCCACGGGGTCCGTAGAATCCGGGGACGATGCGACGTTTCCGGTGGTGGTGGGGTGCTCTCGCGCTCACGTTCGTGGTGGTTCTCGTCGGGTTCATTGCCTTTACCGGGTCGGAAAGCCGCCCAGGGCAGCCGTCCCCGCGCCAAGGGCCGCCGGGGACGGGGCCGCTGACGGTCGTCTCCATCGGCGACAGCACCGTGTCCGGCGAGGGCGCGGGCGACTACACGCCCGCCACCAACGGGCCGGGCGGCAACTGGTGCCACCGCTCCCCCAACGCCTTCGTCGAGCAGATCAAGATCCCCGACGTCACCGCGCGCGTGAACCTCGCGTGTTCGGGGGCGCCTTCGGAGCAGATCGCCCTGGGCGAAGCCAAGCAGTGGACGGAACCGTCGCAGGCGCAGCAGCTCGCGAACCTGATCAAGGATCACCGGGTCGCCGCGGTGGTGATCGCGGTCGGCGCGAACGACGAGCCGAAGTTCTCCGCTCAGGTCAACGAATGCTTCAAGGCGTGGTTCTCCCCGCAGAACCCGCCGTGCAGCGCGGCGCTTCGCACCACCTGGAAGTCCAAAGTGGACGCCATGGTGCCGAAGGTGACCAACGCCGTCGCCGACGTCAAGAAGGTGTTGGCGCAGGCGGGTTACGTTCCGACGGACTACCAGCTCGTGCTCATGTCGTACGCCTCGCCCGTCGGCCCTCAGATCCCCGAGGCACTGCGCAGCCTCAACGGTTGCCCGTTCCGCACCGAGGATCTGGAGTGGATGCGCCGCGACGGTGTCTCCGTCCTGTCGGACGGGCTCAAACAGGCGTCGAGGGCGACCAGCGCGCGGTTCCTGGACCTCTCGCGGGCGGGCGCCGGGCGTGAGGCGTGCAGCAGCGACCCGGCGAACGAGTGG
Organism: Amycolatopsis sp. NPDC102389; assembly: GCF_044765885.1. Classification (NCBI taxonomy): domain Bacteria; kingdom Bacillati; phylum Actinomycetota; class Actinomycetes; order Pseudonocardiales; family Pseudonocardiaceae; genus Amycolatopsis; species Amycolatopsis sp. NPDC102389. Next base: position 111,058 of record NZ_JBIWKX010000014.1, read on the forward strand.
TTCAGCAGGCTGACACTCCAGCTGCGCGACCTCGGGCAGGTCGACCGTGCGAGCCACGCGCTGCAGGAGTCCTTCCACCCCAACGCCAACGGCCACGCGCAGATCGCGAACTGCCTCAACGAGTTCCTCGCCGCGCGCGCGGGCAACGCGTCGTGCCTCTCCGGACCCGACGGCAAACTGCACGCCGCGCCCGAGGTGGTCGCGCGCTAGAGGTCTCGCGCTAGAGGTCGAGGGCGGCGAAGGTGGCGTCCAACCCTGCCTGAGTGTCCACAAGGGACACTTTCTGACTGCGCGGCGTCCGGTTTATATCTATATGCACGACCCCCTCATGAAACCGCGCAGACTACCCAAACCGGACACTTGCATCCCGAAAAGTGTCCCTTGTGGACACTCATGCCGCAGTCGGCCCTCGTCGGTGAGCGCGGACCCACGCTACAAAGGGTGCGCGGCACGCCACCTGTGGACAGCCGGGTCGCAATCGACCTCTGCAGGTCAGCCTTCGGCCAGTCCGATCACGCAAGCGGCAGAATCGCCTCTCGATCCGATGCACCGACACCACCAGGACGCAGGTCGCGTGATCAGACACGCGACACGCGTGCTTGGAGACGTAACACGCGTGTCGTCCGTCCGATCACCCGTCGCTAGAGGTCGAGGGCGGCCCGCAACGCGATGTCGATGCGCTCCTGGACCTCTTGGTCGATCTCCGCGATCTTCTCGTCGAACCACGGCCGGTACAGGCGCGTGAGGTTCAACGTGGAGACCCAGTACCGCGCGTCGACGGCGACACCGAGGATGTCCTGCGGATCACGGTCCAGCAGTTCGGCGCCGAGCAGCCACGGCCGCTCGGATTCGTTCACCCCGTCCGAGGACAGCAGGACGACGGTCCGCTGCCGTGCCGGTTCGGTCGGGGGGTGGTACGTCCAGACTTCACCCCTGTGCACGCAGATCCTTCTCCGCGGCGGTCAGCTCGGCCTCGTCCGATTCGGCGGACGGTTCGACCGGGGCGCGCTGCGGGGTGTATCCGGTGCGTACGGCCTCCCTGCGGGCCGCTTTGGACAACCACGACGAGACCGAGATCCCGTGTGCCTTCGCGGCCCGCTCGGCGAACTCGAGCGCACCACTGTCGAGTGAGAGAGTGACCTTACGTGTTGCCATACCTTTTATCGTACCAGCGTCGCGCAAGCCCACCTGTTCCCTCGTCTCACAGAGTGGGCGAGCGGCCCTCGAACGGCGTCGACAGCACCACCGTGGTCCGGGTCGAGACCTTGGCGGACTCGCGAATCCGGCGGAGCAGATCCTCCAGTCCGAGCGGCGAAGCGACCCGGACCAGGAGGATGTACGACTCGTCCCCGGCGACCGAGTAGCAGGACTCGATCTCCTTGATGTGCTCGAGACGCTGCGGGTAGTCGTCCGGCGCGGCCGGATCGTTCGGCGTCAGCGAGATCAGCGCCGTGAGCGGGAGGCCGATCTGCTCGCCGTCGAGCCGCGCGGTGTACCCGAGGATGACCCCGCGCTGCTCCAGGCGGCGCACCCGCTGGTGCACCGCCGACACCGAAAGCCCGACCCGCTCGGCCAGATCGGTGAAACTGCGCCGTCCGTCCGCGGCCAGCTCCTGGACGATGGCCTGGTCCAGCGGCTCCAGACCACCCGTCATGCGTCGAGCACGATCAAGTCGTGCGGGCGCTGGTTGACCGATTCGACGCCGTCCTCGGTGACCACGACGATGTCCTCGATGCGGGCACCCCAGCGGCCGGGCTGGTAGATGCCGGGCTCGACGCTGAAGGCCATGCCCGGCTCGAGCGGCAGCGCGTTGCCCTTGATGATGTAGGGCTCCTCGTGCACGTCGAGGCCGATGCCGTGACCGGTGCGGTGGATGAAGTACTCGCCGTACCCGGCCTCGGCGATGATGTCGCGCGCGGCGGCGTCGATCGACTCGGCGGTGACGCCGGGGCGGACGGCGTCGACAGCGGCCTTCTGCGCACGCTGCAGGACGGCGTACGTCTCGGCGACGTCGGCGTCACGCGGCTCGCCCACCGCGTACACGCGGGTGGAGTCGGAGTTGTAGCCCTCGGCGATCGGGCCGCCGATGTCGACCACGACGACGTCGCCGCGCTCGATCACCCGCTCGGAGACGTCGTGGTGCGGGCTGGCGCCGTTGGGGCCCGAGCCCACGATCACGAAATCGGCGTGGGTGTGGCCCTCCTCGACGATGGCGGCGGTGATGTCCGCGCCGACCTCGGCCTCGGTGCGGCCGGGGCGCAGCCATTCGTGCACGCGGGCGTGGACGCGGTCGATCGCCGCTCCCGCGTCGCGCAGCGCCTGGATCTCGGTCGCGTCCTTGCGCATCCGCAGTTCGCGCACGATCGGCCCGGCCAGCGTCTGCTCGGCGTCGCCGAGCGCACCGCGGAAGGCGAGCACGTGCAGCGCCGGGGTGAAGTCGCTGACCGCCACGCGGCCTGGCTTGCCCAGCCGGTCGGCGACCAGTTCGTAGGCGTCGTCGCCGTCGACCCAGGTGACGACCTCGATGCCGAGCTCGTCGGCGGGGACGTCGGCGTAGCCGGGCGCCTCCAGCTTCGGCAGGACCAGCGCCGGGACGCCGTCGGCCGGGATCACCAGCGTGGTCAACCGCTCGAAGGAGCCCCCGGCCTGGCCGATGAGGTAGCGCAGGTCCGAGCCGGGTGCGATCAGCAGGGCGTCGGTGTCGGCGGCGGCCGCCGCGGCGCGGGCCCGGTCGAGGCGGGCGCGGAGGCTGGCGGCGTCGGGGGCGGGGTTGTGAAGGGAACGGCGCGACATGATGGCGAGCCTAGTCGGTCCGCGCGCCTTGGCTCACCGGCCGGTCACCCCCGATCGGGGCAGGATCGTCGAGGCCGCGCCAGACCCGGAAGATCGCCGGGAAGGTGCCGGCGATCAGGTACAGACCACCGAACACGGCGAGCGCGCCGACGAGGCCGATCCCGTCCAGCAACAGCCCGGCCGCCATCGAGCCGAGCGGCGCCACGGCGAGCACTCCGCCCACCAGGAGGCTGAGCACGCGACCCCGCACGGCCTCCGGAACCCGTTCGTAGACCACCGGAAGCAGGATCGGGTTCATCGCACCGGCGCCGATCCCGGTCACCACCAGCCCGGCGAGCAGGACGACGGGCGTGGGTTCCAACGCGAGAAGGGCGAAGCGTGGAGCGCCCACGAGCGCCACGGCGGCCAGAATCGCCGGGCGACGCGGGAAACGGTGCCCTGCCCAGCCGTACAGCGCGGAGCCGAGGAGCCCACCGACCGCGACGGCGGTGATCATCGCGCCGACCAGCGCCGCGCTGTGCAGCACTCGGTCGCCGTAGGCCGGGTACAGGACTCCGATGAGGCCGAAGTCGAGACTGCTGGTGAGCATCAGCATGCCGACGATCGCACGCAGGAGGCCATCGCGTTCGACGTACCCGAATCCGTCACGCAGTTCCTTGAGATATCCGCCAGAGGGCGGACTCGGCGGGCCTGCCGCGGCCGGAATGAACGCGAACACCAGCGCGGCGGACAGCAGTAGCGCGCCGGTGTCGACGAACAGCACCGGGATGGGCCCGATCAGCGCGATCAGCCCGCCGGCGGCGGGCCCGCCGACCATCCGGCCGGTCCTCATCGCCCCTTCGACCGCACTCGCGGCGCGACTCGTGCGGATCCCGCCCACGTCGGCGACTCCCGCGAGCAGCACCTGCTTCGCCGTGTCCGCGGGACCACGGGACACGCCCATCACGAACGACAGCACGATCAGTCCCGGCAGGCCGAGCCCTGTAGTGCTCACGGCGAGCGGGATCAGCAGCACCGTGACAGTGGTCAGCAGATCCGCGCCGACGCTGGCCCGACGCGTGCCGACCCGGTCCACGATCGGGCCGCCGAGCAACGCGGCGACCATCAGGCCCAGCACCTCCGCCGCGGTGACGAGGCCGGTTTTGGTGCCGCTGCCGGTGCTTTGCAAGACGTACCAGGGAATCGCGAGCAGTGTCATCGTCACCCCGGCCGAGGAGATCCCCGAAGCCACGACCAGGGCCCCCAGTGGCATCCGGCTCATGGCGTTTCCGGCCGGGACTTCCGGGGGAAAGCCGCCCAGTGCACGCGGACCTGGGTGTCGCCGTCCTTCTCCGGACGGCGGTAACGGCCGATCACGTCGAGGATTTCGTCGCTCAGCGCGGCGGCCTCGTCCGGTGTCAGCGAGAGCTGCGAGTCGTCGAAGGCGACCTTGTCGATCCACTCGTCGGCCCAGTCCCGCACTTCGGCGACGAACTGCGCTTCGGCGGCGTAGCGCCGCTCGACCATCGTGTGGGCGTAGGCATTGAAGGGACCGGCGAGATCCGGGTCGTCGATGAAGTCGCTGGCGCGCATCCGGTCTCCCTCGTGCACGGCCTTCCACCACCTGTCGCGCCTGCTGCCGCGTTCGGTGTCCTCCACGATCAGCCCGGATTCGGCCAGCTGACGCAGATGCCAGCTCGTGGTCCCGGAACTCTCCCCCGCCCGCTTCGCCAGCCCGGACGCCGTCGCCGGACCGTCCTCTCGCAACAACTCCAGGATCTTGACCCGCAGCGGATGCGACAGCGCCCGGAGGATCCGGCCGTCGACCCGCGCGAGATATCTCTCGCTCTTCCCCATGCCACCGACCCTATAACCGCAGAGAACTCTTTGCAAAGAGTTCTCTGTGATTGGAGCCTGATATTCGGCGATTCTGGAGTTTGACTTCAAGTTAAGTACAGGTTTTACGGTCTTGCCCATGACAACGAACTCGCCTTACCAGCTCGCCGTCGTGATCAGCAGCGTCCGCGAGGGACGCTTCGCTCCCGTCGTCGCGAACTGGTTCCTGGACCACGCCAAACAGCGCGACGACGTCACCCTTTCCGTCATCGACCTGGCCGAAGCCCCCGGCGACCTCTCCCCCGGCGTGGCCGCCGCGGACGCCGTCGTCGTGATCGTCCCCGAGTACAACCACAGCTACCCCGGCCCGCTCAAGACCGCGCTCGACGCCACCGGGCCCGAGTGGCACGGCAAACCGGTCGCCTTCGTCTCCTACGGCGGCATCTCGGGCGGCCTGCGCGCGGTGGAGCATCTGCGCCCGGTCTTCGCCGAACTCCACGCCGCGACGATCCGCGAGACCGTGAGCTTCCCTTACGCCTGGAACCATTTCGGCCCGGACGGCGAGCACGACGACTTCGAAGGCGCCTCGGTCGCGGCCACCACGCTGCTGAACCAGCTGAACTGGTGGGCCAACGCCCTCCGCGACGCACGCCAGGCGCGGCCCTACGCGGCCTGACCGGCCGTTCGTGGAGGACCCGGCTGGGGGTCGGGTCCTTCACGGACATCCGAGGCGGAACATGGCAGGCTGTCCGCGTGACCGGACCACTCGCTCTCCTCGATTCCGCGAGCCTCTACTTCCGCTCGTTCTACGCGCTGCCCGATTCGATGACCGCCCCGGACGGGACACCGGTCAACGCCGTGCGCGGGTTCACCGACACGATCGCGCGGATCCTCGTCGACCGGCGGCCTTCCCGGCTCGTCGCCTGCCTGGACGCGGACTGGCGGCCGAAGTTCCGCACCGATCTGCTGCCCAGTTACAAGGCGCACCGGGTGGCCGAAGAGGTCCCGGAAGGCAGCGATGTCGAAGAAGTGCCGGACACCCTGACCCCGCAGGTGCCGATCATCCTGGAACTGCTGGAGGCCTTCGGGATCGCGACGGCCGAGGCCGCCGGATACGAGGCCGACGACGTCATCGGCGCGCTCGCGATCCGCGAGCAGGACTCCCCGGTCGAGGTCATCACCGGTGACCGCGACCTGTTCCAGCTGGTACGCCATGAACCGACGCCCACCGTGGTCATCTACGTCGGCAAGGGCTGGAACAAGGCCGAAGTCCTCGGCCCGGCCGAAATCGCCGAGAAGTACGGGATCCCGGCCGGGAACGCCGGTCCCGGGTACGCCGACATGGCCGCGTTGCGCGGAGATCCGTCGGATGGGCTGCCCGGCGTCGCGGGGATCGGCGAGAAGACCGCGGCGAAGCTGATCACCCAGTTCGGCTCGCTGCAGGAGCTGATCGAAGCGTCCAACGCAGGCGACTCACGGGTGCCGCTCAAGACCCGGCTCCGGCTGACCGATGCCGCGGAGTACCTCGCGGTGGCCCCGACCGTCGTCCGGGTCGCGGCCGACGCGCCGGTCAAGCAGTCCCGGCCGGACACTGTCCCGTCCGAACCCGCCGACCCGGACAAGGTCGCGGAACTCGCGGAGCGCTGGAATCTCGGCCGTTCGGTGGAGCGTCTGCTGGCCGCGCTCCCGAAGTCATGAGCAACACCGAGGCTGACCCGGCCGAGCTGCTGTGCCGGGAGCGGCCGGGCGAAGGCGTCACCGTGCTGACCCCGCGCGACGTCCCGCTCGGCGGCCCGCGGGCGATCCGGGTCCGCCGGACCCTCCCGCAGCGGCAACGGTCGCTGATCGGCGCGTGGTGTTTCGCCGACCACTACGGCCCGCAGGACGTTTCGGCGTCCGGCGGGATGGACGTCGCACCGCATCCGCACACCGGTTTGCAGACCGCGAGCTGGCTGTTCAGCGGCGAGATCGAGCATCGCGACAGCATCGGCACCCGCGCCATGGTGCGGCCGGGTGAGCTCAACCTGATGACCGCCGGGCACGGTATCGCGCATTCCGAGGTCGCCACAGTGTCCACACCGGACACTTCGACGCTGCACGGTGTCCAGCTCTGGATCGCGCTGCCGGACGAACACCGTGACACCGCACGGGATTTCCGGCACTACGCGCCGCCGCTGCTCGACCTGCCCGGCGCCACGGCGCGGGTGTTCCTGGGCAGCCTCGCCGGGACCACCTCACCGGTCCCGGCGTTCACTCCCCTGCTGGGCGCCGAACTCATTGTCGAACCCGGCGCGACTTTGCCCCTCGACGTCGACCCGGCCTTCGAACACGGTGTCCTGCAGGACATCGGCTCCGTCACCGTCGCCGGCGCCGCACTGAGCACCGGCGAACTCGCCTACCTCGCACCGGGCGCGGCGCGGCTGGAGCTGACGAACTCCGGCACCGGCCCGGCTCGGGTACTCCTGCTCGGCGGGACACCGTTCACCGAGGAACTCGTCATGTGGTGGAACTTCGTCGGTCGCAGCCACGACGAGATCGCCGAGTACCGCGAAGCGTGGCAGGCACAGGCGGACCGGTTCGGCCGGGTGGAGGGCTATCAGGGCACCACGGCGTGGCTGCCCGCACCCACGCTGCCGCAGGTGCGGATCAAACCGCGGCGCAATCCGGCCTAGCCTCGCGCCTCGTGAGTGGTACGGACGGTTACTGCCGAAGGTCGGGGCCCAGGCGGTCGGAGGTCCGTGAAGGCCTCCTTCCCTACCCTGAAGGTAGGGAAGGAGGCCTTCACGGACTTCGGCGATCGCCACCCGCGGCCTCGGCAACACTCACGAGTGGTCTAGAAGAACGTCCCGCACCAAGGCGAGCGCGCGGTGTGGAACAGGGAGTCGGCACGGGCGACCGCCGCCTCGTCCAGCACCTCGACACGTCCGGCCAGAGCCAGATCGCCGAACAGACCGTGTCCGAGGTACAGCGACGACAGGGTGGCCACGTCCAGCCGCAGATCGGCCTCGGCGGTCGTGCGTTCCACGACGTCCGGCCCGACGACGTAACGGCCGTTGTTGTCCGGAAGCTGCTTGTCGAGCACATCGAGCACAACGGATTCGGCGGTGCCGTAGGTGCGCGCCCGCAACGCCGCGAGGACGTCGACGAGCCGCAGCCACAGATCGTCGATCACCTCGGTGGTGTTCACCGCACGGGGGTCGGTGAGCAGTTCGGCGATCGGCTCGTCCAGCGGGCGGCCGCGTCCCGTGACGGCCGAGACCAGGTCGACCGACAGCAGGAAACGCCACAGCGCCGCCCAAGCCTGTGGCGTGGCGGCATGGAGTTCACGGATGTCCAAGATCGCTCCACGCTCCGGCGCCAGCCTGTCGCGCACGTCGATGCTCTGGTACACGACGAAACCGTCGTCACCGTCCGGTCCACTGTGGACCGCGACCCGGTACCCGTCGTCTCCCGTGACCACGCGCTCGAAGAAGCCGGGCCACCAGGACGGCGGCCGGGAAACGAATCCCGGTCGTGTCCCCGCGAAGCGGTGGTACAGCGCGGGAACCCGCTCCACGGCTTCGGCGCGGGTGACGAACTTGACTTCGCCGTCCCGCCCCACGCCGTCACGAACCCGGGCGCGCGGGCGTTCGATGGACACACCCTTGTCGTAACTCGCCGGACCGTACCCGAAGCGGCCGTAGATGACGGCTTCCGAGGCGTGCAGCGCGGCGACCGGGACACGCCGCGCCGCGAAGTCTTCCAGCTGTACGGCCATCATCGCGGTGAGAATCCCGCGGCGGGTCCAGTCGGCGCGGACGCCGACACCGTCGACCGCCGCGGTGACCAGCTTCTGTCCACCCGGGACGGTCAGCTCGACGTCGAAGGAACTGGCGATCCCCACCGGGGCGCCGTGGTCGTCGAACGCGGCGAACTTGCCGGCGGCTGTCCAGGACGGAGCCATCTTCGCCCAGGTCTCGTCCGTGGCGGGCTTGCCGTGCAACGACTCCGACAGGAGATCGAGGCAGGCTCGCTGCTCGCCTTCGGCCACGGTACGCAGATGGAATTCGCTCATACCGTGGATCCTGCCGTCCGGCCCGGGACGGCCCAACCGGTTTTTCAGCTGGGCGCGCCGACTTCGTAGCGGCCGTCTTCACCGGTGACGGTGATCGTGACGGTCTTGCCCTCCCCGCCGACCTGGACGGTGCAGGTGAACGTGCTGCCGTCCTCGACTTTCTGGTTCGCCGGGCAGAGCACGTCGCCGACCTGGCTCACCTGATAGGTCTCGGTGAGGATCTTCCGCACGTCCGCCTGCATCGTCCTCGGGTCGAAGACCCTGCCCGGAGCGGTGGAGGACGAACCGCCGGACGACGCGGAAGCGCTCGACGAAGCACTCGTCGTCGGGGGAACCGTGACGGTCTTCGTCGCCGGCGCGGGCGCCGGGGTGTCCGAACACGCCGCCAGCATCGCGAAAGCGGCACCACACAGACCGACCGTCGCGACGGCTCGCCTGCTCAAGCTTCTCCACCCCCACCGGTGTGATCATCCAACGTCAGAAGAAGGTACCGCACCAAGGGTTCACCCGCGTGCCGAACAGCTGGTCCGCTCGGTCCAAGGCGGTCTCACCGGTGGCGCGGACGCGTCCGGCGAACGCGAGATCCGAGGGGCACCAACCGCCGAGATACACCATCGACAGGGTGTCGGCATCCAGTTCGATATCCGCCGGCTCGGTGGTGCGGGCGGCGCCGTCCTCGGACAGGCGGTAGCGGCCGGAGTTGTGTTCCAGGAAGGGATCGGTGACTTCGATGACCACCGGCTCGCCCCGATACGTGCGGGCGGCGAGCATCGTCTCGACGTCGACCAGCCGGAACCAGCCCTCGTCCTGGACCTTCTGCACCTCCACGTGACGCGGGTCGGCGAACAGCAGCTCGACCGGTTCGTCGAGCGGCCGTTTCTCGGCGGTGACACGGTCGACCAGGTCCACGGACAGCAGGTAGCGCCACAACCCGGCGAACGCGTCGGGACTCGCGTAGTGGAAGGACTGGATCTTCAGCAACGCCGGGGCACCGAAATGAGCCCTCTCGACGGTGTAGGTGGCGAAGCCGTCCACGCCGTCCGGGCCTTGGTGCACGGCGGTCGCGATCGGAGTGGTCGCCCGGCGCACCTCACGGACGTAGCCCGGCCACAGATTCGGGCTACGCGCGATCATTCCGGGCCGAGTCCGCGGGAGCGCGTCGAAGAGCGCAGGCCATTGCTCGATGGTGTTCTCCAGATCGAGCACGGAGATCTGCCCACCGGCCGGCGCTTCGGGACGGAACCGGGCACGGCGCCGGTCGATCTCGATCGACTTGGCCCGCACGGCCGCGCCGTACCCGAACCTGCCGTAGATGGCGCCCTCGGACGCGTGCAGCATCGCCGCGGGGACGCCGCGCGCGGCGAAATCCTCGAACTGAGCGCGCATCAACGCCGTCAGCACGCCACGGCGGGTGCGGTCGGCACGGACACCGACGAGGCTGACTGCGGCGAGCGGTGTGGTGCCGCCACCCGGCAGGGTCACTTCCGAATCGAAGGACCGGACGGTACCGATCAGCTCCGGATCGAACGCGCCGAACCCGCGGCCCGGCTGCACCGATACGGCGGAGGCCGACCATTCCTCGTCGGTCATCTCCTTGACATGCAAGGCCCGCCTGAACACATCGACCGCGGCCCGTTCCTCGTCGGACCGCAGCGGCCGCACTGAAAAGTCGCTCATGCGACGATCATGCAGGATCGACCACGCCCGGCGCCCGCCGTTTATTTGGTGGTGGCGGGCGGCGAGACCTCGTAGTTGCCGGTGTCACCCTTCACGGTGATCGGCACATCCTGCGGCTTGCCCTCGATCGTGGCGGTGCAAGAGAACTTCGCGCCGTCCTTGACCTCCTGGCCCGCGGGACAGGTGACCGCGCTGATCTCCTTGATCCCGTACGTCTCGGTGAGCAGCTTCTGCACGTCGGTCTGCATCTGGGTGTTGTTGAAGACCTGGGTGTTGAACCAGCCCGGCGTGACGAACCCGAGGATGCCGACCGCGGCGATGATCACCACGAGCGCGCCGATCCCGATGAACAGGCCCTTCTTGGACTTCGGCTTGTCCTGCGCCTCGCCCTGGGTGCCCGGGAACTGGCTCTGGCCGTAGTCGTACTGGCCGGGCTGCTGCTGCCCGTACTGAGGCTGCTGCTGCGGGCCGCTCTGCGGGTAGCCCGGCTGCTGCTGGGGCCCGCTCTGCGGATACCCCGGCTGCTGGCCGTATTGCGGCTGCTGGCCCCACTGCGGCTGCTGTTGCTGCGTCTGCGAGGGATCCTGCTGCTGCGGATACCCGGGCTGCTGCTGCGACGGGTCGTAGGGCGCGGGCTGCTGCCCCCACTGAGGCTGCTGGGGCTGCTGTGGCTGTTGCTGCTGGGTCTGCGACGGGTCGTACTGCGGCTGCTGGCCCCATTGCGGCTGCTGCTGCGGGCCGCTCGGCGGTTGAGCGCCGCCCGGCTGTTGGCCGTAGCCCGGCTGCTGCCCCCACTGGGGCTGCTGCTGCGGGTCGTTGCCGCCATACGGCGTGCTCATCGTTTCGCCTCCGCCTGTTCCGCATCGTCACCGGCCGACCTGCATGGCCGTCGTGGGCGATCCAACCACAGGTCGGCGCCCCTGCCCACTGTTCCCGGGTGGTGTCGGGCCAACTGTCCGCGAGCGTGCTCACACCGGAGGCCCGTCCGCTCCGCCGGTCGGCCCAACGCCACGAGTGCCGGCACCGGCGATCTCACGTGTCTGGACGGACGACACGCGTGATCCGGCGGACGACACGACCGCGCCAGACCGCGCCGGTCACGCTCCGCCGGCCGCCACGACTCCGCGGCGCAAGGCCTTCACCGCGTCCGAAGCCGCCGCCCCGACCGGATCCGCCTTCCCGAGGACGTCGCGGATCTGGTCCAGCAGGTCGATGACCTGCCGCGACCACCGCACGAAGTCACCGGCCGAAAGCTCCTGCCCGTTCGCTTCGGCGGCGGTGAGGACCTTCTCCAGCGATTCGCCGCGCGCCCACCGGTAGACCGGCCAGGCGAAACCGGCGTCGGGCTCGCGGGTGCGATCCAGCTTGTGGCGACGCTCGTCTTCGGTGAGCTCCATCCACAGCCGCGTGGTCGCCTGCCAGGCGTCGACCACCTTGCCGGCGGGCAGGCGAGGCTCTCCCGCGGTGTCCCGGCGTGCCTCGAAGACCAGCGTCGAGACGACGGCCGCGAGCTCGGCGGGCGCCAGGCCCTTCCAGACGTCGTGCCGGATGCATTCGGCCGCGAGCAGATCGGATTCGCTGTACAGGCGGGTGAGCCGCTTGCCGTGTTCGGTGACCCGGTCCTCGCCGTCACCCTTCGTCGCAGGGCCGAGGTAGCCGCGTTCGCCGAGCAGCCGCAGGATTCGGTCGAAGGCGCGCGCGAGGGAATGCGTGGTCGCGGCGACCTTGCGTTCCAGTTGCTCGGTCTCGGCCGTGAGCCGCTGGTACCGCTCGACCCAGCGCAGGTTCGCCTCGCGTTCGGCCAGGCCGTGGCACGGATGCGCGCGCAGCGCCCGCCGCAGCGCGGCCAGCTCACCGTCCTCATTGGCCCCGGCGCGGCGCTTTTGCCTGCCGGGCAAGGAGATTCCCGCGTTGCGCAGACTCGAGGCGATGTCCCGCCGGGTCTTGGGCGAGCGCAGCTCGATGTGCTTCGGCAGCTTGATGTTCCCCAGCGCCTCGACCGGCGACGGGAAGTCCGAGACCGAGAGCGGGCCGGACCAGCGGTCCTCGGTGACCACGACGGGCCGCGGCTCGCGGATCGGGTCGAGCCCCGGATCGACGACGACCGCCAGCCCCGCGCGACGCCCCGCGGGCACGGCGATGACATCGCCCTTGCGGAGCTTCTCCAGCGATTCGGCGGTGCCCGCCCGGCGGGCGGAGGTGTTCTGCCGCGAAAGCGCCTTCTCCCGTGCGGAGATCTTCGCCCGCAGCTCGACGTACTCCAGCATCTCGTCGAAATCGCCGGTGATGGCGGAGGTGTAGCCCCGCAGGGCCTCCTTGTTCCGCTCGATCCGCCGCGCCGTCCCGACCACCGACCGGTCGGCCTGGAACTGCGCGAACGACTGTTCCAGCAGATCACGGGCCGCCTCGGCACCGACCTGGGCGACCAGGTTCACCGCCATGTTGTAACCGGGCCGGAAAGACGACCGCAGCGGATACGTCCTGGTCGAGGCCAGGCCACCGACCTGTTTCGGGTCGATCCCCGGCTGCCAGGCGACGACGGCGTGGCCTTCGACGTCGATGCCGCGCCGCCCGGCCCGCCCGGTGAGCTGCGTGTACTCCCCCGGCGTCAGGTCGACGTGGGCCTCACCGTTGTACTTCACCAGCCGTTCCAGCACCACGGTGCGCGCGGGCATGTTGATGCCGAGCGCGAGCGTCTCGGTGGCGAAGACGACCTTCACCAGGCCCTGGACGAACAGCTCCTCGACGGTCTCCTTGAACGCCGGGAGCAACCCGGCGTGGTGCCCGGCGATACCGCGTTCGAGCGCTTCACGCCATTCCCAGAAGCCGAGGACGCCGAGGTCGCCTTCGGGGAGGTCCTTGGTGCGCTCGGAGACGATGCGACGGACCTTCTCGACCTCTTCGGGGCCGTTGAGCCGCAGGCCGGACCGGACGCACTGACCGACGGCGGCGTCACACCCCGCGCGGGAGAAGATGAACACGATGGCGGGGAGCAGGCCGGCGTTGTCCAGCCGCTCGACCGTGTCGGTGCGGGACGGCGGCCGGTACCGCGGCATCCGCGACGGCGCCCCCCGCCGCCCGCGTGGGCCGCGCAGCCCGGCCGGGGCGAACCGTCCGCCGATCTCCTCGGTGCGGCGAAGCAGGCTGGGGTTGATCCGCAGCTCGGCGCCGGGCGCGTGTTCCTCCTGGCCCGCGAACAGATCCAGCAGCCGGTTGCCGACCAGCATGTGCTGCCACAGCGGCACGGGACGGTGCTCGTCGACGACGACGGAGGTGTCGCCGCGGACCTCGACGAGCCATTCGCCGAACTCCTCGGCGTTGCTCACCGTGGCCGACAGGCCGACGACCCGGACGTGCTCGGGCAGGTGGAGGATGACCTCTTCCCAGACGGCACCGCGGAACCGGTCGGCGAGGTAGTGGACCTCGTCCATCACCACGTACGCGAGCTCGCCGATGGTCGAGGACCCGGCGTAGAGCATGTTCCGCAGGACCTCGGTGGTCATGACCACGACCTGCGCGTTGCCGTTGATCGACGTGTCGCCGGTCAGCAGGCCGACCGCGTCGGCACCGTGGCGGCCGACGAGGTCGGCGTACTTCTGGTTCGACAACGCCTTGATGGGTGTCGTGTAGAAGCATTTGCGGCCCTCGGCGAGCGCGAGGTGCACCGCGAACTCGCCGACCACCGTCTTCCCGGCGCCGGTGGGCGCGCAGACGAGCACGCCGTGACCGTCTTCGAGCGCCTCGCAGCCGCGGACCTGGAAGTCGTCGAACTCGAACGACGATTCCGCCGCGAAGCGGGTCAGCTGGGGGTACCGAGCGCGGCGCTGGGAGGCGGCGTAAGCCTCGGCCGGGGTCTGAGAAGGGCTGTTGACCACTTCGTCAGGGTTCCATACCCCACCGACAGTTCGCACTCGGTGTGACGATCTGGGGAACGGACGACACACCTCTGTCATCCAAGGGCCGGATCCGAGATCGAGAGGGGACGCCATGGAGATCGCTTGCCCGCAATGCGCGCAGGTCGACCAGGTGCAGAGTGTGCCGGCGGTGTTCCAGAGCGGGCAGACGACCTACCGGGTGCAAGGCGGCATGACGGCCGTCCCGGCCGGTGACGGCGTGGTCTACACCGCGACGACGCACACCGGTGTCTCGGTGACCGCGACCGCCGCGTCGCTCAACCCGTATCCGGTGCTCCGCGGCGGCGGCTGCTTCCTGACGCTCGCGCTGGTTCTGCTGATCCCCGCGTTCGTGTTCGTCTCGTTCGCCACCGACGTGCTCGCCGAGAATCCCGCTCCGACCGCCGGCGGCCGCGTCGGTGCGGCCATCGGCGCCTGGATCTTCCCCTTCGGCGCCTTCGCGCTGGTCGCCTTGTTCGCCGTCCTGTTCGTGCTCCGGCTGCGGCGCAACGCGCGGATCCGGCGGGGCATCCCGGACGCGCTGATCTACTGGCGTCAGGCTTGGTTCTGCCATCGCTGCGGCGGGGTGTTCTTCCCGCGCGGTGACCTGATGTCCGCCGCGACGTTCCGGGGACAAGTGTGGCGCGCGGGCGACTACGCCGGGCTCACCCGACGACGGTGAGCGCCCTGGGGACGCACGTGATGTCGATCGGCAGTCCGCCCAGCGGCTCGCCGTCGGCGTAGACGGGCAGATCACTGCCCGCCAGGTGGATACGGCTCGCTTTGAGGATCCGCACCGCCGGGTGCGTGACGTGCTGCCCGGAGCGGACACCGGGCAACATGCGGATCAGATCGCGCCGGGTCGCCTTTCCGACGACCGTGACGTCGAACAGGCCGTCCTCCGGGTCGGCTCCGGGACAGATCGGCATGCCGCCGCCGTAGTACGGGGTGTTGCCCACGGCGATCATGGTGGCGTCGAGTTCGATCGTCTCGACGTCGGTGCGCAGTACGACCGGCCGGGGCCGGAACGCGGCGAGTTCGGCCAGGATCGCGACGTCGTAGCGGCGTGGGCCGCGCGGCCAGGTCAGCCGGTTGGCGCGTTCGGTGACCAGAGCGTCGAAGCCCGAGCACAGCACCGTGGCGAACCATTCGCCACCGGCCCAGCCGAGATCGATCCTCCGCCGGTTCCCCGCCGCGATCCGCCTGGCGACGAGATCGGCGGCGGCATGCGGGCGTTCGCGGATCCCGAGCGCCCTGGCGAAGTCGTTGCCGGTGCCCGCGGGGACCAGCCCGAGCGCGACGCCTGATTCCGCGCAGAACTGGACGCCTTGGTGTGCCGCGCCGTCACCACCGAGGACGACGAGGACGTCGAGCCCCGCCGCGCGCGAGTCGGTCATCAACGCGCGGGATTCCTCGACCGTGTGGGCGACGAGGACGTCGAGCCGGTCCACGACGGGCCTCAGCCGCGCCGCGACCGACTCCATCAGCCGTCCCGCGGCCCCGTTCCCTGAGGCCGGGTGGACGGCCAGCGCCGCGTGCATCCCCGGATCAGGTGACGTCGTCGGTGCTGGTGCGCTTGCCGTTCGTGGCGGCCGACGGCTCCTCGTCGATCGTGCTCGGCGTGTAGTCGAACGGTGCGGCCTCGTCGTCGGCGAGCTGATCCCAGCCCTCGGTGCCGCGCTCCTTGTCGAGCTTCCGGTCGTGGAAGCGCGCGATCTGGATCGAGAGCTCCAGGAGCACCACCAGCGCGCCGGCCAGGGCGATCATCGAGAACGGGTCCGAACCGGGCGTCGCGAAGGCGGCGAAGACGAACACGACCATGATCAGGCCGCGGCGCCACTTCTTCAGCGTCTGGTACTTGAGGACGCCTACGCGGTTCAGCATCACCACGAACAACGGGAGCTCGAAGCTCACACCGAAGATCAGCAGCAGCGACAGGATGAACGAGATGTACTTGTCACCGGTGAGGGCGGTGATGAACTGGTCGCCACCGAAGTTCATCAGCAGCTCGAGAGCGTGCGGGATGAGCAGGTACGCCAGCACGGCGCCGAAGGCGAAGAGGATCGACGCGAAGAAGACGAAGGTGAGCGCGTACTTGCGCTCCTTCGAGTAGAGGCCGGGCGCGATGAACGCCCAGATCTGGTAAAGCCACAGCGGTGCCAGCAGCACCGCGCCCGCGGCGAGGCCGACCTTCAGCTGGATCATGAAGGCTTCGAACGGGACCGTCTGGAGAAGCTGGCAGGGGCCGTGGGGTTGCCCGCCGAGCCTGCGCTGGTAGGGGATGCCGCAGTACGGGCCGGTCATGATCTCGCCGAGCGACGGGATCGGGCCCACCTTGGTCTGGAACCAGATGAAACCGATGATCCCGCCCGCCAGGATGGCGAGCAGCGCGAAGCCCAGACGGCGCCGGAACTCGTAGATGTGCTCGATGAGCGTCATCGTGCCGTCGGGGTTGCTCCGACGGCTGCGCTTGCGCCGCTTCGTGCCGCGGCGCTCCTCACCGGAGGCGGAATCCGCCACTGGACAGTCCGTTCTCGTCAGGGTCCACCATGAGCGCGCCGTGACCTCGGCGCGCTCATCCGCGAACAGGCTCCGCTGTGCTGGCTGGAAGCTGGCTTACTGAAAGACCGCTCAGCTGGCGTTCTTCTGCGCCTGCTCGGCCGGAGCGGGCGCGGCGGCCTGCTGCTTCTTGAGCTCGTCGAGCTGACGCTGGAGGTCGGCGACCTGCTTGTCCTGCGCGTTCGCGGCGGGCGCGGGCGTGGCGGCCTGCGGCAGCTGCTTGGTCTCGACCTCTTCGGTCTCGGCGGCCTTGTCCTTGTCCCCGGCCATGTCCTTGGTCTCGGCCTTGAAGATCTTCATGGACTTGCCGATGGACCGCGCGGCGTCCGGAAGCCTCTTGGCGCCGAACAGCAGAACAACGACGAGCACCAGGATGATGATGTGCCACGGCTGCAGCGCGTTCATCGTTTGCGGCCTCCTTCTCGAGTCTCTGTGTGTGATGTTACCGGTCTTCGAGCCCACGTCGTTGCGCGATCGCCACGCGAAGCGCGGCCGACCGGGCGCGGAGCAGCCCTGTCCGTTTTCGGGTGTTCGTAGCCACCATGCTCATCGTATGGGTGAGTACGCGCAAGACTCTGCGTAATTTGATTAGCAGAACAAAGAGAACGATCAGCCCGGCGACGGCGAGCGCGATGCTCGGCAGGTACGACACGGCGTCACCCTACTGCTCGTAGGTTGACGTTAGGTGACGAGCCCGGGCCAGCGCGTCGGCCGCTCGGCGACGAACCGCCTCACCGAGCGCGGCCGGGCTTTCGACCTGCGCGTCCCCGCCGAGACCGAGGATCAGCCGGACCATCCAGGACTCGTCGGCGTAGCGCATCCGGATGCGCAGCCGCCCGCCGTCGAGCTCGTCGAGCTCCTCGCAGGGGTAGTACTCGGCTACCCAGCGTGTGTCGGGATCGAGGACGAGGACGGCTTCCTGCTGATCGGGACGCGGCCGGAAAACACCATCGGAAATGTCAGTGGGCTGCGCGTGCGCCGGCGGGACGGCGGGTTCGTCGAGCACGGTGAGCTCGTCGATGCGGTCGAGCCGGAACAACCGGACGCCCTCGGCGCGGCGGCACCACGCTTCGAGGTAGCCGACCGCCTGGACGATCAGCAGCCGCATGGGGTCGACGGTGCGTTCGGTGATCTCGTCCTTCGACGCGGTGTAGTACCGGATCCGCAACGCGCGCTTCGCGGTGAGAGCGGCACGGACGGCTTCACGAGTCCCGGCGGTCTTCTTGCCTTCGCGCACTCCCCCGCCGACGACGATCCCCGACGGTTGCGCCTGCCCGGCGGCGGCCTCGATCTTCGCGATGGCGCGGCGGACCGCGTCGGCGTCGACCACTCCGGGGGTCTCGGCCAAGGCACGCAGCGCGACGAGCATGGCCGTCGCCTCGCCGCCGGTGAGCCGCAGCGGACGGTTCATGCCGGCGTCGTGCGTGACGACGATCGTGTCGCCCTCGAAGGAGAGGTCGATCAGATCGCCGGGACCGTAGCCGGGCAGCCCGCACATCCACAGCAGCTCGAGGTCTTTGCGCAGCTGCTTGGGTGTGACGTCGAAGTCGTGGGCGGCGTCGTCGATCTTGATTCCGGGCCGCGCGAGCAGATACGGCACGAGCGCGAGCAGGCGCGGCATCCGTCCGGTGGCGCTCATCGGGCACCACCGGCGTGCGCGATGGCTTCGAGGCGGCTGAAGACCGACTTCGCGAGGACCTCGGGTTCGAGGACGAGGACGTCCGGGCCGTGCGCGGTGAGCCAGTCGGCGGCGGATTCCGGGTAGTACAGCTCGATCTCCACGAGGTCGCCTTCTTCTCCCCCGGCGTCGCTGCGGCCGACCACCCGGCCGCGGCGGCGGACCCCGGCGGCCCGGCCGTCGGCGACCCAGACACTGGCGGTGGTCGGGGCGGACGGGTCCTCACCGCTGCTGGCGGAGACCATGCGCAGCAGGTTGACCCCTTCCGGGCGTTCGACGACGCCGGTTTCCCCGAAGGCGTCGACCTTCCCGGTCACGCGCGAGAGGCGGAAGCAGCGCGACGCGCCACGGTCCCTGTCGTGCCCGACGACGTACCAACGGCCCTTCCACGACACCACGCCCCACGGTTCGAGGGTGCGGATCTTGCGCTCGGCCGAACCACTGCGGCGGTACTCGAAGCGCACCGCCTGGCCGGCTTGGACGGCGGCCAGCAGCGGGCCGAACGCCGGTTCGGCCCGCACACGGGGTTCCACGACGGTCGGGGCGTGGTCGTCGACCTCCACCCCGGCGGCGCGAAGTTTCACCAGTGCCCCTTGGGCCTCACCGGTCAGCTCCGGGGAGTCCCAGAGCCGGACGGCGAGCCCGACCGCGGTCGCTTCGTCGGGCGCGAGGTCGATTTCGCCGAGTTCGTAGTCACGCCGGGCGATGCGGTAGCCGTCGATCGCGTCGAACGCCGAGTTGCGCCCGGTCTCCAGCGGGATGCCGAGTTCGCGGAGTTCGGTCTTGTCGCGCTCGAACATGCGGAAGTACGCCTCGTCGCTGGCCGCGTCGGCGTACCCGGGCACGATGCCCCGGATCCGCTCGGCGGTGAGGTACTGCCGGGTGGACAGGAGGGCCAGAACCAGGTTGACCAGACGTTCGGCGCGTGCGGTGGACACCCGGCTACCCTAGCCCGCGCCGTCCGACCCGATGGTGAGAGCCGCCGATCGCGCGTCGTAACGATCCCTGGCGGTCTCGACCTCGTCGAACCGGGTCTCGGCCCAGTCCTTGATCCCGGCCAGCAGCTGGCGGAGGCTCCGGCCGAGCTCGGTCAGCTCGTAGTCCACGCGCACCGGCACGCACGCGGTGACCGTGCGCGTCAGGAGGCCGTCCCGCTCCAGGGTTCGCAAGGTCTGCGTGAGCATCTTCTGGCTGACACCGGCGATCCGGCGGGAGAGGTCGCTGTAGCGCTGGGGCCCGTCGCCGAGCGCCACGAGGACGAGACTGACCCATTTCCCCGAGACCTCGTCGAGCAGTTTCCGGGCGGGGCAGGCCGCGAGGTAGGCGTCGTAGGCCCGTTTCTCCTCGTTCCGGCGTTCCTGTGCCGTGCGCGTGACCACGGTGCGCGTACCTCCGCGTGGGTTGGGCACCTCGAGGTGCGTACTTCCCGATGGAGAGTAGCTCCCCATACGTTCGTGGAGAACGATCCCTGGAGGAGAACGATGCGTGCAGTGGTGGTCCGCCGGTTCGGCGGCCCGGAAGTCCTGGAGTTCGCCGAGATCCCGGTGCCGGTACCGGGACGCGGTCAGGTGCGGGTGAAGGTGGCCGCGGCCGGGGTCAACCCGGTCGACGCCGCGACCCGGTCGGGTTTCCTGACCGAGGCGGGGATCGTCCCGCCTCGCGAGGTGCTCGGGATCGGGTGGGACGTGGCGGGGACGGTCGACGCCGTCGGCGACGGCGTCACCGGCTTTGCCGAGGGTGACAGCGTGATCGGCCTGCGGGACCGGCCGTCGGCAGCGCTCGGCACGTACGCCGAGTCTGTCGTCCTCGACGTGGACGCGCTCGCCGCCGCCCCGCGGACGGCGTCTCACGCGGAGGCCGCGACCCTGCCGCTGAACGGTCTCACCGCGGTCCAGGCGCTCGATCTTCTCGACCTCCCCCCGGGTGCGACGGTGCTGGTGACTGGAGCGGCGGGTGCTGTCGGCGGCTACGCGGTCGCCTTGGCCAAGGTGAGGGGCTTCCGAGTAGTGGCGGTCGCCGGCTCCGCCGATGAGGCACTCGTCCGAGGGTTCGGTGCGGACGTTTTCGTGCCGCGCGGCGATTTCCTGGCCGATCGCGTGCGCACGGTGATCCCCGGCGGTGTCGACGCCGCGCTCGACACCGCACTGCTCGGGCTCGAAGCCTTGGACGCCGTGACGAACCACGGCCGGTTCGTGGTGTTCGCGGCCGGAGCGGCCCCGATCCCCTTGCGCGGCATCAAAGTCGAGCACGTCTGGATCCGCGCCGACGGCGCCGCCCTCGCCGGACTGGCAGCCCTGGTCGACGACGGCACGCTCGCACTGCGGGTCGCGGACACCTTGCCCTTGGCCGAGGCGGTGAAAGCCCACGAACGTCTGGCGGCGGGCGGTCTCCGCGGACGACTAGTGCTCATAAGTTGACGCTTAATTAAGTCTGCGGTTATCTTCGCCGTCATGGACAACGACGTGACCCGGCTCGAACTCCGGCGCGAGTACCCGGACCCGATCGAAGACGTCTGGTCGGCGCTCACCGAATCCGAGCGCACGGCGCGCTGGATCGGCCCGTGGACGGGCGAGGCGGGGGTCGGCAACACGATCATGCTGACGATGACCGCGGAGGAGGGCTCCGAACCGGGGCCCGCCGTCATCCGTGAGTGCGATCCGCCGAAGCGGCTGGTGGTGGATCTCGGCGTGACCGATCAGCCCGCGTGGCGGGTCGAACTGACCTTGACTTCGCAGGGCGACGGGACGGTGCTCGACTTCGTGCACCTGCTGCCCAAGACCGATTGGGACACCTCGGACATTCTCAAGGGCTGGCATTTTTACCTCGACCGGCTGGGCGCCGCGCTCCTCGGCGAACCGGTCCCGGAGTGGGACACCTACACGCCGCCTGTTTCGGAGGCATGGCCACGGCGACCGGAGGCGAAGGCTCCTTTCACCGCGTCAGACGCGACGAAGGGAGCCTTCACCTCACCACCGACCACCTAGCGCGGCAGCAGCGCCTCGGCCAGCCGCCGCCAGTGCGGCATGGCCAGCTCGCCGGGTTCGACGCCGATGACCTGGATGCCGACATGGTCCGCACCGGCGTCGAGATGACCGTGCAGTTTCGCGACGATGGTGTCGAGGTCGCCCCAGAACACGAGATCGTCGACGAGCCGGTCGCTGCCGCGGCCGCCGTCGATGTCGGCTTCGGTGTAGCCGAGCCGGAGGAACTTGGCGACGTTGTACTCCGACGTCAGGTAGCCGTGCAGGTGTTCACGGGCGATCTCCCGCGCCTTGCCCGGATCGGTTTCGAACAGCACGGCGTGCTCGACGCCGAGGAAGGCCTTCTCCCCCAGCACTTCCCTCGCCTGGGCGGTGTGCGGCACCGTCACGTGGTAGGTGTGCGCCCCCGCGGACCGGTCGCGGGCCAGGCCGAGCATCTTCGGCCCGTACGCCGCGAGCAGCCGCTGGATCGGCAGGGCAGGCAGCGGGTTCGCGCTGGTGACGGCGTCGAGTTCGTCGAGGTACTCGCTCATCGCGTCCAGCGGCTTGACGCCGGGCCGCGCGCCACCGAAGCCGAGCCCCAGGACATGCCTGCCCGGATACGCGTCGGCCAGCAAAAGCGCCGCGCCACGTGTCCAGCGCGCGCCGCGGGAGCCGATGCGCGCGATCCCGTTGACCACGGCCATACGCTCGGTGGACGCGAGCAGGAATCCGGCATGGGTGAGCGCTTCGCGCCCGTCCCGTTCCGGGATCCAGATCGCGGGCCAGCCGAGTTCTTCCAGTTCCCGCACCGAATCCCGCAGCATGCTCGCGGGCTGTTCCTCGAAGTCGAACGTCCAGATCCCGAAACGCCCCAGTTCCATCTGTCTCTCCTCAGGTCGAGTCCAACATATCGAAGTATCGCAGATTCTCGATATGTTATTCCCGGCGAGTTCAGATGGAGCGTCCCAGCAGGTCGACGAGCCGCGCGATCCGCTGGTCGTCGCGGCGGTAGTGCGTCCACTTCCCCACCCGCGTGGACCGCACGAGCCCGGCGCGCTGCAGCAACGCCATGTACGCCGACACGGTGGATTGCGCGAGGCCCAGCTTCTCCTGGAGATGGCTGACGCAGACGCCGACCTCGTTCTGGTCGGCGATCGCCTTTTCCGGCGGGAAGTGCCGGTCCGGTTCGCGCAGCCACCCGAGCACCTGGAGCCGGATCGGGTTGGCGAGCGCCTTCAACACCTCGACCAGCTGCTCGGTGGTCTCCGGGACTGGTTCGGCTTGTGCGGTCATAGTCCTTCGAGCTTAGGCCGTGCCGAGCCGCGCGGCCCGGCCCTTCGCCCCGCTCGCCCAGCAAGCCCCGCGAGCGCAGTCGACTGAGTCCAGCGATCCGGTGTCGAACGACTTCCAGTGCCGTCCACCGTCCGGGCTCAGGTCACTCCCGCCGGGGCCGACGGCGAGCACGGTGTTCCCCAGCCACGCCAGGCCCGAACGGTAGCCGACCGGCGCCTCCGATGGCGTGCGCCAGGTGCGGCCCTTGTCCGCGCTGAGCGCGACCGCCGGACCGGGCGCGTTCGGCGCCGCGTAATCGCCTCCGATGGCCACGCCGTGCCTCGGGTCCCGGAAGGTCACCGAGAAGACGCCGGCGGACGCGCCACTGGGCAGCGGAGTGTCCGCCGCCTCCCAGGTAGTCCCGCCGTCGCCCGAGTGCAGGACTCGTGCGCGCGCACCGCCGCCGGTGGCGATCCAGGCGTCACGCGGACCCGACGTCGTGAGGCACTGGCCGCTGGCGGCGAACCCGAACTCACCGTCGAGCGCGGGGACCATGCCCTCGGCGGGCACGGGCTGCCACGTGCGACCGCCGTCCGAAGTGGACTGCAACCGGAATTTGCCGTCCACCGGATCGCTCATCGCGAGGCCGCGCCGGTGGTCGAAGAACGCGACACAGTCGTAAAAGGCGGCCGGATCGCTGTTCTGGAAGGACAGTCGCCAGCTCTTGCCGCCGTCGTCCGTGCGGTAGATCCGGGACGCGTCACCAGGCCCGATCGACAGGGCCACCGCGTGATCGGCGTCGAAGGCCTCGATGTCGCGGAAGTCGAGCGCCTCGGTGCCGGCCGGGGCGACGGGCTTCCAGGTGCGGCCGCGGTCGGTGGTGCGCAGGACGGTGCCCTTGCTGCCGCTGACCCACGCCGTCCGGGAATCCACCGCGGAGAGGCCGCGCAGCTGAGCGTCCGTACCCGTCGGGGTCTCCACCCACGTCGGATCGGGACAGTCCGGTGCGGCGTGCGCGACGCCGGTGAACGCCAACGGGACGACCGCTCCCAGCAGGACCAGCAACGCACGGCGCATCGGCGCACCTCTCCCTCGGTCGAAGAATCGCGCGGGTCACCCTAGCCTGGCCGATGGCGACGTGGCGAGACCCGAGTCAGCCGGACTCTCGCGCCAGGTACTTCCGCACCTTCTCGACGGTCGGGAAGAACAACCGGTGGGCGACGACGAGGTTGACGGTCGTCAGGATCCCGGCGAGAACCGGCAAGAGTGTGTACATCACGATGCCTGGCGTTACCTCGATGCGGTCCTGCGGGTCGTACCGCCCGGAACCGGCGACCCCCGGAACGTAGAAGAACAAGAAGGCTGCCATCGCGAAAACCGCCCCTGCGCACAACCCCGCCTCGACTCCTCGCAGGATGATGGCACCTTTCGTCTCTACACAGCCTGTTCTCACGAGCGTCCGCGAAATCACCATGGCGAGTCCCGACAACAGCGACGCACCGGCCGCGAAAGTGGCCATCCCCATGGTGACGACATTGGCGCCATCACTCGCAGTCGGAAGAATCCGCCCCGAGATCTGTATGACGATCACCATGACCAGGCCGACGACGCCCGTTCCGGCCCCGAGACTGGTGGCGATTTCCCGGATATTTCCGATCATGCCGGGCGGTAGCCGCCGGTAAGGCTCCTCCGGCCACACGGTCGGGTACGTCACGGCTGCCGCTTCCAGTCCGCCGAGTGCGACATCGATTCCGTGTTGGTCCTGGGCCACGCAGAACCCAGCGAGTTCACCTTGTCCTGAATCGCGGTCTGTTCCACCGCGATGCTGTTGGTGAGCGAATCCACCGCGCTGATGGTCGTGAAGATGGACGCGATGCCGGCGCCGATCACGCCGATCAGAATCACGATCGCGGCTGGGAGACCGACAATGCTGATGGCACTGACGGCCGCCGCGGCGACAGCGATGCTCAAGCCTGCGAGGGTCCCATATATCTGGGTCCAGAAGCTGTCGAGACCGTTGGCGAGGTTGACAAGCGAGTTCCGGATCTGGAGCCCGAGCTCCTTGAGCGAGTTCAATCCTGCGACTTGAGCGGGCACGGTGGCCTTGTACGTCTCAGCCGCTTTGCCACTCCATTCGATGTTCGTCTTGAGCTTGTCCAGGGATACCGAACCGGCGATCTCGCCGATACTGTTGCCGATTCGATCCGACCACTCGGCGGCCACTTGCCTCAGCTTCGCAGGATCGCCCCGGTTGGTAGCGAACTTCTTGACCGCATCCCAGAACTCGGTCAGCTTCGCGTTGAGCGCGTTCATACCCCGGCGGACAGGTTCGATCAAGTCCGAAAGGATGTCGGGCACCCAGCTCATCACATCGTTCACTTTGTCGAACAACTCACGGATCTTGCCTTCGATTTCACGAAGTTTTTCCATCGACTGATCGATGACCGGATTGGCTCCAGCAGCCGTCATGGTGGATTCCCCTCGGAAGTCTGGCTAGCCGCGACCGGCGCGATCGATGTCGAGCACGTGCCGGTCCTCGTCGTGGGCATACCGATCGGCCGCCGCTCGCAAGGAGGTGGACAGTGCGCGGAAGTTGTCGCCGGCCTGGTCGATCATGTCTTGGATGAGGGCTCTGGCCTGGTTGTATTGCTTGTCGAGCCCTTTCGCGGCCGCGTAGGACATGACGTCGTACGGTGTCAGCCCGAGAGAATCGATCGCGGTACGCGGCGAGGCCAGATCGTCCGCGGCGGCGTCCCACAAGTCCGCGTCCGAACGAAGCGCGTCCAGCGCCAGCGCGATGTCGTAAGCGTCCGCCATTACGGTTGCTCCTCACTGACGGATGGTTCGAGACCGACGCGACGGGCCATCCGGTGCGGGTCGAAGAGCAGCCCCATGATCTCGGCGATCGCGGGGCCTTGCGGGCCGTCGGAGAGACCTGGAGGCACGCAGGCCCTCCGAAGCTGACGGAGCACGTCGAGGACTTCGCTCTCGATCTCACCCGTCCGCACCTGCGTCACCCAGGACTGGTCGATTTCCACGTCGACGATCTGCCCGTTGGTCACCGAGCCGCGGACATGGCCACCGCCACTCTCCGCGGTGATCGGGCGGTCGACGACCTCGGCGGCCCGCTGAGTGAACCGTTCCAACTCGGCGGTCGCGGCTTCCACGAGGCGAAGCATGTCTTGTGTGCCGAGAGGCGACTCGTCCGCGACGGACGCAGGTGTCGCGCCGAACGTCGGCATGGCGGGCGGGTTCCGGACAACCTCATCCACCTGCCTGCCCAAGGCCGCGATGGTGGCGGCGTTCCCAGCCGCTGTCACGGCGCCGGGAAGCCCGCGCGGGTCGACTGACCGTTTCCACTCAGGTGTGAGGGCCACGGCGAGAACATCCGCGTCAGGTGAGACGACCACGGTGACGACACCGTTCTGGTCTTGCCCGCTGATCCGGTCTTCCTCGGGGACCGGCGCGGTGAAGGACGACTTCGGTGGATCGTCGTCCTCTTCCAGCTCTTCCTCGAATGCCCACCGCTCGTCGTCCATCCTCGCCCTCCCCGGCTCAGAACCCACAGCGACGTACACGGTACCTGGAGTGACAACCGCGTGTCGGCCGGTTCTGAGCCGGGTGTCGATCAGAGCGAGGAGATGAGCCTTTCGACGCGTTCGTCCACCGAGCGGAACGGGTCCTTGCACAGCACGGTCCGCTGCGCCTGGTCGTTCAGCTTGAGGTGCACCCAGTCCACCGTGAAGTCACGCCCGGCGGCCTGCGCGGCGGCGATGAAGTCACCGCGCAGCTTCGCCCGCGTCGTCTGCGGCGGGGTGTCCTTGGCCAGCTCGATCTCGCCGTCGTCGGTGACCCGCCGCACGAGCCCCTTCCGCTGCAGCAGGTCGAAGATGCCGCGGCCGCGCCGGATGTCGTGGTACGCCAGGTCGAGCTGAGCGATCCGCGGGCTCGACAGGTCGAGGTCGTGCTTGTTGCGGTAGCGCTCGACCAGCCGGTGCTTGATCGCCCAGTCGATCTCGGTGTCGATCTTGCTGAAGTCCTGCTGCTCGACCGCTTCCAGCGCCCGGCCCCACAGCTCGACGACGCGCTCGGACTGCGGCGACGAACCCGTCTCCTTGACGTGCTGGACGGCGCGGGCGTGGTACTCGCGCTGGATGTCCAACGCGGACGCCTCGCGGCCACCGGCGAGCCGCACCTGGCGGCGGCCGGTGAGGTCGTGGCTGATCTCGCGGATGGCCCTTATCGGGTTGTCGAGCGTGAAGTCGCGGAACTGCACGCCCGCCTCGATCATCTCCAGCACCAGGTTCGCCGAGCCTGCCTTGAGCATCGTGGTCGGCTCGGCCATGTTCGAATCGCCGACGATCACGTGGAGGCGCCGGTAGCGCTCCGCGTCGGCGTGCGGCTCGTCGCGGGTGTTGATGATCGGCCGCGAACGCGTGGTGGCGCTGGAGACGCCTTCCCAGATGTGTTCCGCCCGCTGGGACAGGCAGTACACCGCGCCGCGCGGCGTCTGCAGCACCTTGCCCGCGCCACAGATCAGCTGCCGGGTCACCAGGAACGGCAGGAGCACGTCGGCGATCCGGGAGAACTCCCCCGCACGGGTCACCAGGTAGTTCTCGTGGCAGCCGTAGGAGTTGCCCGCCGAGTCGGTGTTGTTCTTGAACAGGAAGATGTCGCCGCCGATGCCCTCGTCCGCCAGCCGCCGCTCGGCGTCGACCAGGAGGTCCTCGAGGATGCGCTCACCGGCCTTGTCGTGCGTGACGAGCTGCACGAGGTCGTCGCATTCGGCCGTCGCGTACTCAGGGTGGGAGCCCACGTCGAGGTAGAGCCGCGAGCCGTTCGACAGGAAGACGTTCGACGAACGTCCCCAGGACACGACACGCCGGAACAGGTAACGCGCCACTTCGTCAGGGGAGAGCCTGCGTTGCCCGTGAAAGGTGCACGTGACCCCGTACTCGGTCTCGATGCCAAAGATCCGCCGCTGCATCCCACCAGAGTAGGCGGTGAGGACCCACTGACGGTGCGCCGTTCGGGCGGCGACACGCGGTCGGTACGTTGCATTCGGTGAAAGGTGTGCGGGAAGTCCCGATCGGGTATCACGCGCATGACGTTCCGGCCCGGAAGTGGGGAACCCGTGTTAAAGCAGCTCAAACGCCCTTTCCGCAAGGTCGGACGGACCGATCGACGGCTGATGGCACGGAGTGCGGCCCTGCCGAGGACCAGGGCCGACGACGTGATCACCTCGCTCTCCAAAAGTGCGGACAAGTCCAAGCTTTGGTGGTGTGTCGCGATCGCTCTCGCGGCGAAGAAGGGCCCGGCTCGCCGGGGCGCGCTCCGCGGCGTGGCCGCCATCGCCGGCGCGAGCGCGGCGGCGAACCTGATCGGCAAGCCGCTGTTCCCCCGCCGCCGCCCCGCGGCCGAGGAGGTGCCGATGCACCGGCGCCTCGTCCGGCGGCCGACCTCCTCGTCGTTCCCATCCGGACACTCGGCTTCGGCGGCCGCCTTCGTCACGGCCGTCGCGATGGAATCACCCAAGACGGGCGCCGCCCTCGTGCCGTTGGCCGCCGCCGTCGCCTATTCCCGGGTCCACACGGGCGTCCACTGGCCCAGTGACGTCGGCGTGGGGATCGGCATCGGCGTCGGCGCCGGGCTGCTGACGCGGCACTGGTGGCCGCTGAACGACGACGTCCCCGGCCGTACCGCGCACACCGCGGAAGCGCCGGAGATGCGCGACGGCGAGGACATGCTCGTCCTGGTCAACCCGCATTCCGGGATCGACGGCCAGGACCCGACCGAGGAAGCCCGTTTCGCCTGGCCCAAGGCCACCATCCTGTACCCGGACGCGAAACGGGACCTGCGCGATCAGCTCTGCGACGAGATCGCCGCCCGCGACAACACCGTGCGCGCGCTCGGTGTCGCCGGTGGCGACGGGACCGTCGCCGCGGTGGCCGCCGTCGCGGCCGACCACGACCTGCCGCTCGCGCTCATCCCGGCGGGCACCCTCAACCATTTCGCCCGCGACGTCGGCATGCGTTCGATGCCCGACGCGGACGCCGCGACCGAAGCGGGCAACGCCGTCGGCGTCGACCTCGGCGAGGTCGAGATCAACGGCGGCGACGACCACCGCTATTTCGTCAACACCGCCAGCCTCGGCGGCTACCCGGAAATGGTCCGGATCCGGGAAAGGCTGCAGAAGCGGCATCCGAAGTGGCCGTCGGCGGCGATCGCGCTCGCCCGAACGCTGCGCCGCGCGAAGCCGCTGGAAGTGACCCTCAACGGCAAGCACACCAGTATCTGGCTGCTGTTCGTCGGCAACGGCACCTACTCGCCGAAGGGGTTCGCGCCCTCGCGCCGCCCGGCCCTCGACACCGGCCTTCTCGACGTGCGCTACCTGCGCGCCGACGTGCCGTATTCGCGGGCGCGGTTCATCCTCGCCACGATCACGAACAGCCTCAACGCCAGCCACGTCTACCAGGAACTCGACGTCCCGGAGCTGCACGTCCGGCTGCTCGACGGCAACCGCCGGGTCGCCACCGACGGCGAGGTCGGCCCGCTCGGCAACGACTTCCGCTTCCGGTCACGGCCCAGCGCGCTCACGATCTATCGGCTCTAGCTACCCAACAGGGCGGTGCCCAGCGGCGTCAGGGAGTGCAGCACGGCGTTGCGGTCACGTTCGGTGGTGATGAGCCCCGCGCGCCGCAACACGGCGGCATGTTTGCTGGCCGCCGACGGGGTCACGCCCAGCCTGGCGGCCAGTTCCGACGTGCTGCACCCGACCGCCAGTCCCGCCAGCGTCGCCGCCCGGGTCGGGCCGAGGAGGTCGGCGAGCGCGGTGTCCGGCGATCTCCGCACGTCGCGGCCGTATCCGGTCGACGGTGCCGCCTGCCGCACGGACGGGTAGAGCAACCGGACCGGTGATCGTCCCGCCGCCGGGACGATCACCGGGCAGACCGCGAAGTACGTCGGTGAGACGACCAGCCCGGCGCCGTCCGCGCCGAAGGAGCCGACAATCCCGTCGCCGACCTCCAGCACCGGCGACGACCAGCGCACCAGCGGCCGCAGGCTCGTGAGCATCGCGTCCACCCCGTCGCGCAGGAACAGCTGCGCCCGCATCCCCCGGTCCGCGTCGACCTGGGCACTCGCCGGCTCCCAGCCCGGCGCGAGCGACAGCTCGAAGTAATCCTGCATCGCTTGGACGAGCTTCGGCAGCCCGGCCGTGTCCCCGTCCGGCAATCCCGCCGCCCACGACGGCAGCTGCCGGTTCCCCGGGAAATCCCGCAACGCCGATTTCAATCCCACCGAGTCGGTGCGCGCCACTTCCGCGAGGCCCGCCTCCAAACCACTTTCGTCCACGGCCGGAACGAGGAACGCCGGGATCGGCGCATACGGGCGGCACAACCACAGCAGCACCGAAGCCGACTCGGTCAATCCCAGCCGGACCCGGTGCCGCCACCGGTTGAACACCGCGGAGCCCGCGTCGCGCCGCTGAAGGATCTGCAGGCTCGAAACCAGCTCTGCCAAGGGATCGGCTTCGGGCGCGAGCCGGACGCGCGTCAGGTCCTGCAACGTCAGCTCGATACGCACGGATGTCCTCGCCTAGGTCGAAGTCGTCGCCGTGTGATCGCGAGCCGCGCCATTCCGTTACATCGCTGAACTGCCTTATTGCCGCTATCGGAAATCTCCTCGACGGCCGTGGTTCAGACCTGAATGATGTTCGGAGAAGGTCCGCTTCTCGGGGGTTTACGCGGAGCCTTCCATGAGGGGGATTCACCGGCTGGGCCCACGGTCCGCGTTTCGTCGCGGTCCGTCGTCTTCTGCCGTTCCCCTTCATCTCACTGGGAGAAAACGCTTTCCGCAAAGGGGAAAGAAAATGACGAAAATGAAGCGTCTGGCGGGAATCATCGCCGCCGCCGCGGGTGTCCTGACTCTGGTCGCCGCCCCCGCCGCGACCGCGGCCCCGAAGCCCACCGGCGACGGGTTCAAGACCGTCACCGTGCACGGCATCAAGCTCATCCCGGTCAAGCGCACCTCCACCGGCGCGCGCACGCAGGCCGCCGGCGTGGCCGACGCGGACATGTTCCTCATCCCGTCGGGCCTCGACGCGAACAAGTGCTGGGACGCGGACCTGAACACCATCAACCGCAACGGCACCAAGATGCAGCTCTGGGACTGCAACATGGACGCCGACCACCAGGCGTTCTACATCACCGACAACCCCGAGGGCTACACCCGCTTCCAGAACGTGGCCAGCGGCCGCTACCTGGACGCGGACCTCAACAGCATCAACAAAAACGGCACCATCGTCCAGCTCTGGGACTTCATCGCCGGCGCCAAGAACCAGTGGTGGGGCGGCAGCGTCAACCCCGAGGGTTACGTCCGCTTCCAGAGCCCGAGCAGCGGCCGCTACCTGACCGCGGAAGGCAACTCGGCCAGCAACGGCACGCGGCTCCAGCTGTGGAGCTTCATCGCCGGCGGCCGCAGCCAGTGGTGGGGCACCGGTCCCTCCTGATCTCGGCTGACAAGTCCGTGAAGGCCTCCTTCCCTACTCTCAAGGTAGGGAAGGAGGCCTTCACGGCTTACAGAGAGGCTCAGTCCTTCTTGGACTCACCGTCGGGCTTGTCGCCCTCGGCGTCGTCCTTCTCCGGCTCTTCCGGCTCGGCGGGCAGCAGTGCCTCCAGCGCCGCACCGGCGACCCGGCGGAATTTGCGGCCGCGCCGCTCCCGCTCCAGGACGGCGACCTCGAGCTTCACCGGGTCCGAATCGCCGTTCGCGGGCGTGGGGGTGTTGGCGCGCAACGCCTTCACCGCGACGCCGAGCGCCGCTTCCAGCTCCATGTCCGACTCGAAGCTCTCCTTGAGCTTCGTCGTGAGGGTGTCGGCCTGACCGCCCATCACGACGAACTTCGGCTCGTCGAAGATCGAACCGTCGTAGGTCAACCGGTACAGCTGGTCCTCGGCGGCGGTCGCGCCGACCTCGGCGACGCAGACCTCCACCTCGAACGGCTTCAGCTGCTCGGTGAAGATGCTGCCCAGCGTCGCGGCGTACGCGTTCGCCAGCGCACGCGCGCTGACGTCCCGCCGGTCGTACTGGTAGCCCTTCAGGTCCGCGTGCCGGATGCCGGCGACGCGGAGGTTCTCGAACTCGCTGTAGCGGCCCACGGCCGCGAAACCGATCCGGTCGTAGATCTCCGACACCTTGTGCAACGTCGCCGAGGGGTTCTCGGCCACGAACAGCACGCCACCGCGGTACTTGAGCACGACCACGCTCCGGCCACGCGCGATGCCCTTGCGCGCGATCTCGGAACGCTCCCGCATCAACTGCTCGGGAGAGGCGTACAACGGCATCGTCACTGTGGTGCTCCGCTCTTTCGGGCTCTCATCGGGAAGGGACGGGGAAGGACGGCTAGCGCCCGCGCTCGGCTCGTGCGGCCACGACGGCCTCGGCCACCGCTGTCGTCTGCTCGAGCGGCAACGCCACCGCACCCTGTTCCGCGGTGACCGTCACGATCGTCGGGAAGATCCGGCGCACCAGATCCGGCCCGCCGGTCGCGGTGTCGTCGTCCGCCGCGTCGTACAACGCCTCCACCGCCGTCCGGATCGCGGCTTCGGCGTCCGCGTCCGGGTCGTACAGCTTCTTCAGCGAGCCCTTGGCGAACAGCGAACCGGAGCCGATGGCGTGGTAGCCCGCGTTCTCCTCGTAGCGCCCGCCCGTCGCGTCGTAGGAGACGATGCGGCCCGCGTGCTTCGCGTCCTCGGCGTCGAGGTCGTACCCGACGAACAACGGCAGCACGGCCAGCCCGGCCATCGCCATCTCGAGGTTGGACTTCACCAGTCCGGCGAGCTTGTTCGTCTTGCCGTCGAGCGAGAGCGAAACACCCTCGATCTTCTCGTAGTGCGCCAGTTCGACCGCGTACAGCCGCACCATCTCGATCGCCAGCCCGGCCGAGCCCGCGATGCCCACCGCCGAGTACTCGTCGGTGACGTGGACCTTCTCCATGTCGCGCGAGGCGATCAGGTTCCCCGACGTCGCCCGCCGGTCACCGGCGATCAGCACCCCGCCCGCGAACTTGACCGCGACGATCGTCGTACCGTGCGGCGCGTCCAGGCCGCCCGCGCCCGTCGCGACCCGCCGCTCCGGGAGCAGCTCGGGCGCCTGCGCCCGAAGGAAGTCCGAGAACGACGAGGTCGCCGACGAGAAGTACGCGGCGGGCAGCGCCGACTTACCCGAGGTGTGTTCCATACGTGCTCAAAGTTCCAATCTGTGTGATCCGCCGGCTCCGCACAGGCGGCCCCGGCCAGGGGCCGCCGGAAAACGAGCTACTCGCCACCCTTTTGCACGTACGCGCGGACGAAGTCCTCGGCGTTCTCCTCGAGCACGTCGTCGATCTCGTCGAGGATCGTGTCGACGTCCTCACCGAGCTTCTCGCGCCGCTCCTGGCCCGCCGGACCGCCGTCCTCGAACTCTTCGTCCGAGTCGCCTCCGCCGTGCTTTTCGATCTTTTCCTGAGCCATCTCGCCTCCCGGTGTGGCCGATGTTTCCTAGCCTACCCAGCGGTCCCGACATTCCGTGGGATCCGTGATCGCTTAACCCCGATGAAAGGAAATCCCGCTAGTCCGAACCGGTGAGCGCCTCCACCAGCTCCTCGGCGGTCGCGGAGTCGTCCAGCAACTTCCCCACGTGGGCCTTCGTGCCCCGCAACGGCTCCAACGTCGGGATCCGCACCAGCGATTCCCTGCCGACGTCGAAGATGACCGAATCCCACGACGCCGCGGCGATGGAGTTGGCGTACTTCTCCAGCGTGCGGCCCCGGAAATAGGCCCTGGTGTCCGAAGGCGGGGTGGTGACCGCCTCCAGCACCTCCTCCTCGGTCACCAGGCGCTTCATCGAGCCCCTGGTGACGAGCCTGTTGTACAGGCCCTTGTCCAACCGGACATCCGAGTACTGCAGGTCGACCAGCCGCAACCGCGGCGCGCCCCAGGCCAGCTGATCCCGCGCGCGGTAGCCCTCGAGCAACCGCAGCTTCGCCGGCCAGTCCAGCCTGTCCGCGCATTCCTGGGGGTCCCGGGCCAGCGCGTCGAGGATCTCGCCCCAGACCCGCAGGACCTCCTTGGAGGCCTCGTCCGCGCCGGTGCGCTCCAGGTTCGCCGACGCGATCTCGTGGTAGGCGAACTGGAGGTCCAGCCCGGTGTACTTGCGCCCGTTGGCCAGCGACACCTTCGCCTTCAGCGTGGGGTCGTGGCTGATCTGGTGCACCGCCCGCACCGGCTCGTCCAGTTTCAGGTCGTCGAACCGGATGCCCGACTCGATCAGGTCCAGCACCAGCGCCGTCGTGCCGACCTTGAGGTACGTCGAGTACTCGGCCAGGTTCGCGTCGCCGATGATGACGTGGAGACGGCGGTACTTGTCCGCGTCGGCGTGCGGCTCGTCGCGGGTGTTGATGATCCCGCGCTTGAGCGTCGTCTCCAGGCCGACCTCGACCTCGATGTAGTCGGACCGCTGCGAGAGCTGGAAGCCCGCTTCCTCGCTCTGCTGCCCGACGCCGACCCGGCCGGACCCCGTGATCACCTGACGGGACGCGAAGAACGGCGTCAGCCCCGCGATCACCGCGGTGAACGGCGTCGACCGCTGCATCAGGTAGTTCTCGTGCGTGCCGTAGCTCGCGCCCTTGCCGTCGACGTTGTTCTTGTACAGCTGCAACGGCGGCTGTCCGGGGACGGTGGCCGCCTTGCGCGCCGCCTCCTCCATGACCCGTTCGCCCGCCTTGTCCCAGATGACCGCGTCGCGCGCGTTCGTCACCTCGGGCGCCGAGTACTCCGGGTGAGCGTGGTCGACGTACAGCCGCGCCCCGTTGGTCAGGATGACGTTCGCCGCGCCGAGGTCCTCGACGTCCGGATCGTGCCCCGGGCCACTCGGGCCGGTCAGATCGAACCCACGGGCGTCGCGCAGGGGCGATTCCACCTCGTAGTCCCATCGTGCCCGCCTTGCCCGCGGGATGTCCGCCGCGGCCGCGTAGGCCAGCACGACCTGGGTCGAGGTGAGTACCGGGTTCGCCGTCGCGTCGCCCGGCACCGCGATGCCGTACTCGACTTCGGTTCCCATGATCCGCCGCATACCCACCACCCTACGGGGTCGAGGGCGTGCGACGATGCCCCCCATGTCAGGCAGTGACGAACTCGTTGCGCTCTATGACCTCGGCGGAACCGCGGTGGGAGCGGCCAAGCGCTCCCGGGTCCGCGCCGAAGGTCTCTGGCACGCGGCGGGCGTGGTGTTGGTCCGTTCGAGTGATGGAAGCTCCGTCTACGTGCACCTGCGTACTCCCACGAAGGACGTGTATCCCTCCACATGGGACTGCTGGGCGGGCGGCGTCGTCGCGGCGGGCGAGACACCCGAGGAGTGCGCGCGCCGGGAACTGGCCGAAGAACTGGGTGTTCACGGAGTGGAACTACGGCCGCTTTTCACCCATGTCTACGACCAGGGCACGATCCGCTGCCACAACTTCGCCTTCGAGGCACGGTGGGACGGTCCGTTCGTGCATCAGCCGTCCGAAGTCGTCGAAGG
Source organism: Amycolatopsis sp. NPDC102389 (assembly GCF_044765885.1). Lineage (NCBI taxonomy): Bacteria > Bacillati > Actinomycetota > Actinomycetes > Pseudonocardiales > Pseudonocardiaceae > Amycolatopsis > Amycolatopsis sp. NPDC102389. The sequence continues at coordinate 146,320 of NZ_JBIWKX010000014.1, forward strand.
ACGGTGGCTGACGCTCGACGAATTACGTTCGTGGCTCGACGATCCTTCGAGCGCTTTCGTGCCGGACGGCCGTCTCGGTGCGCTGGAGTGGTTCCGGCGGGAGAACGCTTAGGCCGTACGGAGACGCTGCGCGACGATCGGCAACAACCGCTTCGCCGCGTCCGTCGCCCGTGCTTCGGTACCGGCGGTCACGCTGAGGGCGGAGACGAGCTTCCCCTTGGCGAGCAACACCGTGCACGTCGTGCCCTCGCACCAGGCGCGCTGGACCTCGATGCCGGTTTGCTTCGTCAGGGTGAGTTTCTTGCCTTCGCAGTCCGCCTGGGTGACGACGTCCGAAGCGCCTCGGCCGGAGTACTCGGTGACCTGATGTTCCAGCGTCGAGCCGCTCGGATACGACCACGTCGCCGACCGGCTCGTGTCACGGGTGAGACCGGTCAGACAGCCGGACACCTTACTCTCACCGGGAACGACCTCTTCCTCGGCGACGTCCTCGTCGGTCAGCAACGCGGCGGAAACCGCCGCGGGCACCGGGGCCCGGGTCGACGGCGGCGGAACCGGGTTGGCCTGCGGTTTCACCGAAGGCTGCGCGGGCTCGGCAGCCGGCGTCGGTGTCGGGTCGTCGTAGTAGGTGTCGAGGTCGTTGGGACGGTCGGCGCATCCCGACAGACCGAACAGCGCGACCGTCGCCACCGCGAGCACCTGCCGATGACGCACTCTCGAGTCCTCCCCGATGTCCCGCCTGACGTTTGCCGCGAGACTAGTCCAGCCCTTCACCGCCAGCCGAGGCAGGACCTGTGCCGCCAGTAGGCGACCGGATCCTCGGCGAGCGTCGCGAGTTCCGCGAGTTCGCCGTCGGTCAGCTTCGTCTTCGCGGCAACGAGATTCTCCCGCAGCTGCGCCGTACTCGACGGGCCGATGACCGCGACCGGCCGCCAGTCTTGCGCCAGCACCGCCGCGATGGCCACCGCGTCCGGGCCCGTCCCGTGCTCCGCCGCGATCCGCGCGAGCGGTGACGGCGGTTCGACCACCAGCCGTCCGTTCGCGACCGTTTCCTTGACCAGCACCCGTTTCCCGGCGGCGTGCGCTTCCGCGAGCGCCGGGCCGGCCGAGGGCTCGAGCAGGTTCCACGTCGACTGCACGGCGCTGAAGACCGGGATTCCGGCCACCTCCAGCTCGAACGCCCGCCGGACCGCGTCCGCCTGGGCGGGCCCGGACGTGGAGAACCCCACCGGGACACCGCCGGCGGCGAGTTCGGCGAGCGCGCCGATCAGCCGGTCGTCGGTGAACAGTGGACTGTCCACAGTGAGCGAGTGGACCTGGTACAGCGAGACCGTCTTCCCCAGCAGGTCAACGGTTTCCGCCCACTGTTCGGCGAACCGCGCCGCGGTGTGCTCCTTGACCTCGTGCACCTCCGCGTCGAGCTTCCACTCCCCTACGTAGCGATAGCCCCATTTGCTCGACACCGTCACGTCCGCGTGGCCGCGATCGGCGAGCCATCCGGCCAGGAATTCCTCCGAAGAACCATACGAACGGGCGACGTCGATCCAGCGGACGCCGGCGCTGTACGCGTCGTCCAGCACGCCGTAGGTCGCCGCGCGCATCGCCTCGAACCCGCGTCCGGGCGGCAGCGCTTCGGCCGGGCCGAGGTTGATGTACGCGGGCCTGCCGAGTGCCGCGAGCCCGACGGCGATCCGGTCGCCGACGGGGATTTCCGAGTCTGTCACCGGGCTCCTTCGTTCTTGTGGCGGAGGATCGCGAGCCACTGGCTCGAATTCTGCGCCTGCCGGTGAAGCTTTTCGAGGCGGGCGGCCGGAGCCCGAACGTAACCCTTGCCGAACACGGGCGCGATCTGACGAAGGCTGGCACCCTCTTCCCTCGCGGCGAGCAGTGCCCAATCGGAGGCGTCGGCGCAAGCCGCCGAAGCGCGGCGCAACTCACCCAGCAGCTCGATCAGTTCGGGGGCGCTCACGTCGCCCGACCGGACGGCGGCGGCCGTCGTCTCCAGCCAGGCAAGGACATCGGCTTCGGTGATCGGCGCGCGCGGGCGCCCGGAGGATTCGCTCACAGCCCGGAAGTATAGGCCGTTATACAGACGGTTCGGGTGACCGCCACGCGGGAGTCGTCGGACACATCGTCCGAAAACCGCTGGAGCGCCAAGAGATTCCGGGATTCACTGAGCCCTGACTTGAGGACTCAGGAGAAGGACAATTGGGACGTTTCAGTATCGCGATCCGGTTCGCGGCGCTCGCGATCGTATGGGGTGCGAGTTTTCTGTTCATCAAGGTCGGTCTCACCGGCCTGTCGCCCGCCCAGGTGGCGCTCTCCCGCGTCTGCCTCGGCGCGGTGGCGCTCATCGTCATCGCCACCTGGCGTCGTAAGCCACTCCCCCGCGACCCGGCGCTCTGGGGCCATCTCGCGGTCGTCTCCGTGCTGCTGTGCGTCATCCCGTTCCTGTTGTTCTCCTGGGCCGAGCAGTACATCTCCTCCGGGCTCGCCAGCATCTTCAACGCGACGACACCGCTGATCACCATGCTCATCGCCGCCGCGGCCCTGCCCTCGGAACGCTTCACGAAGGCCCGCACGACCGGCCTGGTCCTCGGATTCCTGGGCGTGCTCACCATCGTCGGGGTCTGGCAAGGGATCGACGTCTCCCACGAGCTGACCGCGCAGCTGGCGTGCCTGGGCGCGACGACCTGCTACGGGATCTCGTTCGTCTACGTGCGACGGTTCATCTCCTGGCGGAATCTCGACGCGCCGACCATCGCGCTCGGGCAGGTCTGCTGCGGCGCCGTCGTGATGCTGGCGCTGGCGCCGTTCATCGCGACGACGCCGGTACGTCTCGACACGCCGATCGTGCTCAGCATGATCGCGCTCGGCGCGTTCGGAACCGGGCTGGCCTACGCCTGGAACGCGTCGATCATCGCGGCATGGGGCGCGTCGAACGCGTCGGCGGTGACCTACCTCACACCTGTCGTCGGCGTCCTGCTCGGCGTCCTCGTCCTCGACGAACCCCTGGCGTGGAACCAGCCCGTCGGCGCGCTGCTCGTCGTCCTGGGGATCCTGGCCGCCCACGGGCGGCTGAGCGTACGCAAGAAAGTCCAGGAGCCCGTACCCGCGTGACGCGAAAGGGCCCTTCGCCGCATTGCCTGCGGCGAAGGGCCCTTTCGGCTTGCCCTACAGGTACTGACCGGTGTTCGTGGCGGTGTCGATCGCCCGCCCCGAATCCTGGTTCTTGCCGGTGACGAGCGTGCGGATGTACACGATCCGCTCGCCCTTCTTGCCGGAGATCCGGGCCCAGTCGTCCGGGTTGGTGGTGTTGGGCAGGTCCTCGTTCTCCGCGAACTCGTCGACGATCGCGTCCAGCAGGTGCTGCACACGCAAGCCGGGCTGCTGGGTCTCCAGCACCGACTTGATCGCCGACTTCTTCGCCCGGTCCACGATGTTCTGGATCATCGCGCCCGAGTTGAAGTCGCGGAAGTACAGGACTTCCTTGTCACCGTTGGCGTAGGTGACCTCGAGGAACCGATTCTCGTCCGTCTCCTCGTACATCCGCTCGACGGTGTGCTGGATCATCGCGTCGAACGTCGCCCTGCGGTCCCCGCCGAACTCGGCGAGGTCGTCCGCGTGGATCGGCAGGCCATCGGACAGGTACTTCGAGAAGATGTCCTTCGCGCCTTCGGCGTCCGGACGCTCGATCTTGATCTTGACGTCGAGCCGGCCCGGCCGCAGGATCGCCGGGTCGATCATGTCCTCGCGGTTGGAGGCGCCGATGACGATGACGTTCTCCAGGCCCTCGACACCGTCGATCTCCGAAAGCAGCTGCGGGACGATCGTGGTCTCCACGTCGGAGGACACGCCCGAACCGCGGGTGCGGAAGATCGAGTCCATCTCGTCGAAGAACACGATCACCGGGGTGCCCTCGGAGGCCTTTTCCCGAGCCCGCTGGAAGATCAGGCGGATATGCCGCTCGGTCTCCCCGACGAACTTGTTCAGCAGTTCCGGACCCTTGATGTTCAGGAAGTAGGACTTCCCGTCCGCCTTGTCGCCGCGGGCTTCCGCGACCTTCTTAGCGAGCGAGTTGGCCACCGCCTTGGCGATGAGGGTCTTACCGCAGCCAGGAGGCCCGTAGAGCAGCACGCCCTTCGGCGGGCGCAGCTGGTACTCCTGGTACAGATCGGCGTGCAGGAAGGGAAGCTCGACGGCGTCGCGGATCTGCTCGATCTGCCGGGTGAGGCCACCGATGTCCTCGTACCGGACGTCGGGCACCTCCTCCAGCACGAGATCCTCGACCTCCGCCTTCGGCACGCGCTCGTAGGCGTAACCGGCCTTCGAGTCCACCAGCAGGGAATCGCCCGGCTTGAGGGGCTGTTCGGCCAGCGGATCGGAGAGCAGGACGACCCGCTCCTCGTCCGCGTGCCCGACCACGAGCGCACGGGGGCTGCCGCCCTCGACGTCCGGGGCCAGCACCTCGCGCAGCGCGCAGACCTCGCCGATCCGCTCGAAGTCACCGCCCTCTACAACGGTCAGCGCCTCGTTGAGCCGCAGCGCCTGTCCGCGCTGCAACGACGAGACCTCGACCGCGGGTGAGACCGAAACCCGCATTTTGCGGCCCGCGGTGAACACGTCCACCGTGTTGTCCTCGTACGCGGTGACGAACACGCCGTAACCGCTCGGAGGCTGGGCCAGCCTGTCGACCTCCTCCCGCAACGCGAGCAACTGGCCACGCGCCTCGCGGAGCGTCTCGACCAGTTTCGTGTTGCGTTCCGTGAGTTGGCTCACTCGTTCCGACGCCTCGGCGAGCCGCTGCTCCAGCACTCGGTTCTGGCGTGGGGAATCGGTGAGCTTCCGGCGCAGCAGGGCGACTTCCTCCTCGAGGAAGCGAATCTGACGTGCCTGCTCGTCGGACGTGGTTCCAGCTCCGGTCGTTTCTGAAGGGTCGGCCTCCTCGCGCCGACCTCCGGGAAGGTCATGATGCATCGGGCACCTCCTCGGAGTGCTTTTCATTCCACGGTACCGGCGATCACCGACAATAAAAGGCCTTTCCGCATCACAAGATCGGCGCGTCGCGTTCCGGACGACCCGCCAGCACGTACCTTCGCGCCGCGCAAGGGGCCATCCCGGTGCCGGGTCCGGCACTCTACTGGTCACATTCCGTCCACCTGGCCTGACCTGCGACGGAATACCCGGCTCCGTCCGGGTGCAAACGGGTTTCCGGTCTCAGTTCGGCCCTAATCGAGCGGCGATCCGGCTCGGTGGCTAGCATCGGGCGACGTTCGCCGGGGAGGCGGACCCGCAGGTCATGTTGAGCATTTTCGCAGAACAGCTAGGGGGCACCAGCCATGACTTACCCGCCGCAGCAGCCCGGCGGCTACGGACAGGATCCGTACGGCCAGCAGGGCGGGTACCCGCAGAGCGGCCCCCAGCCGCAACAGGGATACCCCGGTGGCGGCCAGTACGGACAACAGGACCCGTACGGCCAGCAGCAGGGTGGCTACCCGCAGAGCGGTCCTCAGCCCCAGCAGGGATACCCCGGTGGCACGCAGCAGTTCGGCCAGCCGGATCCGTACGGGCAGCAGGGCGGCTTCAACGCGTACCCGCAGGAAGGCGGATACGGCGGCGGAGAGCCACCCAAGAAAAAGAAGACCGGCCTGATCGTCGGCATCGCGATCGGCGCGGTCGTGCTGGTCGGCGGTGGTGTCACCGCCCTCGTCATCGCGCTGAACTCCGGTGACGACAACCCGACCGCGGCGCCGCCCTCCAGCAGCGCCGCCCCGTCGGAGGCCCCGTCTTCGTCGCAGAAGCCGAGCTCGACCCGTACCAGGTCCAGCTCGCCGAGCACGTCGTCGACCAGGAGTTCCGGTCCGGCTCCCGGCGGCAAGGCCACGCCGCAGGAGGTCTTCGAAAGCGCCGCGAGCTCTTACAGCGCGGGTGACAAGAAGACGTTCCTCGACCTGATCTGCCGCAGCGAGAACACCAAGGACGAGGGCAAGCCGCTCGACCCCATCAAGCTCGAGATCACCGAGCCCGCCAAGGAAAGCGGTGACCGGGCGACCGGGCGCTACCGCGCGACCCAGGGCACCAAGATGGCGGAAGGCACCATCACGGCGGCCAAGGAATCGGACCTGTGGTGTCTCAAGGACATCAAGGCCGACAAGAAGTGACCTGTCCGTGACGGTGAGCCACAAGCTGACCGCCGTCGCGGTGGTTTGCGGCGCGGTCGTGGCCGGAGCCGTGGTGGGGCTGCTCCTGGTGGCCCCGTCCGGCTCCGACCCGGCCGCGTCGAGCAGCGTCATGCCCGAGCCGCGGCCGGGTTCGTCCCGTCCGGTGCCGGTGGATCCGGACGTGGCCGCGGTCGAGGTCGCCGGCAAGGCGATCGCCGCGGCCATCGCCAATCACGACGCGACGGCGTTCGGGAAGCTCACCTGCGTCCAGCAGTCCTCGGCCGATCTGGCCGAGCTCGGCCGGAAGTGGGCGGCGGCGGGGCAGGTCACCGCGACCGTCCCGGACCCGCCGTCGGTCAGCGGCGACTCCGCCTCCGTGACCGTTCACGTCGAAGGTGCGGGCGGCCAGAAGGACACGCCGTTCCCGCTGAAGAAGCGCGACGGCAAGTGGTGCGTGCCGTGATTTTTGTCGCCCCCCTTCATCGACAGGTAGCCGAAAGAAGGTCGTGAGCAGCGGCCTGCGCGGCTGGCTCCGGACTCGCCGGCGAGAGCCGACCCTGCCCCGAGTGTCCACAAAGGACACTCTTCGGGTCGCAAGTGTTCGATTTGGGTAGTATGCTCGGTTTCACAAGGGGGTCGTGAGTGGCAATGAGGGTTCTAACCCTCTGTGCTGTTTCAGGACCTCACGGACAGATGTGTTTCAGGACTTGTCGGACAGTTTGGTGTTGAGTGGTTGGTAGCGTACTGCTCGGTTGAGGGTG
>NZ_JBIWKX010000015.1:0-1942 GCF_044765885.1 Amycolatopsis sp. NPDC102389
ACTACCAAACACCCCACGAAACCCGCATAAGCTATCGTCAAGATCTCGCCCTCGTGGCATAAAACCCCGGTGTCCGGTTCCCGGGGACAACCTCAGTATCGAAGGTCAGGACGCTGTGGTGGCCAGTGGGTCGTTGTCGTCCGCCGGGCGTGCCGAAGGGCCCGTCGCCTGGCTGGCTGGCGGACTCCTCGAGGTTCAGACGTGGTGCAGGGTGTTGCGGCGGGGTTGTCGCAGCGGACCTCGATACTGGGGCGGGATGAACTCCGGTAGTCCGTCGGCCCGCCATCCACCCAGTGGTGAATATGAGGCGTGGCAGTCCTTTGGTCATCGATGAAATCTCGGGAAGATACAGGCCTCTTGGAGCATCAGATGCCCTGAAATCCACACAGCTGCCGGTCCTGGGCATGACGAGGGGCCCGTCGCCGGTGTGGCCGACGGGCTCCTCGGGTTCAGACGTGATGCAGGGTATTGCGGCGGGGTTGTCGGAGCGGGTCCCGGTATTGGGGTGGGATGAATTCCGGTAGCCCGTCGGCGGCCATCCGTACTTCCCAGTCCCCGTGATGAATCAAGCGATGGTGGAAACCACAGAGCAGCACGAGATTCCGAAGATCCGTCGGCCCACCATCTGCCCAATGGCGAATGTGATGAGCGTGGCAATTCTTCGGCTTCCGATGACACCCGGGGAACGCACAACCCCCGTCCCGGATGTTCAACGCGCGGCGCTGGCCGGGAGTGACGAACCGTCGCAGCCGCCCCACATCCAGCGGCTCACCTGCCGCGCTCAGCACCACCGGCAACATCAAGCAGTCGCAGGCCGCGAGCCGGGCTTCCCGCGCGGTCATCGTCCCCACGAAATCCAGGCACGCGGTCCCGAGACCGGACTTCAACTCGTCGAGCCCGATGGTGACATGCAGGAGGGTGCGGTAGCCGCTGGTTCCCGGCTGGTCCGGGCAGGCGATCGCCAGATCGAGGATATCGACCCAGGCGTCGCCCATGCGCTCGCACTTCATCCGCAGATCCGCCTGACCGAACTCATCCACCGGCCTCGGCTGGGCGTAGGCATCCAAAACCGCCGCCGTCCGGGCACCGGTCTCGTCGTCGAGCAGGCCGGTGAGTTTCCAGAACCCGTCCTTACGGCGCTCCAGCGTGATCTCGCGGCGCGGCTCCTTCGGCTCGGGATCCTTGGGCTCCTTGCCGTCCGGGTCCAGCCAGCCCAGCAGGCTCATCTCAGCATCTGCCAGCTGACGAGGACCCGCGTTCGGGGCCAAGTCGGCCAGGATCTTCTCCGCACTCTCCCGATCCTCAGCAGAGGTGTCGGCGGGAAGTCTCTTCAAGATCTCCAGGATCTGATCGATCCGCTCATCCCCGACCAACCCCTCCGCCGCCACCGCGGCGGTCGCGGGAGCGACAGGCGGAAGCTCCGTGCCGTCCAAGGCCCGGGTGGGGTTCAGGGCAAGGGCCCGCTTCACCACCGCACCCGCCTCAGCGGCCGACAATCCCGCTATATCGGCGAACCAAGCAGCCGTCCGGCCATAGCCATACAAGTCTTTCGCGCCCCGAGCCTCGATCTCCGCCAGAAACTGCCCCAAAGCAGCAGTCGCCATCCGAATCACCTGCAGGGACTGCTGCACGCCATGGGCAAGCTCCAGCTTGCCGGCACGCCACAGCTCCTGCGGCAACTCGGGAAGGAAGGTCTCGGACACCCTTCAATAATACCGCAAACCTGTCGAACATGTGTTCGTAATTTTAAGCGACCGGCGAAATGCGTCAGCAACACTGAAGGGTGATGGCAGCCGACAAGGCGACCACGCAAAGAAGCGCACCGCATTCAGTCGACTAAATGCGGGGCAAAGCCGTGGGGGGGGGGGGGGGGGGGGGGGTGGGGGGCCACCACCCCCCCCCCCCCCCCCCCCCCCCCCACACCCCCCCCCCCCCCCCAACC
>NZ_JBIWKX010000015.1:1952-120895 GCF_044765885.1 Amycolatopsis sp. NPDC102389
GGGGTAACAGCGGGGTTTGGGGGGTTTTCGTTTAAACACCCCCCCCCCCCCCCCACGACCCACCCGACCCAAGACCAAGCGCCCCGGACCGAAGAATCCGGCCCGGGGCGACCCCCAGTGCATACCCAGGTCAGCGGTCGCGTTCCTTGGCGAACAAGGACTTCGACCACACGTATCCGACGACCGAGAGCAGGACGCACCAGCCGACCGCGAGCCAGCCGCTGCTGCCGATCGGGGTGCCGAGCAGCAGGCCGCGGATGGTCTCGATGACCGGCGTGAACGGCTGGTAGTCGGCGAACCAGCGCAGCCAGGCCGGCATGGAGTCGGTGGGCACGAACCCGCTGCCGAGGAAGGGCAGCAACATGAAGATCATGGGTGTGTTGCTGGCCGTTTCCACGCTCTTGGCCGCCAGGCCCAGCGCCACCGAAAGCCAGGTGAGCGCGATGGTCAGCAACAGCAGCACACCGACGACGGCGAACCATTCGCCGACATCCGCCGTCGGGGAGAACCCGATGAGCAGCGTGACGCCGAAGACCACGGCGAGCGCGAACGCCGTCTGGATGAGCGCGCCGACGACGTGCCCGGTCAGTACCGAGGCCTTGCTGATCGCCATCGTGCGGAACCGCGCGATGATGCCCTCGGTCATGTCCGTCGCCACCGAGATCGCGGTGCCGAGAGCGGCGCTGCACACGGTGACGAGCAGGATGGCGGGCGTGACATAGCCGACGTACTCGGCCCTGCCGCCTCCGCCGCCGCTGAGACCGTTCCCGAGCGTGCCGCCGAAAACGTAGACGAACAGCAGCAGGAACACGATCGGCTGCCCGATCAGCATGATGGTGAGCGACGGATACCGTTGCATATGCCGGATGTTGCGGCGCAGCATGGTCGTCGAGTCGCGCACCGAGAGGGACAGGGTGCTCATCGGGCCATCTCCTTGGTCGCTTCGGTCCGGTGACCGGTGAGGCTGAGGAACACGTCGTCGAGATCCGGCGTGTGCACGGTGAGGCCGTCGACGGCGACGGCTTCGGCGTCGAGCCGGTCCAGGACGGTGCGCACGGCGGCGACGGTCCCGTCGGTCGGCACACGGAGCGCCAGGGATTCTTCGTCCGAAGTGGACACTCGGAGCACACGGGTCGCGTCGCGCAACGAGATCGCGTCGGGGAACTTCAGTTGCATATGCCCGCCGGGCACGCGTCGCTTCAGTTCGTCGGGCGTGCCCAGCGCGACGATCCGGCCGCCGTCGAGTACGGCGACCCGGTCGGCGAGCTGGTCCGCCTCTTCCAGGTACTGCGTGGTGAGGAAGATCGTCACACCGCCGTCGACGAGGTCCCGGATGATCTGCCACATCGTGCGGCGGCTGCGCGGGTCGAGACCGGTGGTCGGTTCGTCGAGGAAGATGACCTTGGGGTCGCCGATCAGCGTCATCGCCAGATCGAGTTTCCGGCGCATACCGCCCGAAAAGGTGGACGGCGTCTTCTTCGCGGCGTCGGTCAGTTCGAACCGTTCCAGGAGTTCGACGGCCCGCTTGCGCCCGGTACGGCGCGGCAGATGGTGCAGATCCGCCATCAGGAACAGGTTCTCCTCACCGGTGAGGAGGTTGTCGACCGCGGAGAACTGGCCGGTGAGACCGATAACGGAGCGGACCCCGTCCGGGTCGGTCGCCAGGTCCGCTCCGGCGATGGTCGCGGCGCCGGCGTCCGGACTGACCAAAGTGGACAAGATGTTGACCGTGGTGGTCTTGCCCGCACCGTTGGGTCCGAGCAGTGAGAATACGGTTCCGGTCGGGACGTGCAGATCGATGCCGTCCAGGACGACCTTGTCGCCATAGGACTTGCGCAGTCCGGTCGCGGAAATGGCCGGGTGTCTCATGTGGATTCCCCTCAGGAACGGTGGACGATGATGTCGCCGACGGAGGTGCCGGCGTGGACTTCGACCTTGTCGGTCGTGGCGCCGGGCGCGGTGGCGGCGGCCATGTCGTTGATGACGCGGCCGAAGCCGGTGTTGACGTCGAGCCAGGCCGCGCTGCCCTCGCGGATGCCGATCTCGACGTCCCCCAACGACGTCTCGAGGGTGAGCGTGCCCCTGGCGGCGTCGAGCACGCGGACCGAACCGTTGGCGGTCTTGGCTTCGACACCGCTTTCGGCCTTCTCGACGGTGATGTCGCCGTTGGCCGACCGGACGCGGATCGAGTCGCCGGCGGCCCCGATCGTGGTGGGCCCGTTGGAGTTCTTGACCACCGCGGTGCCGTCGATCCCGCCGACGTGGACGCGGCCGGAGCTCGTGCTGATGTCGGCGTTGCCGTCGGCGTGCTCGACGACGATGTTCCCGGACGCGGTGTGCAGCTTCAGCTCGCCGGCGCGGTCCAGCCGGATGTGCCCGGTGCCGGACTTGTAGCGGCAGCCGCCGATCCGCCCGGTCACGGTCAGGTCGCCGAGCCCGGTGCTCCCCTGCACCCGGGATCCGGCGGGCAGTTCGATGGTCACGTCGATCGACCTCGTCCGCCTGGAGAAGTCGAGCAGGCGCATCTTCGGCGCGCGGACGGTCAACGTACCGCCGGAGAATTCGACGACGGTGCACTTCGCGGCGTCGATGTCGGACTCGTTGTTCTCGTCGAGCGGAGCGACTTCGACGACCGTGTCGGCGCGGTCTCCGGCGACGATCCGGACGTTGCCGATGACCGGCTCGAGGTCCGCGAGAATGGGTTCCGGGGTGGCGAAAGTAGGCATGGTTGTCCCCTCAGAGGTGGTGTGATCGGTGTTTGTGCTGGTCTAGGAGATTTAGCTGACCCAGCCGGTGTAGCGCTGAGCGACGCGGTGTCCGCCGCTCTCCGAGGCGGGCGGCGCGGCCCGCTCCGACGGCTGCAAGGCCGCGGACGCGGCGCGCACGAGCCACGCGTTGACCGAACGGCCTTGCGCGGCCGCGGCTTCCTCGACGCGTGTCTTGAGGTTTTCCGGAAGCCGGAAGTTGATCCTGGCCGTGGCGCCTTCTTCCTCCGGCACCGGCGGCGGCTCCGGCGCGGCGGCCGCGGTGGGTCCGGCTGGTTCAGTCCGCTCGACCGTGGGAGGCGTGACGGCGAAGCTGGCTTCCCCGGCACGCAACCGGACCTCGACCGAACCCGGCGCGAGGTCACGGGTGATCTCGTCCGACGCCGCGGACAACGCGTCCAGCAGCGCGAGACGCATGGCCGACGCGAGCGGCGCGGTGAGGCGTTCGGCGAGCGCGCTCGCCTCGGCTCCCCCGGCTTCCGCGGCGACGGCGAGTTCCCGGCGAACGTTGTCCACAAAGGGCGTCAAATCCATGATGCCATCATGGCACCACTTTGGCGCCAACGCAAGGCCAAGTTGGCGCCAACCTGAGCCAACGTGGCGTCTTCGCAGGTCAGGGCTACTTTTGCCCCTTCGGCCAGTCTCGGCTGGCGGGCGAAGCAGGAGGCGGCCGAACGCGTTGCCGGAGCCGTTCATGGCGGGCGAGAATCGCCACGAGCCGCGCGGAAAAGGAAGCGACCCGCCGTCGAGCGTGGGGGTCACCCGAGGCGGGCCGCTACCCGGTTCCCACCGTACAAGAGGTCCGCTCGCGTATGCGGGCAGCGCTTTTTGTCCTTGCGGCTCTTGACAAAGCGAAGATCCACAGTGGACGGAAGACGAACACATGCGAACAGTTCGGGTGAGCGTCTGCGCCCTGGACCCCATCACGAAGGCCGGAATGGTCGACCTCCTCGACGCACGCGCGTCCGTGGAGGTGCTCGAAGACCGGGCGCGGCACGAAACCGACGTCGTCGTCGCCGCTTTCGACCGCCTTTCGGCCGACGCGGTCACGGCGTTGCGCGGCGTCGCCGCCGAACTCGGCAAGCCGATCGTGCTGGTGACCGACCGGATCGAGGAAGGCGGCCTCACCGCGGCGGTGACGTGCCGGGTGGTCGCCATCCTGCCGAGGTCGGCGATGACCGATTCCCGGGTGGCCGACGGCGTCCGTGCCGCCGCGTCGGGCGCCGTGGGCCCGCCGAGGGAACTGCTCCGCAGGCTGGCCGACCACGCCGAGCGGCTCCACCGGGAGATGCTCGCGCCGAACGGGCCGGCCGGCGCCGAGCTCTCCTCACGCGAGATCGACGTCCTCCGCCTGATGGCGGACGGGCTGGACACTCAGGAGATCGCGACCGAACTCGCCTATTCGGAACGAACGGTGAAGAACGTCATCTACGCCGTCACCGACAGGCTGAGGCTGCGGAACCGGTCGCACGCGGTGGCTTACGCGATCCGGGAAGGGGTCATCTGAAAGCGCTCAGATGAGACCTTCGCGGAGCGCGTACGCCACGACATGGGTGCGGTTGCGCAGATTGAACCGGCTGAGCAGGCCGTGCAGGATGTTCTTCACGGTCCGGTCGGAGTAGGCCACCCGCCGGGCGATCTCACCGGTGTCGAATCCTTCCGCGAGCAACCGGAGCACTTCGGTCTCGCGGGGCGAAAGACCGCTGAGCGTGAGCTCGCGCGGCTCGAGAACTTCCTTGTTCAGCCGCGAAATCCCGCGCAACAGACTGCCGAGCTGATCGGCGGGCAGATCGCCCCGGCCGGCGTGGGCGTCGGCGACCGCGCGCAGCAACCGTCCCGGCGTCGCCTCGGAACGCGCGACGACGACGGCGAGCCCGCGCTCGACCGCGGCCCACAGTTCGGCCTGGTTGGGGTGATCGGCCACCAGCACCAGCCGGGCGGCCCCGGCCGGGATATGCCGCGGATCGTCGCCCGCGACCGCGACGAGGACGTCCGCCTTCGCCGGGTCGTCGCGCAAGGTGATGCCGGGGCCGGCACCGAGCGCGCTGCGCAGCCCAGCCAGGACGAGCGGATCACCGGCGTGCACGGCGACCCGGATCTCGGTCCGGACGACCGGGCGGACGGGCGTCGTCATGATCGTCGACATGCCTTCCAGGTAACCGGCCCTTCGGAAGGCGGGACAAGCGGAAGCAGGGGGCAGCTTTTCGTCTTCGGAAGCCTGCCGGTTGAATGGACCGCGGTGGAGGCGAACGAGACGCGGTCGGTGTTCGGCAAGCTCCTGCTCGAACACCGGCGGGCCGCGGGATGGACACAGGGGCGGCTGGCCGAGGCCTCCGGTATCAGTGTCCGCGCCCTGCGCGAGCTGGAGCGCGGCCGCGCGCGGGCCGCCCAGCGACGCTCCGCCGAAGTGCTGGCCGACGCGCTCGGCCTGACCGGCGGTGACCGGGAGTTCTTCCTGACCGTCGCCAAACAGGGACGGCGCCGGAATCCGGCGCTGGCCGCCCAGGTCGCGGCGACCTGCGCGCTGCCCGCGCCCACCGCGGACCTGTCCGGCCGTGAACGTGAGCTGGACCAGCTTTCCGCGAAGGTCGCCGAAGGTGGCGGCGTGGTCGCGATCGTCGGGCAGGCCGGGGTCGGGAAGACGGCGCTCGCGGTGACCGCGGCGGACCTGTGGCGTACGGAGTTCCCGGACGGGAGCTACGCGGTGGACCTGCGCGGGATGGACGAGGAACCGCTGAGCGCCCAGGCCGCGCTCGACCGATTGCTGCGCGCGCTGGACGTCGCGCCGGGACAGGTGCCCGCCTCCGAGGCCGAACGATCGGCGTTGCTGCGGATGCTGCTCGAAGGCCGGAAGGTCCTGTTATTGCTCGACAACGCCGCTGACGAGGCACAGATCCGGCCACTGCTGGTCGCCGGGCCCGGCTCCCTGACCCTGATCACCTGCCGCCGCACGCTCGCCGGTCTCGAAGGCGCCCGCTGGCTGGGGCTCGAACCGCTGTCGGACGACGGCGCGACCGGCCTGCTCGCCAAGATCATCGGCGCCGACCGGGTGCGGGCGGAGCCCGCCGCGGCACGCGAACTCGCCGAGCTGTGCGGCTTCCTGCCGCTCGCGGTCCGGATCGCGGGCAACCGGCTCGCCACCCGGCCACACTGGTCCCTGGCCCACCTCGCCGACCGGCTGCGCGACGAAAGCACCCGGCTGCGCGCGCTCGCGGCGGGCGATCTGCAACTGCGCTCGGCCTTCGATCTGTCCTATCGCGCGGTTTCGCCCGAGGCACGGCGGTTGTTCCGCCGGCTCGCGACCGTGCCCGGCCCTGGCTTCGGTCTCGAACTCGCGATCGTCGTCTCCGGCGCGGCCCCCGCCGACGTCCGCGATCATCTCGACGAACTCGTCGACGCCAGCCTCCTGCAGACCACGGCGGAACCGGAACGGCACCAGTTCCACGACCTGATCCGCCTGTTCGCCGAGGAACGGTTCGAGGCGGAAGAGGACCCCGCCGCGCGGGACATCGTGCTCGCCCATCTGCTCGACAAGGCAGCGGAAGCGGCAAAGTTGTTCTACCCCAAGGCATCCGAGACCGGCCGGTTCGGCTCACGGGAAGAAGGTGCCCGCTGGCTCGACGTCGAGGGCGGGAACTGGGTCGCCGCGCACCGGCTGGCGGCACGGAAGGACTGGCACCGGGAGGTCCGCGATCTCGCCGTCGCGCTGCACTGGTACTCCGACGGACGGAGTGCCCAGCGGCCGTGGTGGGAGATCTTCTCCCTCGGCGCGGCGGCGGCGAGCGCGCTCGGCGACGACGCGGCAGAGGCGAAGCTGGTCAACTTCGTCGGCTGGGCGGCCAGCGTCTGTCTCGGCGACGACAAGGGCGCCGTGGCGGCGCACCGGCGGGCGCTGGACATCGCCGTCCGGATCGGTGACCACGTCGAGCAGACCTGGGCGTCCATCTACCTCGGCCAGGTGCTGCGGTTGACCGGGCAGGGCGACGAAGCGTTCGAGTTCGCGAAGCGCGGGTACGAACTGGCGCACGAACTGCCGTTCTGGGACGGGCAGACCACGGCACGGAACATGTACGGGCGCGCGCTGCTCAACGCCGGGCGGCATACCGAGGCGCTCGCCGTCCACCGGGCGGTGCTCTCCGACGCCGAACGGCTGGCGGGTGACACGTATCCCGATTTCCATCGGCTGCTGAAGACCTTGACCGTGCGCGCCATCGGCGACGTGCACGGTGATCTCGCCGAATGGCGGGAAGCGGCGAGCCAGTACCGCACCAGCCGGTGGCTCGCCTGGGAAGGCGGTTTCGACGGGCTGGAAGTGGTCAGCGCGATCCGTGAGGGACGGGCCTGGCGGGAGGCCGGTGCCTTCGAGGAGGCCAGGGAATGCCTCGCCCTGGCCGTGGAACTCTCCCCCGGACCGTCGTTCACCGCGTGGCGGGAGCAGGCATTGGCCGAACTGGCGCTCCTGCCCGAGTGATCGCCAACTAAGCTTCGGGCCGACGGAACGGGAGGGCCGATGACGGACGCGGACGGGCAGAGCCCGCGGGAGCGCTATCGCGACCAGGTGCGCGCGGAGATCAAGCAGCACGCGTGGGAGCAGATCGCCACCGCCGGGGTGCCCGCGCTGTCGCTCAACGCGATCGCCAAACAGGTGGGGATGAGCGGTCCCGCCCTGTACCGGTACTTCGCCAGCCGCGACGACCTCGTCACCGCGCTCATCCGCGACGCGTACCGGAGTCTCGCCGACACCGTCCGTGCGGCGTTCGACGGCGGCGCCGACCTGGCCGGGCTCGCCGTCACCATCCGGGACTGGGCCCGGAGCGACCCTCAACGCTACTTCCTCATCTACGGCACGCCGGTCCCCGGCTACCACGCGCCCGACGACACCACCGCCATTTCGAGCGAGGTCATGGCCGTGCTGCTCGAAGCGTGCCGCGCGATCACCGTGGACACCCCGGAAACCCCGTTCGACAGGCATCTGGACGGCCACCGCGAGTGGGCGGGCGACGATCCGGCCCCGTCCGCGACCCTGCACCGCGCGCTCGCCTTCTGGACCCGCCTGCACGGCGTGCTCTCGCTCGAACTCGCCGGCCATTTCGCCGGGATGAAATTCGACCCCGATCTGCTGATCGCGGACGAACTGGACGACCTCACGAGCCGGTGACCGCCGCGCACTGAACCTTTCCCGCCTCTCGGGCGTCTTGCCCTGTGACGTTGCGGTCCACGGTTGACATGCAACGTTGTAACGTTATAGCTTCTAAGTACCGCAAGAGCTATTAACTGATTCAGGCGCTTCGGGGGGACTTCGATCATGATTCACGGGGAGAAGATCAGCAGGAGGACCGAACGCGTCAGAGTCGCCGTGCACGCCCCGGATCTGCTGGCCGGGCTGGGCACGACGAGCATCCTCGGCGCCGACGAGCGGCTGGACGTGTTGCCCGACACCGACCTCGGGCCGGCCGAAGTCATCGTGACCGTCGGAGACTCGATCGGCGACGGGGTTTTCGCTTTCCTGCGCCAAGTTCGCGCCGCGTCGTCACTCGCGACGCCGCCGCGATGCGTGATCGTCACCGACCACTTCCCGGTCCAGGTCCTGATGACCGCGATCGAATGCGGTATGGCCGCCCTGCTGCCGCGACGCGACCTCGACGGCGAGCACCTCGTGCGGACGATCCTCGCGGTCAGCCAGGGCGCGGGCGCGCTGCCGCCGCGTCTGCAGGGCAGCCTGCTCTCCCAGCTCGAACGGATCCAGGAAGACCTGCTGGTCCCCAACGGCCTCGCCTTGTCCGGGCTGTCCGACCGGGAACGTGAGGTGCTCCGGCTGCTGGCCGACGGCCATGGCACGGAAGAGATCGCGGCCAAACTGGCCTATTCGGAGAGCACGGTGAAGAACGTCCTCCATCGGGTGATGTCGCGGTACGGCCTGCACAACCGCACGCACGCCGTCGCCTTCGCGCTGCGCACCGGCTCGATCTGAGAACCCCGTCCAGAGTGGACGAAAGAGGGACCATTTCCCCGCCCCCTTCAACTTATAGCGGACATGGGGGCTTGCGGCAAGGCCCCGGTCATCCCCCAGAATTGCCCGCCGAAGGCCGGAATCTGCGGAAATGGGAGTCGCTAAGTGCGTGTTTTGCTGACGACGTGGGGGTCACGCGGAGATGTCGAACCCTTGGTGGGGCTCGCGGTGGAATTGCGGGAACTCGGTGTGGAGGCGCTGGTGTGCGCGCCTCCGGACGAGGAATTCGTGAAATTGCTGAAGCAGGCCGGGGTGCCCCTGGTACCGCTCGGCCCGACGGTGCACTCGGTGGTCGCCGGGCCGAAACCGCCGACGGGGGAAGACGCGCTGAAGCTCGCCCCGGCGCTGGTGGCCGCCCGGTTCGAAACGCTTTCCGCCGCGGCGGAAGAAGGCTGCGACGCGATCCTGGCGACCGGTCTCCTGCCCGCCGGCGCGCGGGATGTCGCCGAGAAACTGGGAATTCCTTACGTGTACGCGTGTTTCCACACCTTCGGGCTGCCGTCGCGGCATTTCGCCCCGGGGATGCGGCCGGGCACGCCGTCCCCGGAGGGCGAGACCGACAACCGGGTGCTGTGGCGACAGGACGCCGAACGCGTCAACGCCCTGTACGGCGGGGCGCTCAACAGCCACCGCGCGGCGATCGGGCTGCCGCCGGTGGACAACGTCCGCGATCACGTCTTCACCGGCTCGCCGTGGCTGGCGGCGGACACGGTGCTGTGCCCGTCGGAGGGGATGACGGACCTCGACCTCGTCCCGACGGGAGCGTGGATCCGGCCCGACGACCGGCCGCTCCCGGACGAGCTGGAGGACTTCCTCGAGTCCGGCGAGCCGCCGGTGTACGTGGGCTTCGGCAGCATGGCCGCGTACGCGCCGAAGGACATCGCCCGGGTGGCCATCGAGTCCGCCCGCGCGCTGGGACGGCGGATCCTGCTCGCCCGCGGGTGGGCGGGCCTGGCGTCGATCGACGACGCCGACGACTGTTTCGTCGTCGGCGAAGTCAATCAGCAGGCGCTCTTCCGCCGGGTGGCCGCCGTCGTGCACCACGGTGGCGCGGGCACCACGACGACGGCCGCCCGGGCGGGCGCGCCCCAGGTGGTCGTTCCCCGGATCGCGGACCAGCCGTTCTGGGCGAAGCGGGTGGACGAGCTGGGAATCGGTGTGGCGCACCAGGATCCGGAGCCGACCGTCGATTCCCTGACCGCCACGCTGACGGCGGCCCTGTCCCCCGAAACCGGCGCGCGGGCGAAGGCCGTGGCGGACACGATCCGGACCGATGGGGCAACGGTGGCCGCGAAGCTGCTCGTCGACACCGTGAACGCGTAGCCCGGTGGTCGTGAGTGGTAAGTGTCGTTAGAACGACACTTACCACTCACGAGAGGTGCCCCAGCAGGCCACCGCCGCGCTTGCTCGCCCCTGCAAGTCCGTGAAGGCCTCCTTCCCTACCTTCAGAGTAGGGAAGGAGGCCTTCACGGACCTGCGACCACCTGGCCGCCACATTCAGTTGCTGACCGAACCCCGGCTGGTGGCGCTGGCGGCGAACGACCCGCTGGCGGCCAGGTCGCGGCTGACCCTGGCGGATCTCGAAGGCCGTCTCCTTCCCGACGGCGCGCCTGCCGATCAGGGCCCTACGGCCGGACCACCCGCCACCGCGGCGCCCCATGGTCCCGTCTCGGACCTGACTCAGATCTTCAAACTGGTCGAACTCGGAGCCATCGTGTGCTTCCTGCCGGTCTCGGTGGCGGATCGCTACCGCAGGGCGGGGATCACGTACTTGCCCGTCGAAGACGTGGAGCCCACGACACTCGCCGTGATGTGGCCACAGGACTCCCGCTCACCGGCCGTCGCCGCCTTCGTCCGCGCGGCCACCACCGTGGTGACGACCGCGTACGCCATCGGTCACCGGAGCTGAACGCGGCCCAGCAACCGGTCGACCAGTTCGGGGAGCGGCTGCTCCTCGGGACCTTCCAGCCACAGCACGTTTCCCGTGCGCAACGTGGCGAGGAAGGTCGCCGCGGTGAGCCTGGCCAGTTCCTGATCGAGGCCGTGCCCCCTGGCGAGCAGTACCGCGATCAGGTCGCGTTCGAGGGCGAACTGATCGCCGGCCTGCCGCGCGAGCAGTGACGGATGCCGCCGCAGCAGCCGTAGCTGCGCCACCCACTCACGATCCGGGACGGGGTGCGCCCGGTACAGCTCCCGGCACGCCGCGCGCAGCGCCTGCCACGGCTTCTCACCGGGCGGCCTGCCTTCGACCAGCGACACCAGCAGCCCGGTGCGCTCGCGGTCGGCGTGCAGGATCGCGTCCTCTTTGTTCGCGAAGTAGTTCGAGAAGGTCCGCCGGGACACGCCCACGGCGTCGGCGATGTCCTCGACGGTCACCCCGTCGAGACCGTGCTCCATCGCCAGCCGGAGCGCGGCCTCGTGCAGCGATTGCCGCGTCGCCGCCTTCTTGCGGGTGCGGAGCGTGTCGAGGGTGTCCACCTGGACAGCGTAGCGAGGGGAATAAAGTGCTCACTGTGCAAGTTTGCACAATGAGCAACAATCGCCGCTCGAAAGGACGCCATGAAGACCGAGGGAACGACGGCGGAGGCACCGTCCGGGGCGATGGGGCACCGCCAGGTGCTCGAATCGCTGTCCGGTCTGCTGCTCGCGCTGCTCGTGGCGATGATCAGCTCGACGGTCGTGTCGACCGCCCTGCCGCTGATCATCGGCTCGCTGAACGGCACGCAGACGCAGTACACGTGGGTGGTCACGGCCACCCTGCTGGCGGCGACGGCCACCACGCCGATCTGGGGCAAACTCGCCGACCTGTTCAACAAGAAGACGCTGGTGCAGATCGCGATCGTGATCTTCGTGATCGGGTCGACGATCAGCGGGTTCAGCCAGAACACCGGACAGCTGATCGCCGCCCGCGCGTTCCAGGGCATCGGCGTCGGCGGCCTGCAGGCACTCGTGCAGGTCGTGATCGCCGCGATCATCCCGCCGCGTGAACGCGGCCGCTACAACGGTTACCTCGGCGCGGTCATGGCGGTCGCCACGGTCGGCGGCCCACTGCTCGGCGGCCTGATCGTGGACGTGCCCTGGCTGGGCTGGCGCTGGTGCTTCTTCGTCGGCGTGCCGATCGCGGTGGCGGCGTTCCTCGTGCTGCAGCGGACCCTGAAGCTGGAGACCGTGCGCCGGGAGAACGTCCAGGTCGACTACCTCGGCGCCGGGCTCATCGCCGCGGGCGTGAGTGTCCTGCTGATCTGGGTCTCGTTCGTGGGCAACGGCTTCGACTGGCTGTCCTGGCAGACGGCCGTCATGGTGGCCGGCGGTGTCGTGCTCCTCGTCCTCGCCGTTCTGGTGGAACGGAAGGTCCGCGAACCCGTCGTCCCGTTGCACATCATCACTCAGCGCACCCCGGCGCTGGCGATCATCGCGAGCCTCGCGGTCGGGATGGCGATGTTCGGCGGCGCGGTGTTCCTCGGCCAGTACTTCCAGATCGGCCGCGGCTACTCCCCCACCGAAGCCGGTCTGCTGACCATTCCGCTCATGGGCGGCGTGCTCGTCTCCTCGACCGTGTCCGGACGCCTGATCAGCCGCACCGGGCGGATGAAGCCGTACATCGTGGCGGGCACGATCACCCTGGTGATCGGCTTCCTCGGGCTGGGCACCGTCGATCACGCCTCGCCGCTGTGGCTGGTCGGCATCGCGATGGCGGTCGTCGGCATCGGTGTCGGCATGACGATGCAGAACCTCGTCCTCGCCGTGCAGAACACCGTGCCGCTGCGGGATCTGGGCGCGGCCAGCGCCTCGGTGACGTTCTTCCGCTCGCTCGGCGGCACCATCGGGGTCTCGGTGCTGGGCGCGGTCCTCGCGAACCGGGTCACCGCCGACCTGTCCACCGCACTGCACGTGCCGGCGGGTCAGGCGTCGACGGGCAGCGTCAGCGCGCTGAACCTCAAGGCGCTGCCGCCGGAGGTCCAGACGATCGTGCACACCGTGTACGGCGACGCGACCGCGCACATCTTCCTGATCTCCGCGGCGGTCGGCGTCGTGGGCGTGATCGCGGCGCTGCTGCTCAAGCCGCTCACCTTGCGCACCACGCTCGACGTGGAGACGGAAGCCCCGGCGTCCGACCCGGTCGCGCGGTAGGCGCGCGATGAACGGGGCCTTCGAGTCCACTGTGGAGCGTTTCGGCCCGCCCCGGCACCACACGGGGCGGGCCATCCTGGCCGGGGTCGACGGCTCCGACACGGCGATGCGGGCGGCCGCCTTCGCCTTCGGCATGGCCCGGCGCGAGGGCGGCAGGCTGATCGTCGCCTTCGTCTGCCGTCCGGCCCTCGGTCCCGCGATCGCGGCGACGGTGGAACACGACACGGCGGTGCAGCTCTACGAAGAGATCCGCGAGCAGATGCGCGCGGCGGCCGAGGAGCTCGAAGTGCCGGTCAGCTTCCTGAAGACCTTCGGCGATCCGTACACCGCGCTCCGCGACACCGCCGACCGCAGCCACGTCGACACCGTCGTGGTCGACGCGTCACAGAAGGCCGGTCACCGGTTCGCGGGGTCGGTCGCGACCAAGCTCATCAGGACCGGGCACTGGCCGGTGCTGGTGGTTCCCTGACGACCGGCCGAGGAACGAGACGGCCCCCACCGCGGCGACGACGAGCGCACAGCCCGCCAGCTGCAGCGGTGTCGGCCACTGACCGAGCAGGACGGCCCCGAACAGGATCGCGGCGGCGGGTTGCAGCATCAGCACGGCGGACCCGCCGCTCGCGGGGAGCGCGGACAGGGCCTTCCCGATCAGGAGCCAGCCGAGCACCTGCGCCGTCACGGCCAGCGCGAGCAGCCACAGCAGCGCCGAAGCGGACGGCGTGACGTCGAGATTTCCCGCCAGCAGCCCCGAAACTCCGCCCACGCTCGCGGAAGCCGCGGTCGCCGTGGCGAGCATCGTCGTATGACCGCCGCCTTCGGTCCCGGCGCGGCGCAGCAGGACGAGGTAACCGGCGTAGGCCACACCCGCGAGCATCGCCATGACGGTGCCGTACCAGGGATCGCTGCCCGCGGTGCCGCCGTCCGCCAGTCCCCCGGCGAGTGCCGTTCCCGCCAGCATGACCGGGATCGACAGCCAGAACAGCCGCGACGGCCGTTCGCCGAACCACAGCAGCCCGGCGAGCGGGACGAGCACCACCTGGACGTTCACGAGCGCCGTGGCGACGCCCGCCCCGACGGAGAAGATCGCTTCGCTCCACAGGACCATGTCGATCCCGAGCAGGACGCCGGCCAGCACGTGCCGACGCCGCGCGGCCGGGGTGGGACGGTGCCCGCGCTCCCGCGTCCGGGCCAGCAGCACGAGGATCGGCAACGCGAACAGGCAGCGGAAGAACGTCGCCGTCGTCGAGCTGACCCCGGACAGCGCGACGAGCGGGGCGGACAAGGCGATCGCGAGGGCTCCGAGGACTCCTTGCGCCCGCGGATCGGTGAGAACTCTTTGGTGGGCCATGGTTTTGATTCGATCGCACGGTGGCGGGGAGGACCAGCGAGATCCTCTTACCCCGAGGGTTAAGCTCGGCTAATGAGTGGCGATCTGTCCAATGTGGAACGGCTGCGGATGCTGCACGCGGTGTGGCGGCGGGGATCGCTCGCCGCGGCGGCCGAGCTGCTGCACGTGACGCCGTCGGCGATCTCCCAGCAGCTGACCAAACTGGAGCGCGAGGCGGGCACCGCGCTGCTCGTCCGCCACGGGCGCGGCGTGCGGCTCACCCCGGCGGGGCTGCTGCTGGCGCAGCGTTCGGACCGGGTGCTCGCCGAACTCCGCGCCGCGCGGGCGGATCTGGACTCCCTCACCGGCGAGACGACCGGCGTCGTCGAGATCGGCGCCATTCCCTCCGGGGTGCACACGTTCATCACGCCCGCCCTCACCGGCCTCGCCGTCCGCCACCCCGGCATCGAGGCGCGGCTGCACGAGGTCGAACCCGAAGTGGCCCTTCCCGCGCTGACCGACGGTGTCTTCGACGTCGTGGTCGTCGAGAGCTGGGAGAACCTGCCGCTCACCCGGCCGCCCGCCACCCGCTGGACCGAGCTGCGCGACGACTCGGCGATGATCGCGCTCCCGGCCGGACATCCGCTGGCGGAGGCGGATTCGGTCCGCGCCGAAGACCTCGCGGAGGAGATCTGGGTCGCCTGGGCGCGGCCCACCCTGGCGAACGCCTGGCTCCGCCAGACCCTGCGCGAACGCGGGATCGAACCGATCGTGCGGCATACGGTCAGCGGCTTCGGGACGCAGTTCGCCGTCGTCGCCGGGTTCGGCGCGGTCACGCTCGTGCCGAGTATGGCCACCACGATCGCGCCGCCGACCGTGGCGTACGCGCCGCTCGAACCGGTCCTGCACCGGCAGCTCTACGCCGTGCAACCTCGGGGCGAAACGCGGCCGGCCGTCGCCGAATGCGTCATGGCGCTGGTGGAGGCCGCGAGATCCTGGGGCTCGTGAGTGGTGAGGACGGTTGGTCCCGGTCCTCACCACTCACGAGGCGGATCAGCCGCGACCGCAGAGAGCGTGGTCGATCACCGGGTCCAGCGGGTTCCCCGCCGGGAGTTCGGCGCCGGGGTTGTACGGCGTGAGGGTGTTCAGCGAAACCATCACGCTGCGTTTGCCGTCCTCGGTCACGCCGTTGCCCGTCAGGTATCCGGGCAGCGCGCCGCCGTGGTTCCAGTACTCACCGCAGGACGCCTTCGCCTTCGCGAGGCCGAGGCCGTACTCGCCGAGTCCCGGCGCGGGCACGGTCTTCTTCATTTCGGCCAGCAGAGCGGGTTCGAGCACCTTGCCGCCCAGCAACGCCCGCAGGAACTTGTTGCCGTCCTCCGTGGTGCTGTTGATCGATCCGTCCGCTCCCCCGCCCATCGACGGATTCATCAGCGTCACGTCCACCCGCCGTCCGAGCCGCGGCGGGTTCGAACCCTCGACGACGAACCGGTCGTAGCCCCGCGCGTACGGGGCGGGAAGGAACGGCGACGTGTGGGGCAGGGTGGTCTCGCGCAGATCCAGCGGACGGACGATCCGCTCGACGATCTCCTGCCGCCAGTCCCGGCCGGTGACCTTCTCGGTCACCAGCCCGGCGAGCACGTAGTTGGTGTTGGAGTATCCCCAGCTCGTTCCCGGCTCGAACTCCGGCGGTTTGCCGACCGCCAGCTTCACCGCCTCGGACGCGCTGAGTTCGTCGAACCGGTGACGCAGGAAGCCTTTCTCGGTGAAGAGGTCGAGCTCCGCCATGTAGTCGTGCAGGCCGCTGGTGTGCTGCAGCAACTGCCGGACGGTGATGGCCTTGCCGTCGTTGCCGTTCCCGCTCACCACCCCCGGCAGCCACCGGTCCACGGTGTCCTCCAGGGAAAGCCGTCCCTCGCCGACGAGCTGGAGCATCGTCGCGGACAGGAAGGTCTTGCTGAAACTGGCGATCCGGAAGTGACCGTTCCAGGGCACCGGGGTCCTGGTCCGCAGGTCGCCGTGGCCGCTGCGTACCTTGACACCGCCGTTGCCGGTGCTCAACTCCACGAGGGCACCGGGTGAACCGTTCGCCACGAGCGTGTCGGCGTCGCGCTGCAGTGTCCGCTGCAGGGATGGCGCCGCGGACGCGACGGCCGGGGAAACGAGCGTTGCCGCGCAAAGTGCGGCGATGACCACTGAAGTTCGTTTCATACCGGCAAAACTACGAAGTTCACGGTGCACCGGGCATCGGCTTGGAGGACGACGTCGCCTCCCCCTGTGGTACCAACGGAGGACAGGGTCTTCTCAGGGTTTCACCTGTCGGTGGCTTTCAGCGGCCCATGCCCGGCAGCACGAGGGCGAGCCGCGCCACCGGTGGCAGCGGCGCCCGTTCCGGCACGGTACGGAAGGCCTGGATCACGAGCGCGGCGAACCGCCGGGACGCCGCCACCCGCGCGGCCGCCGAAGCGGCCTGGATCCCGTTGTTGGCCATGAGCATGAGGATCAGGTCGTCGATGACGAAGTCGGGGCGCAGCTTCCCGGTGTCCTTGGCCCGGCCCGCCAGCTCGGCGATCGCCTTGAGCGCGTGATCACGGTCCGCGGTGAAGTCCACCGCCTTGGGGAAGGCCGACACGAAGGCGGCCGTGAAACCCCGGTCGCGCGAATGCAGCTCGCAGATCTTCTCGATCACGGAACAGAAGCCGCGCCAGGGATCCGGGTCGGCGAGCCCCTCGTCGACGACGAGCTGGCAGGTGCGCATCTGGTCGGCGAAGGCCTCCGTCGCCAGGATCTCCTTGGTCGGGAAGTGCCGGTACAGCGTGGCGGGACCGACTTCGGCGCGGCGCGCGACTTCCCGCAGCGGCACGTTCAGGCCCTCGGTGGCGAACAGCGCGCGGGCCGCTTCGAGGATGCGTTCACGGTTGTCCAGCGCGTCGGAGCGCGGGATCCGAGGCAAATGATCGGTCACCACTCTCACTTTAGCCAAAACGGACGGGGGCGTCCGTTAACGTCCGCCGCGACAGTGATCGACGATCAGGAGACCGAAAATGCGAGCAGTCGAGATCCGGACGTTCGGCGCCCCCGAGGGCCTTGCCGTGATCGACCTCCCCACCCCCGTCCCCGCCGCCGGAGAAGTGCTGATCGGCGTGGAAGCGATCGGCGTCGGCGGCGTCGACACCGTGATCCGGAGCGGCGCCCTCGCCGGGTTCGGCTTCCAGGAGGGGCACATCCCCGGCAACGAGGTGGCGGGCACGGTCACCGCGGTCGGCGACGACATCGATCCGGCCTGGATCGGGCGGCGCGTCTGGGCGTTCACCGGCGAAGGCGGCGGCTACGTCGAACAGGTCGCCATCCCGGCCGAGAAGATCGTGCCCCTCCCCGAAAACCTGCCCGCCGCCGACGCGGTGGCACTCGGGACCTCCGGCATGGTGGCCCGGTTCGCGCTCGCCCACGCCCCTTTCGCGGCGGGCGAATCGGTGCTGGTACGCGGGGCGGCGGGCAGCATCGGGATCATGACGGTCCAGCTCGCGGCGAGCGGTGGCGCGAGCGCCGTTGCGGTCACGACGTCCTCGGCCGAACGCGGCGACCGTCTGCGCGAGCTGGGCGCGACCCACGTCCTCGACCGCTCCGGCGCGGGCGACGGCCCGGCGGGTTACGACGTCATCATCGACATCGTGTCCGGAGTGGACATGCCTTCCTTCTTCGACAGGATGAACCCGAACGGCCGCATGGTCGCCATCGGCGTGGTCGCGGGAATGCCACCCGCGGACTTCGGCGCGAAGCTGATGGCGACCTTCCGGAAGTCCCTGTCGTTCGCCGCCTTCAGCGCGGACTCGATCCCCGAGGCCGATCGGCTGGCGGCGACCGCGGACCAGTTCGCCGCGGCGGCGCGCGGTGAGCTGCGGTCCGTGGTGCACGAACTGCTGCCGCTGGAGAAAGCCGTTCTGGCGCACCGGAAGATGGACGACGGCGAGGTCTTCGGCAGGATCGTGCTGACCCCGTAGGCAGGTCCATTGTGGAGCGCCCTGTCACCCGGTCAGTGCAAGTTTCCCCATCGCGTGCGCTCTCGCACTAGGCTGCCCACTCGTGCCCGATCCGATGCCCGAGGGACCCGGCTTCACGGCGGTCGACCTACGGCCGCTCTCCGACGGCGAGGGCACCGGCGCGTACTGCGTCAACGACGCTGGGACGATCGTGGGCGAGTCGGGTTCCCGGCCGGTGTGGTGGGACGGCGACGGCAGCCCCACTCCGCTGCCTGTCCTCGACGGCTGTTCCGGCGGCCGCGCCGTCAGCGTCAACGCCGCGGGGATGGTCGCGGGCTCGCTCTACGTCGGCGAGCACCTCCGGCCCGTGTGCTGGCTGCCCGACGGCCGGACGCGCGCTCTCGAACTCCCCGACGGCGTGGTCTCCGGCACGGCGTGCCGGGTGAACGAACGCGGATCGGTGCTGGGGAACGTGATGTGGCCGGGCTACCGGTGGCGGGCACTGCGCTGGAGTCCCGGCGGTGAAGCCGTCGAACTCGGCACCCTTCCCGGCGACGGCGAGACGCAAGGGCACGATCTGAACGGGCTGGACGAGGTCGTCGGATCGGCCAAGAACGGCATGGGCGTCCGGACCGCGGTGCGCTGGACGTCCTCGGGAAAGATCGGCAAACTGCCCCCGCCCCGCCGCGCGACGGCGTGCGGGATCACCGACTCCGGCGCCATCCTCGGCGACGGGGTCGTGTGGAACCGCGACGGCGGTACCGTCCTGCTGACCGGTGAACCGGAGTTCTCCGCGGGACAGGTCGTCCGGATCACCGGGCGCGGTGTCGCGATCGGCTGGGGCATGACCCCGGACCGGCACGGCATCTGCGCGCGCTGGGAGCCCGACGGTCGCCCCACCGTGCTGCGGCCCTTGCCTTCGGACGTCGCCAGCACGTGTTTCGACATCGACGAAGCCGGGACGGTCGTCGGCGAATCCGTCAGCCAGGGGACGGTGCGGCCGGTTCGTTGGGACGCGGACGGGAAACCCTTCCCGCTCCCGTCACCTCACGGGCTCACGGCGATCGTGGCCCAGCACATCAACGCGAGCGGCACCGTCATCATCGGTTACGGCTTCGCCGCGGCCAGCTCCACTTATCGCGGGATCGCCTGGCACCGCTCGTGATCCGGGTGCCCGATCAGCTCACGACAACGCCCACCCGGTCCAGCACCGCCCGCGTGTACCCGGCGGTGTCGGCCGTCCCGCCGAGATCGACGGTGGCGACGCCGTCGGCCAGCGCGCCGAAAGCGGCGGCCAGCAGTTCCTCACTCGCTTCGTGGTGTCCCAAGTGGTCGAGCATCATGGCCGCGGACCACAAGGCGCCCAACGGATTCGCCTTGCCCTGCCCGGCGATGTCGGGAGCGGAGCCGTGCACCGGCTCGAACATCGACGGGAATTCCCGTTCCGGGTTGAGGTTCGCGGCCGGGGCGACACCGATGCTCCCGGCCACCGCGGCCGCCAGATCGCTCAGGATGTCCCCGAAGAGGTTGGAACCGACGATCACGTCGAACCGTTCGGGCGCCAGGACGAGCTTCGCGGCGAGCGCGTCGATGTGTTCCTTGTCCGTGCGCACGTCCTGGTGCCGCCCCGCCACCTCTTCCACCAGTTCGTCCCAGAACGGCATCGTGTGGACGATCCCGTTGCTCTTCGTCGCCGAAGTCACGTGGTTTCGACGGGTCTCGGCCAGCGTGTAGGCGTACTCGACGACGCGCGTGACCCCCTTGCGGGTGAACACCGCCTCCTGCACGGCCAGCTCGTCTTCGGTGCCCCGGCCGAGCCGCCCGCCGATCTCGGAGTACTCGCCCTCGACGTTCTCCCGTACCACGACGAGGTCGACGTCTCCGGCACCGCGCAACGGGCTCGGCACCCCGTCGAGCACCTTGACCGGCCGGAGGTTGACGTACTGCCGGAAGCCGCGCCGGATGGGGATCAGCAACCCCCACAACGACACGTGATCCGGCACCCCTGGCCAGCCGACCGCGCCGAGCAGCACGGCGTCGTGCCGCCGGATCCGGTCGAGCCCGTCGGACGGCATCATCGCGCCCTCGGCGAGGTAGCGCTCGCAGGACCAGTCGAAGGAGTCGTAGCGGAATTCGATCCCGTGCCGCTTGCCGACGGCGGCGAGCACTGCCTGGGCGGGCGGCAGGACCTCGGTGCCGATGCCGTCGCCGGGGATGAGCGCGATGCGGTAACTGGTCATGGGTCCAGTGGACGTCGGGCCGGTGCCGCGCGTCCAAGACCCAGTTGCTGCCGCGTTGAGAGGCTGCGCCTATCAACCCATGGTGGGACTTCACCGCCCGATCCCGACTGTGGGACGAGCCACCGGGTGGACCCTCGGTCCGATTCGCCGATCGCGTTGGCGGGCCAGCATTTCCGGCATGATCGAGCTCAGGGAATTGACCAAGCGCTACGGCCCCGCGGTCGCCGTGGACAACCTGTCCTTCCGGGTCGATCCCGGCTACGTGACCGGTTTCCTCGGCCCCAACGGGGCGGGCAAGTCCACCACCATGCGGGCCGTTCTCGGCCTCGACAGCCCGACCTCCGGCGAGGCGTTGATCAACGGCAGGCGTTACGCGGCCATCGAGCGCCCGCTGCACCACGTCGGCGCGCTGCTCGACGCGGGCGCCGTCCACGGCGGGCGTCGCGCCTTCGACCACCTTCACTGCCTGGCCCGCAGCAACGGCATCGACAAGCCGAGAGTGCACACGGTGCTGGACCGGGTCGGCCTCACCGCCGTCGCGGGCAAGCGGATCGGCGGTTTCTCGCTCGGGATGAGACAACGGCTCGGGATCGCCGCCGCCTTGCTCGGCGATCCCGGGATCCTCCTCTTCGACGAACCGGGCAACGGTCTCGATCCGGAAGGGATCCGGTGGATCCGCGACCTCATGCGCTCGCTGGCGACCGAAGGCAGGACCGTCCTCGTCTCCAGCCATCTCATGAGCGAAATGGAGCTCACCGCCGACCACATCGTGATCATCGGGCGGGGCAGGCTGATCGCGCAGGCCTCGATGCCCGAACTCGCCGGACGGTTCCGGCGCGACGTGCTGGTGCGCACTCCGAACGAGGCCGAACTGGCCGGCCTGCTGCGCGCGGCGGGCGCGGCCGTCACCCGTCATTCCGACGGAAGCCTTGCGGTACAAGGAATCGATGCCGTGACGATCGGCGACGTCGCCGTACGGCACCACATCGCCGTGCATGAGCTCACACCGCGCAGCGACTCCCTCGAAGACGCCTACCTCAAGCTCACCGACGACAGCACCGAATACCGCGCCGGAAGGAAGACCTCGTGATCGACGTCATCGCCTCGGAGACCATCAAAGCGAGATCGATCCGCTCGACCCGCACTCTGCTCGGCTTCTCGGCCGCGGCCGTCTTGGTCGGCGGCCTGATGGCCCTGATCTCCGCGGGCGCCTGGGATTCGGCCACCCCGGACGAGCGATCGCATTTCGGCGGCCTCGGTGACGGGACCTCCGTCCTCACCGTCGTGCGGCTGTGCCTGATGACGTTCGGGATCCTTACCGCGACGTCCGAGTACTCCACCGGGATGATCCGCACCAGCCTGATCGCGGTTCCCGTGCGACGGAGACTCCTGCTGGCGAAGGTCACGGTCGTCGCCGTGACAAGCCTGATCACGGGCGAAGCGGTCGCGGTGGCGACGCTCTTCATGAGCAGGCTGGTGATCGGCGACCGGCCGATCGGGTCACTGACCTCGGTGGGCACCGGGTTGCCGGTGGTACTGGCCGAGGGCTTGCTCATGACGGTGGTCGCCCTGATCGCGCTCGGCCTCGCGACGATGATCAGATCCACGGCCGGAACCTTGGTCACCATGGCCGTCGTGCTCTTCGTCTTGCCGATGGCTTCGCAGATGTTGCTGCCCGCGCCATGGAACGACCGGATCACCGCGGTCCTGCCCTCGGAACTGGCGGGACAGCTCAGCGGCGCGGAGGCCCAGCTGTCTCCGCTCGGCGCGCTCATCGCGATGGCCGTGTGGGTGACGGCCGCGACCTACGCCGGACTGGCCGCCATCGGCCGGCGAGACGCCTGAATCAGCCGGATGCCGCCAACCCGTGGAAAGCCGCCGCGGCGGGGCTCAGTCGCCCCGGCCTGTGCACCAACGACACCGCCAGGGAATCGGGGCAGTCCAGCGCCCGCACGGCGGCGCCCGCCGCGTTCGCCAGCGCGCGCCAGGAATCGCTGACCACCGCGATGCCGACGCCGGCGAGGACGAGGGGCAGGACGGCTTCCCGGTGTTCCACCTCGACGGCGAACCGGCTGCCGGGAGCTTCACGAAGCACGGCGTCCGCCACACGACGCATTCCCGTGCCTTGCTGGCCGACGATGAGCGCGGCCCCGGCGAGCTCGGCGGGGCGGACCGGGTCCGCGGCGGGAAGCGCCGCCTCGTCGCGGGCGAGTAAGGCGAAGCGCTGGGTCTCCAGGTGCAGCGCTTCGAGGCCGGGCAGCGCCGAAGCCGCCGGCGAGGCCGCGACCACGCCGAGTTCGGCGTCGCCGGTCGTGAGCATCTTCCCGACGTCGGCGGGTGTGCTCGCCGCGCGGACGGAGATCCGCACCAGCGGATTGGCGGCGGCGAAGGCGGCGATCAAGTCGGTGAGCGGGCTGACCGACTGCGACGGCATCGAGGCGATGACCAGTTCCCCGCCGAGAAGACCGTCGACGGCCTCGACCGTCGCCCTGGCGAGCTCCAGCC
Source organism: Amycolatopsis sp. NPDC102389 (assembly GCF_044765885.1). NCBI lineage: Bacteria > Bacillati > Actinomycetota > Actinomycetes > Pseudonocardiales > Pseudonocardiaceae > Amycolatopsis > Amycolatopsis sp. NPDC102389. The sequence continues at coordinate 24,911 of NZ_JBIWKX010000015.1, forward strand.
CGCGCATGACCTCCCGCGCGGGCGGGACGAGCGCGTGCCCCGCGGCGGTCAGCACCAGGCGACGGCCGGTCCGGTGGAACAGGAGACTCCCGAGGTCCCGCTCGAGCGTGCGCAACGCCTGGGAAACCGACGGCTGGGCGACGAAGAGCAGTTCAGCGGCCCGGTGGACGCTTCCGGCGTCGACGACGGCCAGGAAGTACTTCAGCTGACGGGCATCCACTCCGGCCTCCTTGTGGTCGATAGCCGAGGCCTATCACCTTGCCAGCTACCCGGTCTTGGACCGGCGAGCCACCCGAAGGGCTTACTGGGTCGCTACGAGGGACGGCACCGGCGCCGTCCCGGATCCCGAGGAGGGCGCCGTGTCCGATGCCTGGCTCCTTGCCCACACCGGCATCGCCATCGTGGGCATCGTCGTGATGATCACCTGGCTCAAGACGCCCCCGATCTTCGGCCTGCTGATCGGCGCCACCTATCTGGGGCTCGCCACGGGGCTCGGGGTGGGCGGCACGACCGAAGCGCTCGCCGCCGGATTCGGTGACGTGATGGCCGAGATCGGCATGCTCATCACCTTCGGGGTCGTCATCGGTTCACTGCTCACGGCCATGAACACCCTGCATCGCGTCCTCGAACGGCTCTTGGGTGTCTTCGGGGAGAAGCGGGTGCCGATGGTGTTCGCGGTCTCGCTGTCGACCGTGTTCACGTCGATCTACTCCGACGTCGTCCTGGTGCTCACCGCGCCGTTGGCCCGGCGTCTCGGCGGCAGGCTGGGGCCGAGGGGTGTCGCGCTCATGGGCGGCGCGCTGACCGCGGGGATCGAGGTCGGGCTCGTGTTCGTCGTCCCCGGCGTGGCGGCCCTGGCCGTCGCGGGGCTCCTCCGGGTGCCGCTCGGCGAGATGTTCCTGTTCGGACTGGCCGTCGGCCTTCCGACCGCCGTGCTCACGACGCTGGTCTTCACCGTGCTGCTGCGCCGGACGCTCCGGTGGAATCCGGCCGCAGACGAGCTCAAGGCCGATACCGGCGGCGAAGCGACGGTCACCACCACTGCCGCCCGGCAACTGCCGCTCTCGCTGTCCGTCTCCCCGGTGCTGCTGACCCTGTCGTTGATCGCCCTCGGCGCGCTCGCGGACGCCTTCCGTTTCCCGCTGGGACCCGTGTCGCTGCTGAGCGAGCCGGTGATCGCCATGGCGCTCGGCGCCGGTCTCGCGCATCTGCTCGCCCGGCGCGTCCTGCCCCGGCACGAGGTCAACGCCGCCGTCGGCAAGGCGCTGGCGATGGCCGGCCCCATTCTCGTGCTGTCCGGTCTCTCCGGCTCCGTCGCCGAAGTGATCGGGAAGTCGGGGCTGCGCGATGTGCTGGCGAGTTCGTTCGGCACCGGTTTCCTGCCACCCTTGGTACTCGTGTGGCTGATCGCCGCCGTCCTGCACATCGCGATGGGATCCATCTCGATCTCCGCGATCACCGCGGCGGGCATCCTCGCGCCGATCGCGGGCTCACTCGGCGTCCCGGTGGTGCTGGTCGCCCTCGCCGCCTGCTCGGGCGCGCTGTTCCTTCCTCACGTGAGCAGCAACTTCTTCTGGATGTTCCAATCCTTGCTCGGGCTGAGCACCCGGGGCACGTTCAAGACCCACACCGTCGCCATGTCACTGGCGTCGGTGATCTCGCTCCCGATCGTGCTGGCGCTCGGCCTGGTCGTCTGACGGCGCGAAGTCAGTCACGCCAACGGTTGTTGAGGAAGGCGTCGTCCTCGTCGTCGGCCGGTGCCGGGCGGGCGCGGGGAGCGCGCCGAGGCATGTCGCGTCCGGTGGGGGCGGGGGGCGGCTCCGAGCCGAACGGAGCCGCCATGTCCACGGAGTCGTCTTCGAACGCTGACGCGTTCCCCGGCCGCGCGTGCGACCGGTCGGTGCTCCAACCGGACTTCGTCTTGCGCTGCCCCAGTTCCCGCCGGTGTTCGACGTACCGCTGGGCGGTCTGGACCTGCTTGGTCATGAACTCCTGCGAGCTCGCCTTGATCTCGGCGGCCCGCTGATCCCGCAGTGCCCGGCGGTCCGACTGCTCGCGGACGAGACCGTCCAGCGTCGCCCTCATGGCGGCGGTGTCCTCGGCGCTCATCTGTTCTCCCCTGCCCCGGTTCACCGCTTGCGGGTGACCGACTGATCCTCATCGTCCAGCAACGAACCGGTGATCCGGCCGGTGGGTTCGTTGATCTGGTCGAACACCTCGCCCTCGATCCGGTACGCGCGGTTGGTCCGTTCCTGGTCTCCGCCGCCCTGGCCGCCCGCTCCGCCGCCCATGCCGCCCATCGGTGGCATCGCGCCGCCGCCGAACGACTGGCCCGCCGGGCCGCTCATCGGAGCGGACGGGGCACCCGACGCCACCGGCTGCGGCTGATGTGTTCCACCGCCGGTGTGCACGCCCTCGGTCAGCGGCTGGCCGGCCGCCGGGCTCGCGGATTCGAAGGGCACCGGCGGCACCGACGGCATCGACGGTGCCGAAGCACCGCCACCGCCGCCGAAACCACCGGTGTCACTCCCGCGGATCCCGTCGGGGGCGGTCCCGCCGCCGCCTTCGTGCGGGGTGAACGCCGGCTTGGAGTCGGGTTGCGTCGTCCCGGTGACGGGATTCGCCGGATGCGGCACCTTGTCCGTGGAGGGCTTGTCCGTCGAGGGCTTGTCCTCCTCGCCGAGGGTGTACGTGGTCGGCTTGCCGGTGCCGTCGTCGACGGTGACGACCGTCGGCCCGGACGGACCGTCGGGACGCTCGGCGGTGATCTTCACATCGCCGTCCTGGATGTGGATCTTGCCGTCCGGCCCCGGACGGTGGACGCCGTCCTTGTCCGGCTTCCCGTCGTCCGAGCCGGGAGCGGAGCCCAGCTTGGACTCGTCGCCGTCGCCGGTCCAGTCGAGCTTGAAGTCCTTGGCGGGTCCGGAACCGTCCCCGACCTTGATCTCCATCTCGCCGTCTTTGTCCGGCTCGGTCATCTCGAAGGTCTTGTCGCCCTGCTTGACCTTGAGGGTCTCGCGTTCGCCGTCCTCGGCCTTGTCGCCGTCCTCACCGGGTTTGTCACCGGTCAGCTTGTCGCCGTCTTCACCGGGCAGCTCGTCGCCGAGCTTGTCCAAGGCATCCGAGGCCTTCTTCTTCGCCTCGTCGGCGGCCTTCTCGGCATCCTTCGAGTCGCCGTCTTTGCCGTCGGCATCCTTGGAATCGGTGTCACCCATGCCGCCAGGGGCGTCGCCCAGCTTGTTCAACGCGTCGGAGGCCTGCTTCTTCGCCTCTTCACTGGCCTTCTCGGCCGCGGCCTTGGCGTCGGCCGCGGCGTCCGTGTTGCCGCCACCGCCGGGGCCGCCACCCGGGCCCGAACCGCCGAGGTCGCCACCGGTCGGACCGTCGCCCAGTTTGCCCAGCGCCTCGGACGCCTGCTTCTTCGCGTTTTCGGCGGCCGCCGCGGCCTGCTTTTTCGCCTCTTCGGCGGCGGCCTTCTGCTCGTCGCCGTTCGACGGAGGCGGGGCCGAACCCGAGGGCGACGTCTGGTCCTTCTTCTCGTCCGGTCCGCCACCCGGGCCACCGCCCGGCCCGCCGCCAGGCGATCCTCCGCTCTCGGGGATGTTCACGTCCGGGATCGGCGGGGGCTTCTGCGCCGCCGGGCCGGTGCCACCGCCCGGGCCGGAACCACCCGATCCGGGGCCACCGCCGGTGCCGCCTTCGGGGCCACCGCCAGGTCCGCCACCGGGGCCGCCACCCGGCCCACCGCCGGTGCCGCCCGTGAAGTCCGGCCCCTTGCCCGAACCACCGGGACCACCGCCGGTTCCGCCACCGGGGCCGCCGGTTCCCGAGCCGCCGGGGCCACCACCCGGACCTCCGCCGGGACCACCTTGCCCACCGGTGAAGTCCGGGCCCTTGCCGCCGGGTCCGCCACCCGTGCCACCCGCGCCGCCGGCGCCGCCCTTGTCACCCGCGCCTTCGAACTCGTTCTTGACCTTGCCCATGATCTTGTCGAGCTCGTCGTAGGCCTGGTTGACGAATTCCTTGGTTTCCTTGCAGGACTTGGCGAAACCCTCGTAGATGATGGTCCACATCTCGGGGATGAACTGGTTCTGGATCCACTGCTTGGCGAGGTTCTGGCCCGCCTTCTTGAACTCGTCGTCGTCGCAGCAGCCGTCGTTGTTCAGCTGCTGGGTCAGGTTGGAGCCGAAGTTGACGTCCATCCAGCCCGCGATCGCGCCGAGATCCTCCTTGCCGCTCTTTTCACCGGCGGCGATGGCGATGACCTTCTGCGCCATCGCGAAGTCCGCTTTGCCGACGATCTCCTTGTAGAGGTCGACGACCGTGTCAGCCTTGCCCTTGCACAGCTTGAACACCGTGGCGGTGGTGTGCAGCGTCGCTTCGCTCGCGTTGTCCAGTGTCTGCGAGAGTTTCTTGGCCTTGGGGAGGATCTTCTCGTTGTAGTTCTCCGACGAAGCGTCCGCGGCCTTCCCGGTCCAGGTCCCGTAAAGGGTGTTCAGCTGGGAACCGGTGTCGTCGATGGCCTTCTGCACGGTCTTCGAACCGGTCTTGAAGTGCGCGGCGTCGTCGACGAAGTTCTTGAAGCTGATGCCGCGCTGCTCGTCGAACGGCTTCTTGATGTCCTTCTCGAAATCGAGCGCGCGAGAGGTTCCCCGGCAGTCTTCCGGGACCTTCGCCAACAGCGAGCCGAAGGTCTGGAAGACCTTGAGCGCGGGCTCGGCGGCGTCGAAGATCTCGTCCGACGTCTTGGTCCCGGCGCCCTCCGCGGTGGGCTCCTTGGTGCCGTCCAGCTTCTTGCCGCCCTCTTCGACGGCCTTCGTCTCTTCATTCTGGGTGAAGCTGGCCTGGTCACCGGCCTTCTTCGCGTCGTCGTAGATCTTGTCGACGTCGTCCGAAGCCAGGAACGGGATGGCGTTGTAGGACGCCGCGTACTTCGCGGCTTCCTCGCGCTTCTTCTTGATTTCCTCCGGCTCCTGGTCCGCCGACCACGGCGGAGGCGCCGGATGCGTCCGCATCCACGAGCCGATGAGCTTGGTCTTCTGGTCGGCGGGAACGGCCGGGTCGTCGAGAACGGCCTTGACGTCGGTCCAGGTGGTTTTGTCGGCCACTAGCGCATCCCCGTCTTGGTGATCTTGTCCTTCTGCTCGTCCTCGTTGGTGCCGTAGGCCGTGCCCGCGGTGCCGAGGTTCGTGCCGAACGAGCCGAGCGTGGTGCTGTACCCCTGGACCGACGCCCACAACGCCGCCACCCCGTCGGTGTACTTCTTGGCGTGGTCGCCGTGCGCCTGGCCGAAGCCGGCCGCGTTCACCGGAGTACTCGACAGATCCGGGTTGTCTTCGAGCAACTGTTCCGTCAGCTTTCCGATGTTCTTCGACGCCGATGAAAGCGCGTCGGTCGCCGCGGTGAAGCCCCCGCTCATTCTTTTCAGCGCCTTTCGTCGGATCCGTCGGCATTACCGCCGAGTGCCTCTGCGAGCACTTCGGCCACCGACCCGATGTCGGTGAACCGGTCCAGCTGGTCCAAATCGATCCTCACGTCGTGGTAGATCTCCAGCGCCGACAGGAGTCTTATCCGTCCCTTGGAGTCGATACCCAGCTCTTCGAGCGGCGCGTCGGACTCGATTTCGGCGGGATCAAGCCGAAAAGTCTCACTGACGACCTTCACGACCTCCGCGCGGTGATCACCCACGGCGCCGACTATAACGCGCCCTCGCCGCGGCCCGCGCGACCTTGCCACTGGAAGTGCGCGGAAGGTCACCGGAGGGAACCAGACGGACAGATCGCAACGTCAGATCATGTTCCCGTGACACCGCGCGCAATACCATCCTCGTCACTTCTTTGACATCCGCTTCGGCGTTCTTTGCCCATTCGGCTACCAACATCGCCCCTTCGCCCATTTCGTCCGAGACGCCGAATGCGGCGACGCGGTCGCGGCGGATCGCCGGATGCGCCTCCCCCGCCACCGCTTCGATGTCCTGCGGGTGGAAGTTGCGGCCGTCGATGACGATGAGGTCCTTGAGCCTGCCCGTGATGTAGAGGTCGCCGCGGTGGAACACGCCGAGGTCACCGGTGCGCAGCCAACCGCCGGCACCGTCGAGTTCGCCCGCGAACGCGGCGGCGTCGCCGCGGCCCCAATACCCCGACGCGACGTTCGGTCCGTGGATCCAGATCTCCCCGGCGAAGCCGTCGGGCCGCGCGACGCCGTCGCGGACGATCCGGACCCGCTGGCCGAGCGGGCGGCCGACCGAAACGAGTTCCTGGCCGTCCGGAACCTCGATCGCTTGGCCCTGCGCCAGGGCTTCCCTGTCGAAAACCGCGCTCCGCGGCCCTTCGGCGCCCGCGCTCGCGACGTACACAGTGGCCTCGGCCAGACCGTAGGACGGACGGTGGGCTTCAGCTCGGAACCCACGCGGGCCGAAGGCCTCCAGGAAGCGGGCGACCGTACGCGGCCGGATCGGCTCGGCGCCGTTGAGCGCGACCCGGACGTCGGAGAGATCGAGGTCCTCTCCCGCTTCTTCGGCGGCTTCGACGGCGAGGTCGAAAGCGAAGTTCGGCGCTGCGGTGAACACGGCCGGGTGATCGGCGAGCTGGCGCAGCCATCTCACCGGACGGTGCACGAACTCGGCGGGCGACATGAACACCGATCGCGCTCCCGCGTGGACCGGCAGGCACAGCAACTGGATCAGGCCCATGTCATGGAAGAACGGGATCCAGCCGGCGCACGTCGTGCCCTCGTCGACGGCGTAGGCCCGGCTCGCCTGCCAGCAGGCGGCGGCCACCGCCCGATGCGGGATCACGGCACCGGCGGGCTCCCGGGTCGACCCGGACGTGTACTGCAGATACGCGGGGCTTTCCGGTGCGACGGGAAGCGGATCGATACCCGGCCCGGAGAGTTTGTCGACCACGATCAGGTGGTCCGGCTCGCCGGCTTCGCGCACCTTCGCGACAGCGGCCGAAGAGGTCAGCCAGACCTTCGCGCCGCAGTCCGCGAGCACTCCGGCGAGCCTGCCGCGCTGGGAAGGGCTTCCCGGTGCCATCAACGGCACGGCCACCAGGCCGGCGGCGAGTGCGCCGAAGAAGGCCAAGGGGTAATTCAGGTCCTGGCCGGTGAGCACGGCGGCGCGGTCACCCGGCCGGGCGACCAGGCGCAGCGCGCCCGCGACCACTCGCACCCGGGAGACGAACTCCGTCCAGGTGACCGTGGTGTCCACACCGGCACTGTGATCCTGGTGCGTGAACAGCGGCCGCGGGTCGGTCTCACGAGCGAACAACCGCTCGACGATCGAGGTGCGCAGCACCTGCTCCGGCACTTCCTCCGGCGACGCGGTCATATCCGGCAACGTACTGGAACCGCCGTGAGAGCGCGCGGAGGGCCCATTCGACCGACCGTCCTAAGTAGACGATGAGCGGCGTGATCCCCCGGCGTTCGCTCTTGTGAATTCCGGACAGAAGACCGGACATTCCTCGCCCTTTCCCCAGCGTCGGCCGCACACTCGGCGGGCAGTGTGTTTCTTTCCCCCGGCCTTGGAGGACTAGACCATGCGTCGAAGAATCGCCCTGGCAGTCGGCGGCGCCGCCGTCCTGACCGCGAGTCTCACTTCCGCCTCCGCCCTCGCCCCGGTCGCGCAGGCTTCCCCCGGACTGATCGCCGCGATGCAGCGGGACCTGGGGCTCACCGCCGCGCAGGCCTCGACCCGGCTCACCCAGGAAATGACCGCCTCGCGGGTGCTGCCCGCCGCGCAGCGGGCCGCCGGCGCGGCGTTCGGCGGTGCCTGGTTCGATCCGGCGCTCGGCGAACTCGTCGTCGGGGTGACCGATCCCGCGGCGGCGCCCGCCGTCCGGGAGGCCGGTGCCGCCCCCACCGCGGTCGCGATCAGCGCGGCCCGGCTCGACGCGGCCAAGGCCGAAATCGACATGTCGGCCAAGACCCGGCCCGCTCCCGCCGCCGTCAGCGGCTGGCGCGCCGACCCGCGCAGCGGCAGTGTCGTGGTCGCGCTGCGGCCGGGCGCGTACGGTTCCGACGTCGACGACTTCCTGGCCAGGGCAAGGAAATCCGGCCCGGTCACGGTGGTCACGGCGCCCAAGGCCGAACCGTTCGCGGCGGGCACCGTCGGCGGCGACCCGTACTACATCAACGGGAACACCCGCTGCTCGATCGGATTCAGCGTCCACGGTGGATTCGTCAGCGCCGGCCACTGCGGCGGCACGGGCAGTTCCGTCGTCGGCTGGGACGGCTCGGCGATGGGGAACTTCGCCGGTTCTTCCTTCCCCGGCAACGATTACGCGTTCATCCGGATCGGCAACGGCTGGTGGACCGCGCCGGTCGTCCTCGGCTGGGGCACCGTGAGCGACGCGCTCGTCCGCGGCTCGTGGGTCGCGCCGGTCGGCACCTCGGTGTGCCGGTCCGGTTCGACGACGCACTGGCACTGCGGCACCGTGCTGGGGCACAACGAGACGGTCAACTACTCGCAGGGCGCCGTCCACCAGATGACCCGCACGAACGTGTGCGCCGAACCCGGCGATTCCGGCGGTTCCTTCATCACCGGTGACCAGGCGCAGGGCGTCACCTCCGGCGGCTGGGGCAACTGCGGTTCCGGCGGCGAGACCTGGTTCCAGCCGGTGAACGAGATCCTGCAGAACTACGGCCTGTCGCTCGTCACCGCCTGACGCAGGACGTGAAGGCCTCCTTCACTACCCTCAGGGTAGGCAAGGAGGCCTTCACGGACACGCGATCGGCCTAGAGCCAGTGCCGCGGCGGGAGCTCCACCTCGACTCCCATGATCGTCGCGGTCGGCTTGCGGCGAAGCCACCGGCCCGCGGACGTGACGTCGATCAGATCACCGGTGAAGGCCTTGCGCTGCGCGGGTGTCACCGCGTGCCAGCGCATCTTGAACGCGGGACGGACCGGCGCGATGAACGGCCTGACCGGCTCGTGGGCGCGAGCGAACACGGCCTCGAAGTCCCGGACGGGCACATAGTCCAGTTCCAGGTCGATCAGTGGCTCCGGTCCCCCTGCCCGATGGCGGCACCGCGCGAGGATCCGCGCGAACTCGTCCACCGCGAGCCGCACGGCACCGGGTACCTGGTCCCGCCAGCGGCCGAGGAACGGTGCGTTGATCGCCCGCGCCGTCAGCTCGTCCGGCAGCACGATCACCGCCCGGACCGCGACTCCGGCGAATTCCACGTGCAGCCGGGTCCACTTGCCGTCGGTGTCGAGGAAGAACCGCGGTGGTGGCATCCCGGTACCGGCACCCTGCCGGATCCGCTCTTTCACCGCGACGAACGGATGGTCCGATGGTTCGGCGTCCAAGGCCTGGCGGCCGTCCGGCATGACGAACAGCAACTCCAGTCGATCGCCGACGAGCTTCAACCCCGCCGGGAACGACGAGCCGAGGCCGCCGATGAGCGCCGAGCCGGCGACGAGGGCGTGGCGACTGGACGCGACCGGGGTCATCGCCGGCTTCCCCCGTTCGTCTTCAGACCTGCAACTCCATCTCGATGCGCTTGAGATAGTGCCGGGCCAGCGCGAGATTCGCCTGGTCCCGATCGAGCACCAGATACAAGAAGAGGGAGCTCCTGGCGTTCACGGAATCCAGCAGCCGGATCAAATGATATTGGCGGTGCAACGTGATGAGGATGTCCTCGATACTGTCGTTGAGCGACAACGCGGACATGACCCTCATCTTCGACCTGACGACATCGGTGTTCCCCGCCGCCGCGACCTCCAGATTGAGCCAATCACCTCCCCCGCTGGTGCCGAGCGACATCCCGCTGTCGTAATCGACCAGCGCGACACCGACCGCTCCGGCGATCGACATGCATTCCTTGAGCGCGTTTTCGATGTTCATCGAACTCACTTTCTTGGTTTGACGACTAAGCGGCCAGTATCGAACTGATCCGATCGATGACCGGCCGGCATTCGAAAAGCAGGCGGCCGACATTCAGCTGCCGGTCTCCCATGATGACCATGAGCGCCATCCGGTCGATGGCGTAAACGGCCATGTAGCCGTCACTGCTGAACACGACGGTCTGCCTCAGCGTGCCCTTGCCCGTCACTTCGGCCGCCTGGCGCGCGATCCCGAGATTCGCGGCGGCGAGCGCGGAAACCTCCGCGGGGTCGATGTTCTTCGCCGCGTCGGCGACGATCGGTATTCCGTCGACAGCGGCTATCACCGTGTCGGTCACCCCGGCGACATTGTCCCGCAAGGTCCGCAATTCGGCGATCAGTGCGTCGAAATCCACGACTCATACTCTCTTTTTCCGAAGGCCCATCACTGAATGACACGAGGCAATGATCACTCGTTGGAGGTTTCTCGACCGCGATGGACCGTACCACCGAAATCAGTCGTCACCTATGCGTCGAACCGACGTCATATGGGCATCACGCGATCGGCTCATACACTTTCCGTGTACGCACCAGGTCATGGGTTTCTTCGTACCGCCGACACCTGAAATCGGCGCGGTACGCGAATTGCCTACCGCGGCGGGAGGGTGAACAACCGGTCCAGCGCCGAGCGGCTTTCTTCGGTCATCGCACGGTAGATCACCAAGCGCTGGTCCTGATCCTCGAGCGGGATGAGCACCTCGTAGTCCAGTTCGACCGCACCGGCCTCGGGATGCCGCATCACCTTGCGCCCTCGGCCGTTGACCTTGACGTCGCGTTCGGCCCAGAGCCGCGCGAATTCCTCGTCGGCGGTGAATTCGGTGATCAGCTCGGTCAGGGCCTGATCGTCCGGATGCGCGGCCCAAGCGGCGCGCAGATGAGCGATCCCCTCCCGCACGACACGTTCACGATCCGCGTAGAACTCGCGGATCTCGGGGTGTTTGAGGCACAGCCACATCGCATTCCGCCGCGACGGCGGCAGGGTGCCGAAATCCAGGAGCAGCCTCGCCATTTCGTCGTTCCAGGCCAGGATGTCGTAGCGGTGGTTCATCAGCATGGCGGGCAGCGGCGACAGATCCGCGACCAGCCGGGCCAGCGGCGGTGCCGCGGTGGTGGCGAGCTTGTCGGCGGTGCGGGGACGCTGCCGGGCCAGATCGAAGAGGTAGGCGCGCTCGTCAGGGGGCAAGCGCAGCGCTCCCGCCAGCGCCTCCACGACATCGGCCGAGGGCCGCAGCCCACGGGCCTGCTCGAGCCGCACGACGTAATCGACGCTGACCCCCGCCAGTTCGGCGACCTCTTCGCGACGCAGCCCCGGGGTCCGACGCGACCGACGGCGCGACGGCAGGCCGAATTCCTCCGGGGCCAGGCGTTCACGCCGGGTCCGCAGGAACGCGGCCAGCTCCTGTGTCGGGTCCACGGTGGAGGTCGTCATGCCCGGTCCAACAGCCAGGGTAGGACCCGTGTTCCCAGGAAGTGTTCTCCCTTATCCCTCGCTCGCGGCGGCCGCAGACTCGGCTCCGGCAACGGAACACGAACACAGGAGGACCCGATGTCGCTCACCCTCGACACCTATCGGCTGCTGGGCCGGTCCGGGCTGCGGGTTTCCCCGCTGGCGCTGGGCGCGGCGACCTTCGGCACGGAATGGGGCTGGGGCGCCGAGCAGGACGAGGCACGCAAGCTGTTCGACCGCTACGTCGAACGCGGCGGCAACTTCATCGACACCGCCAACACCTACACGAACGGGAGCTCCGAGCGGCTGCTGGGCGAATTCGCCCGCGACCGCCGCGAAAGCCTCGTGCTGGCCACGAAGTACACGAACCTGCGCCGCCCCGGCGACCCGAATTCCGGGGGCGGCCAGCGCAAGAGCCTGTTCGCGTCGGTGGAAGCCAGCCTGCGGCAACTGAACACGGACTACCTCGATCTGCTTTATCTGCACCTGTGGGATTTCACGACGCCGGTCGAGGAGATCCTGCGCGGGATGGACGATCTGGTCCGGCAGGGCAAGGTCCTGTACGTGGGGATCTCCAACACCCCGGCCTGGGAGGTGTCGCGGATGCAGGCGATCGCCGACCTGCGCGGCTGGTCGCCGCTGATCGCACTGCAGATCGAGTACAACCTGATCGAGCGCACCGGGGAACGTGACCTGATCCCCATGGCCCGCGAGATGGGACTGGGCGTGGTCCCGTGGTCGCCGCTCGCCGGCGGGGTGCTCACCGGGAAGTACAGCCGGGACGACCTGTCCGCGACGCCGTCCGCGGACGGCACCCGCAAGGACTTCAACCTCGCCTTGGGCACGCTCACCGAGCGCAACTTCGCCATCGTGGACGTCGTCAAGGAGGTCGCCGCGGAACTCGGCCGCACCCCCGCCCAGGTCGGTCTGGCGTGGACCCTGCGGAACCCGGGCGTGACGGCACCGATCATCGGCGCCCGCACCGCTGAGCAACTGGAGGACAACCTCGGCGCGCTGGAAGTCGAGTTCACCGACTCGCACCTGGCCCGCCTCGACGAGGCCTCCGCGATCGAACTCGGCTTCCCGCACGAAACACTCGCCCGCGCTTCGACCCTCGCGTTGACCCGCGGCGACATGACGATCGAACCGCGCCGCTGAGCCGAGGGAAGGGGGCCTTCACGCGCAGCCGCCTTCAGTTGCGGATGATCCTCCGTTCCGTGGCGACGGCCACCGCACCGGCGCGGCTGTCGACGCCGAGTTTGTCGTAGATGTGGACCAGGTGGGTCTTCACCGTGGCTTCGGAGATGAACAGGCGCGCGGCGATCTGCCGGTTGATCAATCCCTCCGCCACCAATTGCACGATCTCGGTCTCACGAGGGCTCAGCGCGGGCGCCGGAGCCCGCATATGCCCGAAGAGCCGGGCCGCGACCTGCGGCGCCAGCGCGGTCTCTCCACGCGCGGCCGCGTGAATGCCCTTGAAGAGGTCCTCGGGCGGCCCCGCCTTGAGCAGGTAGCCGGTGGCGCCGGCGGCCACCGCCCTGGTGATGTCCAGGTCGGCGTCGTAGGTGGTGAGCACCAGTACCTTCGGCGGATCGGGCAGGGCGGTCAGGCGTTCGGTGGCGTTCACGCCGTCCGGACCATCACCGAGCTGCAGGTCCATCAGTACGACGTCCGGTTTGTGGGCGGTGGCGAACAGCACGGACTCGTCGGCGCCCGCGCATTCGCCGATCACCTCGAAGCCGGGCTCACCGGCCAGCAACGCGGCGATTCCCGCCCGCACCACCGGATGATCGTCGACGATCAGCACCCGGACGGTCATCGAGCCTCCATTATGGGCGCTGTGGGCACGGCGACGGCGAGCGCAGTGCCCTCACCCGGTGCGCTCTCGACGACCATCTCACCACCGAGGTCGGCGACCCGCTCACCGATCATCCGCAGCCCGTTTCCCCGGTCTCCGCTCGCACGGACCGAAGCCGGGGCGAAGCCGACACCGTCGTCGCGGATGTCGAGGACGACCTTGTCGGCCAGGTAGGTCAGCGTGACGGCTGCCTTCGTCGCCCTGGCGTGCTCGCTGACGTTCGCCAGCGCGCTCTGGGCGACCCGGAGCAGCGCTGACTCCACCTCGGGCTCCAGGGGATACGGATCTCCGCTGATCTCGAAGCGCACCGGGTGCGTGGCGGCGAACGTGACCTGCTCGGCGAGCGCGCTCAGGGTCTCGCCGAGGCCGGTGGCCTCGAGCCGCGGTGACCCAAGGCCCTTGACGAACCGGCGCGCTTCGTCGAGGTTGTCCCCCGCCGCTTCGACGGCGCGGGACACGTGGGCTCTGGCCAATTCCGGATCCGTGTCCCACGACCGCTGCGCCGCCTGCAGCAGCATCCGCAAACTCGACAGCCCCTGCGCGAGGACGTCATGGATCTCTCGCGCCAAGCGTTCCCGTTCCTCCACCATCCCGGCCACTCGCTGGCTCTGCGCGAGGTCGATCCTGGTACGCAGGAGTTCCCCGACGGTCGCACCCAGTTCCAGCCGGTCCCGGTCGAGTTGCAGGAACGTCATGGTGGCCATCAGCGCGACCGCGATGGGCGCGAGCACGATGCTCGGATCGAACCCGTCCGCGATCCTCAGCTGGGCGAGGATGGTCGCGACGGTCAGGAGGACGACCACCGCGATCATCATCCGCGGGCGCAGCATCTGCAGGCAGACGAAGAACAACGGCACGGCGCACCAGGCGAAACTCGGCGCGGCCACCACCAGCGCGAGCCAGACCGCGATCACGGCCGTCAGCCACACCGGACGCCACCGGCCGAGCACGGTCCAGCTCAGCACGCCCGCCGCGTAGACCAGCGCGAGCGCGCCGGTGAGCACGAGGATCAGCGGGGTGGCACCGCTCAGCCCGTGTCCCGCGACGAACCGGGCGACGGACGCGGCGAGCAGCAGGAAGAAGCCGGCGTGCATCGCGGCGTTCAGCCGTGTGGTCCCGTCGAGATGCGGTTTCATTTCCGGTCCTCCCTTCCTCGCCGATGATCGTATGCGGGGAGGCGGGGTGTCCCGCATCAATCGTTCGGTTGATGCCCATACCGACCGGTCGACGTCCGATCGATGGCCACTCTCCCGATTCGCCCCGCCCCGCCAGGCGGGAGAGTCGAAGGAGAACGGAACACCCCCTCACCGCAAAGGAAATCCGATGAACGCCAAGCTCCCCCGCACTCGTCTCGTCCTGGGCATGACGGCCGGTCTCGCGACCGTCGCGCTGGCCACCGGCGTGGGTGCGGCGCAGGCACAGCAGGACCGCAAGCCGCAGCCGCCCGCCTCGCAGGCAGTGGTGCAGACCAGCGTGCTCGGCGTCGACGCGGCCACCCGTGCCGCGCAGGCCGCGCTGGACGCCGCCGAGCAGGAAGGCCAGCGGGTCACCGTGGCCGTGATCGACCGGTCGGGCGACGTTCGCGTCCTGCTCAAGGGCGATGGCGCCGGGCCGCAGACGGAGGAGTCGGCGAAGCGGAAGGCCTTCACCGCGGTCTCCTTCGGACAGCCGACGTCCGCGCTGGCCAAGAACGCGCAGGGCGACGGTCCGACCATCCGCGACATCCCCGGCACGCTCTTCCTCGGCGGCGGTGTGCCGGTCGCCGCGAACGGCGGCGCGATCGCCGGGATCGGCGTCGGCGGCGCGCCCAGCGGCGACCTCGACGAGAAATTCGCCGCGGCCGGCCTGCGCGCCATCGGGGAAATCCGCTGATGATCGGTGAGCGGGCGATCGTGGCCCTGCTCGCCGCCCTCGTGCTCGGTGCCTGCTCCCCACAGGCACCGAGCGCACCACCCTCGACGGCGACGAGCACCACCCCGCCGCCCGCGTCGTCCCATCCGCCCCGCCAAGGAGTCCCTGTGAGCCAGCTCTTCGAAGCCGACGCGAACCGAGTCCGGCAAGCCGTCGACGCCGGTGCCGACCTGGAGACCCGTGACGATCACGGCCGGACCCCATTGCTCGTCGCCGTCACCGAGAACCGGGTCGACGTCGCCGAAATCCTCGTCAAGGCGGGCGCCGACCCGAACGCGCTCGACGGACGGCACGACACGCCGTGGCTGGTCACCGGGGTCACCGGCAGCGTCCCGATGGCGAAGCTGCTGCTCGGAGCCAAGCCGGATCTGACCATCACCAACCGATACGGCGGCGTCTCGCTGATCCCCGCCTCAGAACGCGGGCACGCCGAGTACGTACGGCTGGTGGCCGGCAGCGGAATCGACGTCGACCACGTGAACGACCTCGGCTGGACCGCGCTGCTGGAGGCGGTCATCCTCGGCGACGGCGGGCCGCGCCATCAGGAAGTGGTCCGAGCGCTCGTCGCCGCGGGCGCCGATGTGAATCTCGCCGACAAGCAAGGCGTCACTCCCCTCTCCCACGCTCGGACCAAGGGGCAGACGGCCGTCGCGCGGATCCTCGGAGAAGCCGGGGCACGCTGACGTATTTTCTGTTATGCCAATTGACACAAGTCCTCCCGGCTGGCTACGGTTCGGCCGTGGAGCAGGCGCGAGGACGGGGCAGGCCGCGTAAAGACCCTGCGAAGCTGGCCCGATGGACGCCTCCCGAAGGGTGGTCACGGCTGGTCGCCTGGGTCTCCCCTGAGGAGAAGAAGGCGCTGAAGCACGTGGCCGTCGAAGCCGACGTTTCCGTGGCGGAGCTGATACGGGCGCTCGCGGGCGGTCTGACCGCCGGCGTCATCACTCCGGAAGAACTCATCGGGCACGTCGTGAAAGGGAAGACCGTCATGGAGAAGATCCCCACGCTTTTCGAGCGCGACGAGCGCTTCCACGTCGTCGACAGGCCTCGCGCCGAGTGCGCGTGGGTCTTCGACGGAGCCGGGGTGGGGACCGAGAAACTCGACGGCACCAACGTCCGGCTGACCGTGCGCTCGGGACAGCTGGTCCGGGTCGAGAAGCGCCGCAACCCGAGTAAGGAGCAGAAGCAGCAGGGCATCGTGGACGGCTGGTACGTGGACACCGACAGCGCGTCCGCCGACGACAAGTGGATCCTCGCGGCGGCCGGGAACACCGACGTGTCCGGGTGGCCGGACGGGGAGCATCCGAGCGAAGCGCTCGGCCCTCGTATCCAGGGCAATCCCCTGGGGCTGGAGGACCACCGGTGCGTCCCGTTCGACCTCCAGGCACCGGCCGTGCCCGAAGTACCGCGCAGCTACCACGAACTGCGGGACTTCCTCGCCACGCTGGAAAGCCGGTTCTCTCCTGGGCACGTGGCCGAGGGCGTCGTCTTCCACCATCCCGACGGCCGCCGGGCCAAGATCAAGCGCAAGGACTTCCCCCGCTCGGTGACGGCATAGCCCGCCGCCGGAGGTGACCTCACATCCGGCGGCGGTGTCTCGTCGTACCCGGGACAGCACACGCGACCAGGGGGCGGATTCCCGTGAACGAACCAACGCTCGACCCGGCACTGCAGGCGATCGTGAGTGAGCGGCGTCAGCTGATCGGGCTCGCGTACCGCCTGATCGGTTCCCTTTCCGAGGCCGAGGACGTGGTGCAGGAGACCTACACCCGCTGGTATGCCTTATCTCCTGCCCAGCGGGAAGCGATCGACTCTCCCGGAGCCTGGCTGACGACGGTCGCCAGCCGGATCTGCCTGGACCTCCTCGGGTCGGCACGCGCGCGGAGGGAACGCTATGTGGGCGAGTGGCTTCCCGAACCGGTGCCGGGACACGTCGAATGGACGACCGGGCGGCCGCCCGCCGTCGACCCGGCCGACCGGATCACCCTCGACGAGTCGATCAACATGGCGTTCCTCGTCGTGCTCGAGTCGCTGACCCCGGCCGAGCGGGTCGCGTTCGTCCTGCACGACGTGTTCCGCTACGCCTTCGCCGAGGTCGCGGAGATCGTCGGCCGCAGCCCGGCCGCCTGCCGCCAGTTGGCGTCCTCCGCGCGACGCCGCATCCGCGCGACGCGGGTCGCGCCCGCGCCGGTCTCCCGGCAGGCCGATCTCGTCAGGGAATTCAAGAAGGCTTGGGAAGCCCAGGACATCCAAGCGCTCATCGGCCTCCTCGATCCCGGAGTCAAGGCGGCCAGCGATGGCGGCGGGGTCGTCAGGGCGGCATTGCATCCGTTCGAAGGGAGCGACGAGGTCGCCTCCTATCTCATGACGTTGGCGCGGTGGACGTCCGGTCTCGATCTGGTGGAGCGGGACGTCAACGGCCTGCCCGGCCTCGTGCTCCAGAAGGCAGGACAGACCGTCGCCGTCTTCGCGTTCCACGTCGCCGGAGACCGCATCCAGCACATCTGGGGGATGCGGAATCCGGAGAAGCTCCGGCCCTGGGCCGGAGCCTGACCGCTACGCCGCGAGGGCGCCGAGTTGCCGGAGCTGGGTGAGGACGTCCACGACACCCCAGATCTCGGCGACCCGCCCTCCGGCGAAGCGGAGGATGAAGATCTCGCTGTAGGAAACGGTCTTCCCGGTGGCGGGCAGTCCTCGGTACTCGCCTCGGTGGGTGCCGGTGACGGTGTTCCGGCAGACGATCTTGTCCCCGTCGGCGAGGACGTCCTCGGCCGTGACCCGCAGGTCCGGGAACGCGTGAAGCAGCACCGTCCACACTTGCTTCAGTGCCTGTGCCCCGGTCGTGTCCATCGGCACCGGCGCGTGGAACACCACGTCCGGCGCGACGACCTCGTCGATCATCTTCTCGACGAGGTCGATGTCGCCGCTATTGGTCGCGTCGTGGAAGCGGCTGAACACCGCCCGATTGCGTGCGGTCTCGGTCATGCGAACTGTCCGACCCGGTAGTCGCCGCCGGTGTTCTGGACGATGGCGTTCACCCGGTTGAAGGCGTTGATCAGCGAGATCACCGCCACCAGCGCGGCGAGCTGGTCCTCGTCGAAATGCTTGGCGGCGTTCGCCCACGCCTCATCGGTGACGCCGCCACCGTCGGCCATGCGGCACGCCTGTTCGGTCACCTCAAGCGCGGCCCGCTCGGCCTCGGTGAAGACCGACGCTTCCCGCCACACGGCGACCAGGTTGATCCGCACGTCCGTTTCGCCCGCGGCGGCGGCTTCCTTGGTGTGGATGTCCAGGCACACCGCGCATCCGTTGATCTGGCTGGCCCGCATCCGGACCAGCTCCTGGATCGTGAGCGACAGCGGTGAGTCAGTCAGCCCCCTCCCCGCCGAAATGATGGTCCTCATGAATTTTCCGCCGACCGGGTTGCCGAAGTAGTCGAGCCGGGCGTTCATCGCGTTCTCCTCGCGGTAGTGGATGTTCCTGCCCTACCGACGAGACAGCGCCGCGAAATGTGAGCCCGGCCCGAAAACCGGTTACCTCGGCGTCGGCGTCCGTTCGGCGACCCGCTCGACCTTGCCGACCAGGAAGACGTAGGACAGGATCCCGGCGATCGTGATCACGGTCATGTAGGCGAAGCCGGGCGCGAAGCTGTCGTCGGTGACGATCAGGCCGATGACGATCGGCGTGGCGATCGACGACAGGTTCCCGATGAAGTTGAACATCCCGCCGGTCAGCCCGAGCAGCCGCCGCGGCGCCAGCGCGGAGACCAGCGACCAGGTGATCGACGCGAGCCCGTTCCCGAAGAAGGCGATGGACAGGATCACGATGACCATCGTGGTCGAGTCGGTGAAACCGGCCGTGACCATCACCGTGCTCAGCAGCAGCCCGGCGATGATCGGGCCCTTCCGAGCCACCCCGAGCGAAGCGCCGCGCCGCACCAGGAAGTCCGACAGGACACCGGAAACCAGCACGCCGACCAGCGCCGCAATGAACGGCAGCGACGCCAGGAAACCGGACTTGATGTAGTCCATTTCCCGGTACTCCACGAGATACGTCGGGAACCAGGTGAGGAAGAACCAGAGCGTCGAGGTCAGGCAGAACTGTCCGAAGTAGATTCCCCACAGCTTCCGGCTGCCCAGCACGGTCGCCAGATCCGCTCGGGTGACGCGTGCCCGCTCCGGCCGCTCGCGCGGCAGATCCACCAGGCCACCGCCGGAACGGATCAGCTCGACCTCCGCCTCGTTGGCCCGCGAATCCCGCGGTTCGCGGTACTTCGCGTACCAGAGGACGGCCCAGAGGACGCCGACCAGACCGGTGGCGATGAACACCCAGTGCCACGACAGCACGGTCTGCAGCCAGGACAGCACGGGCGTCAGCAGCGCGAGGCCGATGAACTGGCCCGAGGTGTAGAAGCCGATCGCCGTGGCGCGTTCGCGTTCCGGGAACCAGACGGTCGCGATCTTGCTGTTGATCGGATAGGCGGGTGCCTCGAAGACGCCGACCATCAGCCGTAACGCGATCAGCGCCACGAACCCGCCGATGATCCCCATGAAGAACGTCGCGAGCGACCACAGGATCAGGCAGGCCGGATAGAGCAGCCGCGGCGGGATCTTGTCGACCAGCCAGCCGCCGGGCAGCTGCAACGCGGCATAGGTCCAGCCGAAGGCCGACAGGAGCAGACCCTGTTCCGCTTTGGACAGATCGAGTTCGCCGGCGATCGCGGGCATCGCGATCGACAGGTTCGACCGGTCGAGGTAGTTGATGACGACGGTGATGAACAGCATCACCGCGATGAGCACCCGGAACCGGGTCGGGCGCACGGTGCCCTGGACGGTGGTGGTCATCGCGTTCACCATTCCGCGAACGAGCCGTCGGTGTGCCGCCACACCGGATTCCGCCAGCGATGTCCCTCGGCCGCCCGGTCGGCGACGTACTCCTCGTTGATCTCGATGCCCAGCCCCGGCCCGCGCGGGATGACGACCTGTCCTTCGTCGTAGGCGAACACCGACGGATCCGCCAGGTAATCGAGAAGGTCGTTGCTCGTGTTGTAGTGGATGCCGAGGCTCTGTTCCTGGATCGTCGCGTTATAGCAGCCCGCGTCGATCTGAAGGCAGGCCGCCAGCGCGATCGGGCCGAGCGGGCAGTGCAGCGCCAGGCCGACGTCGTACGCCTCGGCCATGTGCGCGATCTTGCGCGCTTCGGTGATGCCACCGCAGTGCGACGGGTCCGGCTGGATGATGTCGACGGCGCCTGAGGCCAGCACCGCCTTGAAATCCCACCTCGAGAACAGCCGCTCGCCGAGCGCGATCGGGATCGGCGAGGTGCGGAGGACGTCGGCGAACCCGTCGACGTGCTCGGAAAGCACCGGTTCCTCGACGAACATCAGCCGGTACGGCTCCAGTTCGCGCAGCAGGACCTTGGCCATCGGCTTGTGCACGCGGCCGTGGAAGTCCACCCCGATGCCGATGTTCGGACCCACCGCCTGCCGCACCGCGTCCACATTGGCCACACAGCGGTCGACCTTGTCCCAGGTGTCCAGATAGGACAGTTCCTCGGTCCCGTTCATCTTCACCGCGCTGAACCCGCGATCCACCACCTCGCGCGCGGCGCGGGCGGTCTCGGCGGGACGGTCGCCGCCGATCCACGAGTACACCTTGATTCGGTCGCGCACCCGGCCGCCGAGCAGTTCGTGGACCGGAACCCCGAGCGCCTTGCCCTTGATGTCCCACAGGGCCTGGTCGATCCCGGCCAGCGCGCTCATGTGGAGACCGCCGCCCCGGTAGAACCCGCCACGGTAGAGGACCGTCCACAGATCCTCGATCTGCGAAGGATCCTTGCCGATCAGATAGTCGGAAAGCTCCTCGACGGTCGCGGCCACCGAAGCGGCCCGGCCCTCCAGGACCGGCTCGCCCCAGCCGGTGACGCCTTCGTCCGTTTCGATTTTCAGGAACGACCAGCGCGGCGGCACCTGATATGTCGTCATTGACACGATCTTCATGGTCTTCTTCCTTATTCCTGGTGCCAGATCTCGGAAAGCGCACGGGCCCGGACGCCGACCGCGTCGGCGCTGTCACCCGGCCGGTAGAGGCAGGTACCGAGCCCCGCCCCGGCCGCCCCGGCGGCGGCCCAGGCCGCCAGGTTCGTTTCGTCGACCCCGCCGACCGGCAGCAGCCCGACCTCGCGCGGCAGCACCGCGCGCCATGCCTTCATGCCCCCGATCCCGACCGCGCCGGCGGGGAACAGCTTGAGATTCCGGGCGCCCGCGGCCAGCGCGGCGAAGGCCTCGGTGGGCGTGGCGACGCCTGGATACGGCGTCATCCCCTCGGCCACGGCCGCGGAGATCACCTCGGGATCGGCGTTGGGCGCCACGATCAGCCGCGCCCCGGCCTCCCGCGCGCGGCCGACGTCCTCGGCGGTGAGCACGGTGCCCGCGCCGATCTCGCACCGCTCCCCGAACGCGTCGGCGAGCAAACGCACGCTCTCGAAGGGCTCCGGCGAGTTCAGTGGGACCTCGATGGCGGGGAATCCCGCGTCGACGAGCGCCCGGCCGACGCCGACGACCTCGGCCGGGGTCACTCCGCGCAGGATCGCGATCAAACCGGTCACGGTTTCAGTGTCCTTTCGAGACGGTCTTCGAGCAGTCCGGCGGCCGTCGCGATCCGCCACAGCCCACGGGCGGTGATCTCCTCCGTCAGCACAATGGCCTCTAATCCCCTTTCGGCGAGGGCGGCGGCATAACGGCGGCAGAGCTCGCTCGCACCGCAGAGCACCACACGGGTGTCCTCGGCACGCAGCAGATGTGAGACCTCGTCGGCGATCAGGACGCCGGAGAGGTAGTCGGGCAGCGACGCCGGTTCCAGTACGCCGTCGAGCACGAGCGGGCGGGCGCCGAACGCCTCGGTGGCGAGCCCTCGCGAACGCCGTCCCGCGGCGAGACCCCGCGAGAAGGCGTCGTCGTCGGCCACCGGATCGGCGGCCGTGCGGGCGAGGATGCCGTGCGCGATCAGCAATCCGTACAGTTCGCCGGTCATCGCGGTGGCGAAACCGGTGACGAGCCCGTCCTCGACGCGGACCCATTTGCTGTGCGTTCCGGGCAGCACCACGGTGAGCGCTCCGGCAGGGTCGCCGAGCGCTTCGAGCACGCCGATCAGTTGCGTTTCCTCGCCGCGGATCACGTCGCCGGGGTGCTCACCGGACGGGATCCGCAGTCCCGGCACGAGATGGAGCACGCCGTCGCGATGGGACACGGGCACGAGCGACGGGAAGTCGAGCCGCGCCGGGACCGTGCGGTAGCCGGAGTCGGTCCAGCCCTGCGCGCTGCCCACCATGCCGGAGGCGAGGGCGGGGAGCCCGGGGAACGCCGCGAGCCAGTCACCGCAGGTCTTCCGGAAGGCGGATTCGTAGGCGGCCGCCTTGGCCCGCCGATCTCGAAGGTCGACGTCCTCGGTCGTGGTCAGCAGTCCGCGCCCGGCGCTGCGGGCGTCGAGGATCTCGCCGTCCCCGCCGAGCAGCCAGGCACGCTGACCGGAGGTTCCCCAGTCGAGCGCGATCAAGGCGGGTTCGGTGTCGGTCACGAGCGACATCGTGCGGTCGCGTTCCCGATATTGCGATCGCCGTCCCTATATGTAGGATTTCCGCATGTCCGACACGGCACCGCCCGGCACCCAGACCCTCGCCCGCGGCCTGGCGGTGATCCGCGCGGTCGCGAGCGGCGCGACCGATCTCCGCGCACTGGTCGACCACACCGGCCTGGGCCGCAGTACCGCGCACCGGCTGGTCCAGCTGCTGGTGAGCGAGGGTTACCTGCGCAGCGGGCGGGACGGCTACACCCTCGGGCCTACCCTGATCGAACTCGGCTTCCAGGCCCTGCACGGCAGTCCGCTGCCGGTGGTCGCCCGGCCGGTGCTGGAGGAACTGGCCGACCAGTTGCGCGACACGGTGCACCTGGCCGTCCGGGACGGAGATTCCGTGCTGTACCTGGACAAGCTGCCCGGATCACGAGGTGCGGAAATGCGTTCCCGGATCGGGCACCGGATGCCGTTGACCCGCACCGGTGTCGGCATGGCGCTCCTGCTGGATTCCGCGCCGGAATGGCGGGAGCTCTACTTGGCCGAGACGCCAGCGGAGCCCGGCAAGGTGCGCCCGGAGGACCTCGACGCGTTCCTGGCGCGCATGCGCGAGTACGCGGAGTCCGGGGTGGCGATGGACCTGGAGGACAACGAACCGGGGATCCGCTGTGTCGCGGCGCCGATCCGGGACGCCACCGGCGCGATCGCCGGGGCGATCAGTGTTTCGGCGACCCGGCCGTACATGCCGGCCGCCCGGATGCGCGGCCTGAACCGCGTCGTCGGCCGCGCGGCACGACAGGTCTCCGCCGGCCTCGGGTACCGCGAACCCTGACGAACGGCTCGTCAAACCCCCAAGGCGCCGACGAGCAAGGCGCTGACGGCGTCACGGTTGGCGGGGACGTCCTCCCAGCGCAACCTCCGTCCCGCCTCGACCACCACCCCGAAACCGGCGTGCACGAGCACCCTCGCCTGACGCTGGTCGAGCTCCGGCCGCGCCGCCCGCAGATGCCGTTCCCACACGGCGATGTGTTCGCGCTGCGCGCTGACCAAAGGACGTTGCAGAGCAGCGGGAAGGCCCGCCAGTTCGGCGTTGGCGACGCTGGTGAGCGCGGTGTGCTCGAAGCTGTAGGCCACATAGGTCCGCGCCAGCGCCAGCAGCGCGTCGCTCGGGCCGTCGACGTCGCGAAGGTTCTGTTCCACCGCCTGGGCCAGGATTCCCGCCGCCTGCAGACAGGCCGCGGCGAGAATGTCGGCCTTGCCGGGGAAATACCGGTAGAGCGCGGACGGCACCAGCCCGACGGCTTCGGCGATCCGGCCGTTCGTGACGTTGGCGAACCCGTCCTGTTCGAACAACGGGATGGCCGCCGCGAGGATCTCCGAACGCCGGGTGCGCGGCATCGGATCGGCGGGCAAGTCGACGGTGTGCGTGCCCGCGACACCGGTCGTCGGATCGGTCGCGACCACGCGCAGGGCGGACTCGAGCAGCACCTCTTCGACCCGCCGCTGGGCGATCGAAGTGCGATGCATCGTGATGGAGCCGATCACGCCGAGCGCGGCAACGGCCCGCAAACCCTCGCCGGGAAGTGGATACTCCCGCCGCACCGACTCGGTCACCCGGTCCACGACCTGTTCGAACTTGAGCGCGAGCGAGTGCCGGTCTTCGCGTTCGAGGTACCGGGATTCCCAGCGGTAGAGGCCACTCGACGCGCGATGGACGACCGTGCCCTGCGTGACCGCGGCGAGCACCTCCGCCAGCGGCGCGCCGGGCGCCACGTCGTCGAGCGTGGCGACGAGCCGGTCGGCCATGACGTTCGCGCACGCCGCGAACAACGCGTACTTGTTCGGGAAGTGCCGGTACAGGGCCGCCGCGGTGATGCCCACGTCGGCGGCGATCTCCTCCATCGACGCCGCGTGGTAGCCGTGTTCGCTGAAGATGCGCCCGGCCGCGTCGACGATCGTCTGCTTGCGGTTACGGGGCCGGACGGCCGCGGTCGAGTCGGCGCTCATCGTGGGTGCCGAGCGGCTGCGGACGGGAACGGGGCCATGCCGGGAAGTCAACCACGAACCGGATCACCGCCACGGGAACCGTTCGGCAAGCTCAGCGCCGCGATGTGATTCCTGATTAACTTATGGCTTCTCAACCGGCGGTTTGGCATGCATACTGGCCAAGAGCTCGCTGCGCACCTCGACGAGAAACGTCCCGGAACCTACCAAGGAAGTTAGGTGAGGAAATGAGCGATCTCAGCAGGAGGAACGTTCTGTCCCTCGGTGTCGCGCTGGGCCTGGTGGGCGCGGCGAGTGTCGCCCCCGCCTGGGGCGACACTCGGACCGGTTCGGCGGCCGACCCTTGGTGGGTCTGGGACGACGAAATCGACCGCATCATGGCGGGGCTGCTCGAAGCGGGCCAAGTGCCGGCGGCCAACACCGCGATGCGGTCCTGGGTGGACAACAACGACCCGCTGCCTGGTGGACTGCCCGCCGATCTGTCGGGCTACCTCCAGCGCGTGAACAAGCTGCCGTCCTGGGCCGACCCCGCGAAGCTGCGCCGAGCGGCCGATTTCAACCGGCGCAAGGACACGTATCTGTTCATGCTGTACGGGCTCGGCAGCGGCATCATGAGCACGGTCATCCCGCGGGAGGCCAAATCGGTTTACTGGTCCGCGGGCGGGGCCGACATGCAGGACCGCGCGGCCAAGACCTTCACCTTCGGCTACGACCTGAGCGAACTGAACGCGTTCGAGCCCGGCGGCCAGTTCGTGGTCACCGCCAACAAGACCCGGCTGGTGCACGCCGCGGTGCGGCATCTGCTGCCGCAGTCGCCGTACTGGAAGGCCGTCGCGGACGAGCGGATCCCGATCAGCAACGGCGACATCCTGGTCACCTTCCACAGTCTCGGCACCTTCGTGCACCGGAAACTGCGCGAATGGAAGGTCCCGATGTCGGCCGCCGACGAGGACGCCTTCCTCCACATGTGGCAGGTCGCCATCCACCTGCTCGGCGTGCGGGAGGAGTTCATCCCGAAGACGTGGGCCGCCGCGGACGCGCAGTCGGCGCAGGTGCTCACCCCGATCCTTTCCCCGTCGCACGAAGGCAAAGAGCTCGCGGAAGACCTGCTCGGGCTGACCGCACAGGTCGATCTGGGCGTCACGCGGGGATTCCTCAACGAATTCGTGCGCTACGTGTTGAGCGACGCCATCGGCGATTGGCTCGGGCTGCGCCGCGATTACGCGTCCGCGGCCCTCATTCGCACCGCGTGGCCCGCCTACATCGCGTTCCGCGAGGGGCTGATCCCCATCATGCCCGCGGGGTTTTACATGTTCGACCAGATGGTGCGCGCGCTGGCGATGCTGTTCCTCAACAAGGGCACGTCACCGACGACGACCCTCATCACCATCCCCACGGGGAACCGGGCCGGCACCTGACCGCCCACGTCACCGCGTGATTGGTAAGGACGGTTCTAACCGTCCTTACCACTCACGAGGCCGAAATCCTTCTCCACGTGACAGTTTTCCGCCTCTCAGTAGTTTCCACGACGCGCGTCCGGCGGGGTTCCCGCTATATCTGGGAATCCGTTCCGGCCTCGGAACGGTTCTTCCGAGAGGACATGCGCGATGAAGCGTGGATCACAGTGGGGCGCCGCGGTTCTCAGTGCGGTGACCGCACTGCTCGTGGCGGCGGTACCGGCGGCGGCCGAAGAGAATCCGTATGCCCGCGGCCCCGCACCGACGAAAGCCAGTATCGAGGCGGACCGGGGATCGTTCCAGACCGCCACCGAGAAAGTCCCCGCCGGACAAGGTTTCGGCGGCGGGACGATCCACTACCCGACCGACACCACTCAGGGCACCTTCGGCGTGATCGCCGTCGCGCCCGGCTTCTTCGAAACGGAGAGCGCGATCGCCTGGTACGGCCCGCGGCTGGCCTCCCAGGGATTCGTCGTCATCACGTTCTCGACCAAGAGCACCTGGGACACCCCGGACGTCCGGTCCGAGCAACTGCTCGCGGCGCTCCGTTACGTCACGGACAAGAGCCAGGTGAAAGACCGTGTCGACCCGCACCGGCTCGCCGTCATGGGGCATTCGATGGGCGGCGGTGGATCCTTGATCGCCGCGCAGAAGGCACCCACGCTGAAGGCCGCCATCCCGCTGACGGGCTGGAACCCGAACACGACGTTCTCCGATCTGAAGGTGCCCACGTTCGTCGTCAGTGCCCAGAACGATTTCATCGCGCCGGACGGCTCGCATTCCCGGCCGTTCTACCAAAGCCTTCCCTCGTCGTTGGACAAGGCGTACATGCTGTTGGCCGGTGTAGGTCATATGGCGCCGACGAGCCCGAACGTGACCATCGCGAAGTACAGCATTTCGTGGATGAAACGCTTCGTGGACGAAGACGCCAGGTACGACCAGTTCCTGTGCCCGCTGCCGGCGAACGACCCGAAGATCGCCGTGTACCAGGGAACTTGCCCGATCAGCTGACCCCGGCGGCTCGCGGCCGCTGTGACCACGGGGTCACAGCGGTCCGCGAGCGGCGTCCCGCTGCTCGACCCAGACCGCCAGCTGGGTCCGGTTGACGAAGTCGAGCTTGTGCGAGATGTGCTGCAGATGCGTCTCCACCGTGCGCCGGGCGATGACCAGTCTCGCCGCGATGTCCCGGTTGCTCAGCCCGGCCGCGACCAGGCGCGCGATCTCCGACTCACGCGGCGTCAGCGGCGGGAGGTCGGCCGGTTCGCCGACGGACGGGGCTCCGGAGCCGGCCAGGGCGTCATGCGGATTCCGTCGCCGCCCCTCGGCGAAGGCCAAGTCGAACCTCTTGTCCCCCAACGCCTTCCGGGTGGCGTCGTGGAACATCCGGTGGGTCACGGTGACGGCCACGTCAGGCTCGGCGTTGCAGCGGTCCCAGAGCGTGGCGGCGGTCCCGAACAGTTCCGCCGCACGGACCCATTCCTCGCGCCTTGCCGACACCCAGGCGAGGCCGTCCAGCCGGTAGGCCGCGGACATCATGTCGGACACACGGAGGTCGATCTCCAGCGCGGAGCGGATGAACCGCTCGCCGTCGTCGAGATCGCCGCCGAAACAGGTTTCGACGACTCCCAGCCCGAACAGGGCCATGGAGCGATACCGGTACTCCCCCGCTTCCTCGCACAGACGGCGCATCGAGCCCAGCAGCTCCCGCGCGCCCGGCCGGTCGCCTAGGTAGGCCAGTGCGACCCCCTGGATGAACATCGGATGCATCTGGTGGCGTACGTCGCCTCGCTCACCGAATATGCGCGTGGCCTCCGCCGCGCTGACCATGGTGTTCGGTTCCGCGGACAGCATCCTCACGAAAGCACGCGCGTGGGCGAGGTAGGGAGCGGCTTCGTCGTCCTCGATCGCCTCGGCGGCGGCCAACCGCTGCCGAGCTCGCGGTAGATCCGCGTGCAGGGCGGCGCAAAGGGCCGCGACCGCCAGGCCACGGGCCCGTCCCCGGGCCTCCGGTGACATCGCCTCGAGCGCGCGATCGATCCAGTCGCGCAGTTCCCAGGCCGCGCCGCGGGCCACCCAGTATTCGATCACGCCGGTGGCCATCTCCAACGCCACCGCGCCTTCACCAGGGGTGCGGAGCGACCACGACAGCGCCTCGCGGATGTCGGCGTGCGCCGCCGTCAGGCGTTCGTACGCCTCGTCCTGCCCCGGCCCGAACCACGCGGCGGCGGCCTGGTCGATCAGCCGGGCG
Organism: Amycolatopsis sp. NPDC102389; assembly: GCF_044765885.1. NCBI lineage: Bacteria > Bacillati > Actinomycetota > Actinomycetes > Pseudonocardiales > Pseudonocardiaceae > Amycolatopsis > Amycolatopsis sp. NPDC102389. The sequence goes on from NZ_JBIWKX010000015.1 coordinate 53,289, forward strand.
TAGTGGTCACGATGCCTTCTCGCCACGGCGAGCTCGTCACCGGAATCGGCGAGCCGCCGCCCGCCGTATTCGCGAAGCAGCCGGAGCATCCGGTAATGGACCCTGTCCGTGCCGTTGACGCGGGCCAGCACGGACTTGTCGACCAGGCCGTCCACCGCGTCGAGCACGGCCAGGCCGCCGTCATCGGCGCAGACGTCCTCGGCGGCGGCCAGATCGAACTGCCCGGCGAAGATCGAACAGCGTGCCCAGACGATCCGCTCGGTCTCGGTGCACAGGGAGTGACTCCACTCGATGGTGGCGCGCAGCGTCCGATGCCGCTCGACCGCCATCCGGAGACCACTCGCCAGCACCCCCGAGTTCGTCTCGACCCGGTCCGCGATCTGCGACGGCGACAGCACCCGGATCCTGGCCGCGGCGAGTTCGATCGCCAACGGCAGGCCGTCGAGCCGTCGGCAGAGGCGGACGACATCCGCGACGTTGCTTTCGGTGACCTCGAACGCGGGCAGCACATTGGCGGCACGCTCCGCGAACAGCCGCACCGCGCCGAACGTGAGCGCCTCTCGCGGTGACCCGACCTCTTCGTGGGGCACGGCCAGCGGCGGGATCGCCAGAACCTGCTCACCGGCCAGCCCCAGTGAGCAGCGGCTGGTGGCCAGGACGACGAGGTCCTGGCAGTCGCGCAGCAACGCCGTCACCAGGTCCGCGCTGCCGTCGAGGAGATGTTCGCAATTGTCCAGCAGCAGCAACGACCGCCGGGGACGCAGATACGAAACGACGGCCTCCAGCTCGGTGCGCCCCGCCGTGTCGTGCAGGCCCAAGGCGTCGGCGACCGTGCGCGCGACGAGACGGTCGTCCCTCAGCTCACCCAGTCCGGCGACCGCCACACCGCCAGGGAAGGTCCGGGTGAGCGAACTGGCCACCTGAGCGGCCAGCCGTGTCTTGCCGACGCCACCGGCACCGGTCAAGGTGACCAGACGGCCGGTGCCGAGCAGCCGTCGCACCTCGTCCTCGTCGTCCGTACGGCTGACGTAGCTCGTCAGGGGCCGCGACCGGACCTCGCTGTCGTTCGTCATGTCCCTCATCACCCGTGGAACCAGCTGGTCCCTCATCGAAGCATGCCCGCCGAGAGGCGTGGGCTGTTCACACCACAGCCCGGACCTCGCCGCATAATGCCCCGGACCGGTCGTCCGCGCGCGCGCACGACGGCTGAGAGGCAGGTGGGACAGTCCATGACCGACCGGCTGGCCATCGCCAGGGAGCAGGTCGAACGCACGCTCGGCCCGAAGGTCGCGAAACGACTCGACGCGTTCGACGACGGGACCCTCTATGTCTCGGCAGGCGGCTGGGCCGAGTTGCTGGCCTGGTTGGTGGATTTCGCCGTCTACCTGCTGGGCGCGGGAGCCGGTTTCGTGGTTTTCGCGGTCGCCACCCGGAACAGCGTGCTCCCCGACAGCGCGGCCCTGCTGACCCTGCTCGGCCTGCTGATCGGTGTCCCGGTGGTCTACGGCCTGTTCTTCGGCAACGGCCGCGTCGTCGGCGCCGCGCTCACCGGGACCCGGCTCGTCCGGGTCAAGGACGGCGGGCGGATCGGCGCGGCGGCCTGCTGGGCCATGCTCGTGCGCACCCTGTTGTTCCCCCTCCTGCTCGTCGCGATGGTGCTGGCCGGATCGGGCGGCGTCGGTTCGGTCAGGAGGGTCAGCATCGACGAAGAGGCCACTCGGCGGCTCAATATCGGCTAGGTGTCCCACTCCGGTGCGTCGACGAAGTGGACGTCGTACCGCTCGTAAAGGACGTGATCGCGCCCGAAGACCTCCAAGCCGTCGGCCGCGCCATGCGCGCCGTCGCCGCGCGACTCGATCAGTGACGCGGCCCACCCACCTGAGCCGCTGCCACCCGGTAATGTCCGGATCATGAGCGACGCGCCGCCGACCCCTTCCGAGGCCTTCGACCTTCTGCTCTCCGGTAACCGACGCTTCGTCGCCGGCACCCCGGAACACCCGAACCAGGACGCGGTACGCCGCACCGAAACCGCCCCTGAACAGAGCCCCTTCGCCGTCCTCTTCGGCTGTTCCGACTCGCGACTGGCCGCCGAGATCATCTTCGACCGCGGGCTGGGCGACCTGTTCGTCGTCCGCACCGCGGGCCACGTCGCCGGGGCGGAAGTGCTGGGCAGCATCGAGTACGCCGTCAGCATCCTCGACTGCCCCCTGGTCGTCGTCCTCGGCCACGACTCCTGCGGCGCCGTCGCCGCGACCCGCGCGGCACTGACCGACGGACTCGGCACCAACAGCTTCGTCCGCGACGTCGTCGAGCGGGTCACCCCGAGTGTCCTCGCCGCCCAGGCCGCCGGGCTCACCGACAACGACGACATCATCGACGAGCACATCCGCCACACCGTCGACCTCCTCGTCGACCGGTCCAGGCTGCTCTCCGACAAGATCGAGGCCGGGAAGACCGCCGTCGCCGGGCTCTCGTACCACCTGGCCGACGGCAACGCGCGGGTCGTGACCACCCGCGGGTTGGACTAGGTCCTGTAAGTCCTGTTGGCGGTCTCCGCACCGAGGTGTCGCGAAAGCCACTTTCGGGACATCAGATGTCGCGAACGTGGCTTTCACGACACACTCCGGCTGCACGACCACTTGGACGCAGCCCGATTAGCGTCCTTTGTGGACACTTGAAGGGGACGCACCCTTACAGGACGCGACCTAGCTAGGCAGGAGCGCTCCGGCGAGCGCGAGCACGGATCCCGCGCCTGCCGCGGCAAGGATCGTGGTCACCACTCCGCGCCGGAACACGAACAGCAGGACCCCGGCACCGGCGAGCACGGCGTACTGCCATCCCCGGGTCAGGCTGAGCGCGAGCGGGATCGCCGAGCCGAGGATGGCGCCGACCGCCGCCGGACCGGCGCCGTCGAGGAACGCCCGCACGTTCGGGTTGCCGCGCAGCCGGTCGAAGTGCTTGGCACCGAACAGGATGAACAGGAACGACGGCGTGAAGGCGACCAGCGAGGCCAAGAGGCCGCCGGCGAGCCCGGCCGCGGCGTAGCCGACGACGGCGACGGTCTGCACCACCGGGCCCGGGGTGACCTGGCCGAGCGCGACCGCGTTGAGGAACTCCCCCGCGCTCATCCAGTGGTAGGTGTTCACCGCGTCGTCCTGCATGAGCGGGATGATCACGAAACCGCCGCCGTAGGACAGCATCCCGACCTTGAGCGCCACCCACGCGACGGAGGCGAACACTCCGGCGCCCGCGGCCGCGGCGGCCAAGGATTTGACGGGGACGGCGAACAGGGCGGCGGTGGACTCGCCGCGGCGTGCGCGGTTCACGGTCAACTCGATCAGGCCACAGCCCAGCAGGACGAGCACCAGCCACGGACCGACCAAGGCGGCCGACGCGGCACCCGCGACGACGTACAGCGCCCAGCGCACGCGGCCAGTGGCGGCCGCGCGCCGCCAGCCCGCCGGGATCAAGCCGACACCGGCGTGCACCGCGACGGCGGCCACGGCCGCACCCGCGCCCGCACCGGCTCCACGGACCCAGGCGGGCGGGGACCCCGTGAGGAACAGCGCGGCCAGCGCCAGGATCACGACGAGGCCGGGCAAGATGAACGCCGCGCCGCCGACCAGTGCGCCCGCACGGCCGCGTACCCGCCACGCGGTGAAGATCGCCAGCTGGGTCGACGCCGGGCCGGGCAGCAGGTTGCAGGCGGCGATCGCGTCCTCGAACTCCTGATCCGACAACCACTCCCGGCGCCGCACGCACAACTCGCGGAGTAGGGCGATGTGCGTGGGAGGCCCGCCGAACCCGATGCAGCCGATCCGGCCCCATTCCCGCAGGACGGTCCCCAGGCTCGGCGCGGCGGAAGCGTCCTCTGTGGACTCTGTCGACGGCGTCAACGGGCCGCGGGCTGGAACAGTTCGACCGGATTGCCCGCCGGGTCGTCGAACACGATCTGGCGGCCACCCGGCCCGGTTACGACGTCACTGCGGAACGGGACGCCGTCCGCGCGCAGCCTGGCGACTTCGGCATCGATGTCGTCGACGATGAGATGGATGCGGTTCCAGCCACCCGGTGCCGGTTTCGTGCCGTCCGGCATCGGACGGCCCGCCGAACTCGCCGGCCCGCTCAGCAGCAGCCGGAGATTCCCGCGCACCACGTCGGCGAACGCGGGCAGCACGCTCGAGCGCACGGCGAAACCCAGGTGCCCGGTGTAGAACTCGACGGCGGCCGCGACGTCGTCGACCAGGTAACGCACACTCACCAAGTCCGAAGTCATTTCCTCACCTCATCGTTGCGGTACTTCACGGTGCGGGCACGCCGAACCGGGCGGTCAGGAACCCGATCCGGCGGTCCAGTTCGGCGGCGAGACGACGGAACGCCGGATACGTCTCGCCCGCCTCGTCGATCTCCTTGGCCGGGTCCGGCAGGCTCCAATGGACGACGCGCGGGTGCCCGGGAAACTCCGGGCAAACCTCGCGGACACGGTCACAAAGGCTGATCACCCAATGGAATCGCCTGCGCCGAAGACCGTCCACATGGGACGACTCGTGAGTCAGGACGACGCCGCGCTCGGCGAGGGCGCGTACGGCGTCGGGATGCAGCGGCTTCGGGTGACTGCCCGCACTGGACACCTCGACCCTCGAACCGGCCCGATGCCGCAGCAGTGCCTCGGCCATCGGCGACCGTCCACTGTTCCCGGTGCACACGAACAGCACCTTGAGCCGGGGCCCGGCCCGCTTCGCGTCCATCGCGTCCGGCGCCAGGGCGGGGTGCAGCGAACGTCCCGCCTCGGCGAGCGCGTCCGCGCACTGCCCCAGATCGAGGTGATAGTAGGTGTCACGACCGTCGAAGCTGCTTCTCCGCGCCGTGACCAGCTCCGCGGCCCGCAGCTTGCGCAGGTGATAGGACACCAGGTTTTGCGGCTGCCCGACCAGGTCGACCAGCTCCCGCACCCGGCGGTCGCCGTGCGACAGCTCGCGCAGCAGCCGCCAGCGCAGCGGGTCACTCGCCAGCCGGACGAACGGCGGCGGATCCGCCGTCTCGAAGGTCACCACTGCCCGAAGATACATCAATACAGGTTGATATATCCAGACCGCAGGCCCGAAGGGTCAGACAGCGCGACGGGAACGCGACAGCGCGAGCCAGCCGAGAATCACGGCGATCAGCCCGATCACCAAAGCGATGAAGCCACCGACGATGCCGTAGCCCGTGCCGGGACCTCCCTTGGCCGCTGCCACCACGAAACCGCCGCCCGCCATGCCGAGCAGCCCCGCCGTCAGTGCCACGACGGCTCCTCGCCGGGCGTCGGAACGGTTGTGGGCAAGGACAAGACCGCCGACGACAACGCCGATCGTCCCCGCCAGCACGGCCGCCAAGGACCAAAGGCGCCCGGGAGTCAGGTAGCCGGCGGCGATCGGTTCGGACAACAAGTGGACCGTCATGGGGTGCTCCTTCTCTCGACGACTGATGTCCGCCGATGGTGTCCGCCGGACCCGCCCCGCGTCGTCCGGTGAACGCGGGCATTCCGGACTGCCACAGAGGTCGTGGAATACCGCGTGCGTGGTAGTCGATGGATCGTCCACGCGGAGGACTCGCGCGGGCGGGCGGCTGGCTAGGGTGCACGCATGAACAGGGTCTGGGACTGGGCGATCGCCGTCGGGGTGACGGTGGTCCTGCTGGTCACGGCACTGTCCGGTGAGGACACCGTCACGAGCCTCGGCCCGCTGGGTTACGTGGCGCTGGTCGCCGGTGGCCTGGCGCTCGCCGCGCACCGCCGGGCTCCGGTCACGGTGCTGGCCGTGACCGGGGCGTGCGCGCTGGGGTACCAGGCCGTGGGTTTCACCGTGCCCGCCGTCGCCTATCTGGTCGCGGTCTACGCCGCCGTCCGCGCCGGTCACCGGATCGTCGCCGTCGCGGGGTCGGTGCTCATGATCTTCGCGCTCCCGCTCGTACTTCTGGTCTCCGCCAACGCCTCTTTTGTCAGCGATGCCTTCGCGCAGAGCCGTGACGCCCTTCAGCTGGCCTGGCTGATCGCCGCCGGCGCGGCGGGCGAGGCGCTACGACAGGCCGAGCGGCGGGCCGACGAGGCCGAGCGCACCCGCGAGGAGACCGCGCGGCGCCGGGCGGACGAGGAGCGGCTGCACATCGCACGGGAGCTGCACGATTCGCTCACCCACCAGATCTCCGTCATCAAGGTGCAGGCCGAAGTCGCCGTCCACCTGGCCACCAAACGGGGTGAGGCGGTGCCGGAATCGTTGCTGGCGATCCGCGAGGCCGGTCGTGAAGCGACCAGGGAGCTGCGGGCGACCCTGGAGGCCCTGCGCGACGACGAAAACGATCCACCGTACGGGCTCGACCGGATCCCCGACCTGGTGGACCGGGCACAGGCGACCGGCCTGGACGCGACGCTCACCGTCGAGGGACAACGGCGTGACCTGCCCGCGGCCGTGGACCGCACCGCGTACCGGATCGTCCAGGAATCCTTGACCAACATCGCCCGGCACGCCGCGGCCACCACCGCGTCGGTCCGGATCGAACACCGTCCCGGTGCCCTCGCCATCCAGGTCGACGACGACGGCAAGGCCGCACCGGGCACCACCCCGATCCCGGGCGTCGGGCTGCTGGGGATGCGTGAACGGGTCACCGCTCTCGGCGGACGGCTCGACGCCGGGCCGCGAACCGCGGGCGGGTTCTCCGTCCAAGCCGAACTTCCCGTGGAGCCAACGTGATCCGTGTCCTGCTGGTCGACGACCAGCCGCTCCTGCGCAGCGGATTCCGCGCGCTGCTCGACGTCGAGGACGACATCGAGGTCGTGGCCGAAGCCGCCGACGGGCGCGAAGGCGTGGCACTCGCCAAGGAACACCTGCCCGACATCGCGCTCATCGACATCCAGATGCCGGTCGTGGACGGGATCGAGGCGACCCGGCGCATCGCCGCCGACCCGGCCCTGTCCGGCGTGCACGTCGTCATCCTGACCAACTACGGCCTGGACGAGTACGTGTTCAACGCGCTGCGCGCGGGCGCGGCGGGGTTCCTCGTCAAGGACATCGAGCCCGAAGACTTCCTTCACGCCGTACGGGTCGCCGCGCGCGGCGACGCCCTGCTCGCGCCCTCGATCACCCGCAAACTGATCGATCGGTACGTCACCCTCCCGCTCGGTGCCGGCAGCGGTACCGGGCTGAAGGAATTGACCAACCGCGAACGCGAAGCCGTGACCCTGGTCGCGCGCGGCCTGTCCAACGACGAGATCGCCGACCGGATGGTGATCAGCCCGTCGACCGCGAAAACCCACGTCAACCGTGCCATGACGAAACTCCACGCCCGCGACCGCGCGCAACTCGTGGTCCTCGCTTACGAATCGGGCCTGGTCGTACCGGGTTAACCGCTCCGGCATCGGGTACCCCCTCCGAAAACCCATCGGAAGGAGGGACCGGTGCCTGGCGGAACCGAAGCCGGGACGCTACGGCGGTACCGGCGGGCGTGCGACTACCTCGCCGCGGCGATGATCCACCTCAAGGACAACATCCTGCTCCGCGAGCCTCTCCGGCCCGAACACCTGAAACCGCGGCCGCTCGGGCACTGGGGCACTTGCCCCGGCCTGACCCTCGTTTACGCGGGCCTGAACCGTCTCGTTTCCGAGACCGGGCAACGGACCCTGCTCGTCACGGGACCCGGACACGGCGCGCCCGCCATCCACGCCAACCTCTGGCTGGAGGGCACTCACGCGGAATACGACCCTCAGCTGTCTCTCGACGAGCGCGGGCTCACCGAACTCGTCAAACGGTTCTCCTGGCCCGGCGGCTTCCCCAGCCATCTCTCCCCCGAAGTCCCCGGTGTCATCCACGAAGGAGGAGAGCTCGGGTACGCCCTCGCGACCGCTTTCGGCGCCGTCCTCGACGATCCCGGACTGCTGGTCGCCTGCGTGATCGGTGACGGGGAGGCCGAGACCGGGCCGACCGCCGCGGCCTGGCACAGCCCCAAATTCACCGGCAAGGGTGACGGCCGGGTGCTGCCCATCCTCCATCTCAACGGCTACAAGATCGCGTCGCCGACGATCTATGAAGCGATGTCCGAGGACGAACTCGCCGCCTATTTCACCGGCTGCGGCTGGAGCCCGATCCTGGTGGACGTCCGCGACAGCGAAGATCCGGACACCCCACTGGCCGAGGCGCTGGCGCGGGCGCACGAGCGCGACACGGGCCCGCCGCCGATGATCGTCCTGCGAAGCTCCAAGGGAGCGGGCCTGCCGCCGACCACGCCGGACGGGACGCCGCTCGAAGGCACCTTCCACGCTCATCAGGTCCCCCTGCCCGGCGCCGCGGACGATCCGCGGGAACTCGCCGCGCTGGAACGCTGGCTGCGGTCCTATCGGCCCGAGGAACTCTTCGACGAGAACGGGGTCCCGGCCGCGGACATCCTGGCGGTGCCGCCCGCTCCCGAATTGCGGCTCGGCCGGGCCCCGCAGGCCGACGGAGGACGGCTTCGCCGCGACCTGCCGCTGCCGGATGTCGCGAAGTACGCCGTCGCGGTCGACGAGCCCGGCGCCGCCGACGCGAGCGCCCCCGAAGTACTCGCCGAGTGGCTGGCGGAACTCGTCCGGCGCGCGCCCGCCACGTTCCGCGTCGTCTGCCCGGACGAGCTGGAGTCCAACAAGCTGGGCGCGCTTCTCGAAGCGACACCACGCCAGTTCGACCGTGACGTTCCCGGGTACACCGAGCATCTCGGCCCGCGCGGCCGTGTGCACGAGGTGCTGTCGGAACACCTGTGCCAAGGGTGGCTGCAGGGCTACCTGCTCACCGGACGGCACGGCCTGTTCCCCTGCTACGAAGCCTTCGTGTCCATTGTGGACAGCATGGTCAACCAGTACGCCAAATTCCTCAAGATGGCGGCCGAGGTGCCGTGGCGCGCACCGGTGGCGAGCCTGAACTACCTGCTCACCAGCGACGGCTGGCGCCAGGAGCACAACGGTTACAGCCATCAGGGCCCCGGATTCATCAACCAGATGCTGACCAAGAAGGCCACCACCTCGCGGATCTACCTCCCGCCGGACGCGAACACGCTGCTGGAGACGATGCACCGCTGTCTCGGCTCGACCGGCCTGATCAACGTCGTCGTCGCCGGGAAACAGAGCGGCCCCCAGTGGCTGTCGCCCGGCGAGGCCCGCGCGCACTGCCGGGCCGGTGCCGCGGTCTGGCCGTGGGCGAGCACCACCGAAGGCGAGGCCGATGTCGTCCTGGCCTGCGCCGGGACGACCCCGACGGTCGAAATCCTCGCCGCTGCGCAGCTGCTGCGCGAAGCCGCGCCGGACCTGCGGGTGCGGGTGGTGAACGTGGTCGACCTGCTCGCGCTCTGCCCGCCCGACCGGCATCCCCATGGGATGTCCGAGGAGGCTTTCACCGACTGCTTCGGCGAACACACTCCGGTGGTGTTCGCCTTCCACGGCTACCCGTCCGCGGTACACGAGGTGTTGCACGGACGTCCGGGCACCGACCGGTTCCATGTGCACGGCTACCTGGAGGAAGGCACCACGACCACCCCGTTCGATCTGCTCGCGAGCAACCGGATGACCCGCCACGACCTCGCCGCCGACGCCGTCCGGCGAGCGCCGGGCTGGGCTTCGGCGGGCGGTGACCTCGCCCGCGACCTGATCCGGCGCCGGGACGCCGTCCTGCGACAGTCCTATCAGGACGGTCAGGATCCGGCGGGGATCACCGGCTGGCGGTGGCGGGCATGAGGATCCTCACCGTCAATCCCGGCTCGGGAAGCCTGCGGCTGCACGTGGTCGACGGCGAGGACGTCGTCGACTCCGCGGAGATCGAGAAGCCGCCCGCCGACGCCACCGAAGACGTCCAGTCCTTTGTGGAGGGTTTGAAGGTCGACGTGGTCGGCTACCGGCTCGTGCACGGCGGGTCCGCGCTCATCTCGCCGTCCGTGGTGGACGCCGGCGTGCGCGAGGCGATCGCGGCGGCGAAATCGCTGGCGCCACAACACGTCCCGAACACCGAAGCCCTGCTGGAGCAGCTGACCGGCCTGCTGCCGGACGTGCCGCACGTCGTCTGCCCGGACACCGCCTTCCACCACGGGCTCCCGGAGGTCGCGCGGACCTATCCGCTGCCCGCGCGCTGGCGTGAACGCTGGGATCTGCGCCGCTACGGCTTCCACGGACATTCGTTCGCGTGGGCGGTCCGGCGTGCCGCCGAGCTGCTCTCCCGCCCGGCCGCCGGGCTGAACCTGCTCGTGGCGCACCTGTCCGGTGGCAGCTCGGTCTGCGCGGTCTCCGGCGGGCGCAGTGTCGACACGTCGATGGGCTTCACCCCGCTCGAAGGCACGATGATGGCCAAAAGGTCCGGCAGCGTCGACCCCGGCATGCTGCTGTGGCTCCTGCGGGAAGGGCACGTCGCGCTGGACGAACTGGAGGACGGCCTCTACCACCATTCGGGGCTGCTCGGGCTGTCCGGCAGCTCGGACGACACCCGCGAACTGGTCAGGGACAGCCGGTCCGGTGACGTCAGGGCACAGTTCGCCATGGCGGTGTTCGAGCACCGTGCCCGTCGTGAAATCGCGGCCGCCGCGGCGAGCCTCGACCACGTCGACGCGCTGGTGTTCACCGGCGACATCGGCTGGGACCAACCCGAGGTCGCCGAGGCCATCGCGGGCGGCCTCGGCGTACTCCGGATCCAGGGCGGCCTGTCCTCCGAACGTTCGGAGGACGCGGTCATCAGCGGCGCGAACGCGCGGATACCGGTCCTGACCGTGCGGTCGCGCGAGGAACTATCCCTGGCGTCGGCGGCAGCCGCCGCGGTGCGGTCAGGGCCGGCTTCCTGAGCCGCCCCGGACCGCCTTGCCGGTGCCGCGAGGGAAGCCGTGTTTACCGGTCCGGATACCCTTTCGACGTCGATTCATGTGCCGCGGCGTGATTGCCGGCGAAGCGAGCCGGGTAGCCCACCGGTATGGCTGCCGCACGCACCCTGGCCCGCAAGCTGATCGACGAGCACCTCGTGGACGGCGAGCCGGTCGCCGGTGCCGAGATCGGCCTGCGCGTCGACCAGACCCTGACCCAGGACGCCACCGGCACGCTGGTCATGCAGGAGGTGGAGGCGCTCGGGCTCGACCGGGCGCGTACCGAGGTCAGCGTCCAGTACGTCGACCACAACCTTCTCCAGGCCGACGAGAAGAACGCCGAAGACCACGCGTTCCTGCGGTCGGCCTGCCGCCGGTACGGCCTCTGGTTCTCCAAAGCGGGCAACGGCGTCTCCCATCCGACCCATATGCAGCGCTTCGGCGTTCCCGGCCGGTCACTCGCCGGTTCGGACTCGCACACCTGCGCCGCCGGATCGCTCGGCATGCTGGCGATCGGCGTCGGCGGCCTCGAGGTCGCGCTGGCCATCGCGGGTGAACCGCTTCGCCTGCGGATGCCCGAAATCTGGGGGGTGTGGCTCACCGGCGAGCTACCCGAATGGGTGTCCGCCAAGGACGTGGTGCTGGAAATGCTGCGGCGGCACGGGGTGAGCGGCGGGGTCCACCGGATCATCGAGTACCACGGCCCGGGCCTGGCCGGCCTCACCGCGATGGACCGGCACGTCATCGCGAACATGGGCGCCGAACTCGGCGCCACCACGACCGTCTTCCCCGCCGACGACGCCGTGCGCGCGTTCTTGCGCGCCGAAGGCCGCGAAGACGACTTCACCGAACTCCGTGCCGACGAGGGCGCCTCCTACGACGTCGAAGACGAGATCGACCTCGGCACCCTCGAACCGCTCGTCGCCGAACCCTCGTCGCCGGGCAAGGTCGTCCCGGTCCGTGAGGCCGCCGGAACACCGGTCGGCCAGGTCGTCATCGGCTCCTCGGCCAACCCGGGCTTCCGTGACTTCGCGGTCGCCGCGGCGCTGGTCAAGGGACGGCAAACGGCGGATTCGGTGAGTTTCGACGTCAACCCCACGTCGCGTCAGATCCTGGTCGACCTCACCCGCGCCGGACACGTCACGGAACTGCTCGCCGCCGGGGCCCGGATCCACCAGGCGGGGTGCCTCGGCTGCATCGGGATGGGCCAGGCGCCGGCGACGGGCCAGAACTCGCTGCGCACCTTCCCGCGCAATTTCCCAGGCCGCTCGGGGACCGCCGACGACGCCGTGTGGCTCTGCTCGCCGGAGACCGCCGCGGCGTCCGCGGTGACCGGCGTCCTGACCGACCCGCGCGGCTTCGCCACCGGCCACGGCATCCCGCATCCCGACCTCGCGCCGCCGGAACGCTCCGCGGTGAACACGCGCATGCTCGTCGAGCCACTGCCGGAATCCGAAGCCGCGGACGAGGAACTGGTCAAGGGCCCCAACATCTCCGGTCTCCCGGACTTCGACCCCCTGCTCGGCCGGCTCGAAGCGCCGGTGCTGCTCAAGACCGGCGACGACGTCTCCACCGACGAAATCTCCCCCGCGGGCGCCCGCGCCCTGCCGTTCCGGTCCAACATCCCGAAACTCGCGGAGTTCACCTTCACCCGGATCGACGAGAACTATCCGCGCCGGGCCGCCGAAACCGGTGACCACTTCGTCGTCGGCGGCTCGAACTACGGACAGGGCTCCTCGCGCGAGCACGCGGCCATCACCGTCCGCCACCTCGGTCTCCGTGCCGTGCTGGCCCGCTCGTTCGCCAGGATCCACTGGCAGAACCTCGCCAATTTCGGGGTCCTACCGCTGGAATTCGCGGATCCGGCCGACTACGACAAGGTCTCGGCCGGTGACGTCCTCGTCCTCGAAAACCTCCACGAAACCCTCGCCGCGGGCGAACTGTCCGTGCGCAACCGGACGCGAGACGAGCAGTACTCCGTCGTCCACCGGCTCTCCCCCGGCCAGCTCGACGCGGTGCTCGCCGGCGGCCGGATCCCTTTGCTCGCCCAGAACTGACCGAAGTACCGATCCGAGGAGGAAAGACCGATGGCCACCTGCGAAGTCTGCGGAAACGACTACGACAAGGCCTTCGAGATCCGCACGGTCGAGGGAGCGACGCATACCTTCGACTCGTTCGAATGCGCGATCCACCAGCTCGCCCCGATCTGCGACCACTGCGGATGCCGCGTGGTCGGGCACGGGATCCAGGTGGAAGACCGGTTCTTCTGCTGCGCCCACTGCGCCAGGGAGAGTTCCGTCGCCGGTGGTGACAAGGCTCGCGACTCCGTGTCGGCTTCCCGTTGAGGGGTAAGGCAAAGGTGTCGTGGCGTCGAGCGTGTCGCGAAAGCCACTTTCGGGACGTTGGATGTCCCGAAAGTGGCTTTCGCGACATGGTCGCCGGTCCGTGCCTCGGACGCAGGCGCTCGATCAGATCGCGAACCGCAGGATCGCGCCGACGCCGTCGCCGAGGCCTTCCCCGCTGACGGGGACGATGTCCGCGCCTTCGGCCAACGCGGCCGCGGGAAGCGCTTCATCCGCCCGGCACTCCAAAAGGGCCTCCGCGCCGGTCCCCGAGAGTTCGAGTTCCTCCCTCGACGTCGCGATTTGAGCCGGAGCGTCCGTGACCCAGACCAGGCGATCCGCCAGCGAATCGGCGTCGATCAGCAGTGTCTCCACGGCACTTGACCGCAGCGCGGCGGTCGTGCGCGCGAGCCCATCCGCCGCCAGTCCGCCCTCACGGCCTTGTTCCACACGGAAGCGTTCGATCACGTCCTGGCGACGGCGTTCCGCGTGCTCGATGAGGACGCGGCGCACCTCAGCTTCCAGTGCCGACGGATCGCTGCCGTCCGCTCGGCCGCCTTCTTCGAGCTCGACGACCTTTTCCTTGCCGCGCGGGGCGAGTTCTTCACGCACCAGCGTCCGCGCCTGCACCTCGCCCGCGAGGATCAGCGCCGCGGCACCGACGGAGTCGGCGAGTTCGACGGCCGCGCGGGCCACCTCCGCGGCGTTGCGCTCGACCACGGCCTCCACGCGATGCTGGATGTTCCAGTAGGCCGAGCCGCCACCGCGCACCTTGTGCACCGGGTGCTCCTCACCCTGGACGGTCCGCCGTTCGGCGCCGTCCTCACCCGCCGCGAACAGATCGGCCCCGGTCTTGTCCACGACCACCACCACATGCGGTACGACGACCGGGCTGAGCCGCAAGAGCGGGAGCAGATACGGCTGCCGCGCGACGCGGACGATCTCCCGGGGCGGCGGCTCCACGAGTTCCTCGTCGAGGACGACCTCGTCCCCGCCCGCGACCAGGGCACGTCCGGCCCTGCCCTCCGAAGGTGGCGCGGCGGCCACCGCGTCGTCGAGCGCGGTGAGCGTCCGCTCCCGGGCACCCTCGTCGGCGAGTTGCTTGCGGATCGCACGCCAGCGCAGGTCCAGCTGCGCGGCGGCGTCCTCGGTGTTGTGCGAGTTGTCGAAGTAGACCGACGCGAACGGGCCTTCACGTGCGGTCACTTCCCGGAGCGTTGAGCTGTGCACGGCGTCTCCTGTCTCGTCGGTTCCGTTGCCGATCTTCGGGTACCCGGGAGCGGGCGACCGAATCATGACCGGCCGCGAGCCTGGCGAGCGTGCGATGGCAGACCTTGCCGGTCCGGCCCAGCGGGAGTTCGGGCAGGGTGAGCAGGAGTTCCGGCAGCTTGCGGACGGCGAGGCCTCCGGCGGTGAGGAACGCCGTCAGTTCGGTCAACGTCGGCGAGTGCCCATCACGGACGGTCACGCAGGCGCAGAGCCGTTCACCCAGACCGGGGTCCGGGACCGGGACGCAGGCGACCTCGCTGATCGCGGGATGGTCCCCGATCGCGAGCTCGACCTCGGCCGGGCTGATCGTGTACCCGCCGCGGATCACCACGCGTTTGCGCCTGCCGGTGACGTGGAGCCTGCCCTGGTCGTCGAACCGGCCGTTGTCGCCCGTCCGCACCCAGCCCCCGTCGAGCCGGTTCGCGGCGTCCAGTTCCGGCGCGCCGACGTGGCACAACGGTGTCATCGGACCTCGTGCGCAGATCTCGCCGTCGACGAGGCGGATCTCGCACACCGCGGGATCCGGGACGCCGACCCCGTTCTCCGGCTCCGTCGTATGACAGTTGACGCCGTCGGACGAACCGTAGATGTCGATCATCCCGACGCCGAACCGCCGACGGCAAGCGTCGCGTGTCGAAGGCGGCAGCGTGTCGCCGCTCGACACGATGGACACGAGTCCGGAAGTGTCCACCGCCGCGGTGTGCTCGACCATGCGCCGCCACATCGCGGGAACGGCGAACACCTGTGTCGGGCGGTGCTCGGTGATCAGCCGGAGCGCCGCGCCCGCCTCGAACCGGCGCGTCAAGATCAGCGTGCCCCCGGCGCGGCACAGCGTCACCGGCACCCCGAACGAGCCGAATCCCGAGGTCAGCGAGACGAGGACCAGGTCGCGAGGGACCGCGGTTTCACCATGGACGGCACGGAGATAGTTGGCCCGGCCGCCGGCGAAAGCGTTGTGCGAGTAGGCGACCATCTTCGGTTCCGACTCCGAGCCGGACGACACCAGGATCCTGGCCGGAGCGTCCGGATGCGGGCGGACGTGAGCCGCGCGGCGCGGATCCGCCGAGCCCGTCACTCGTCCGTTCTCGATGACGAACCGGACACCCGCGCGGTCCAGGAGGCTGTCCGAACCGGACGGCAGCGGCAACACCACGGCGCCGAGCGCGAGGACCGCGAGTTCGGCGATCACCGCGTCGCGTCCGTCGGGTTCGCGCACCGCGACGATCTCCGTCGAACCGCATCCGGCGACCGCGAGCCGGGCCGCCAGTTTCCGCACTGCTGCGTCCAGCTCCGCGTAGTCGAGCGCGCCCTCGTCGTCGATCACCGCCGTGCGCAACGGATGTTCGCGGACCCGGTCACGGAACAGCGAGTACAGCTCGCGATCCGGGCAGTGTCCACATCGGACCCATTCGCGCCGTAACGCGGTGGGCACGAGGTCACGCAGGACCACCCCGGTCGCCGACACCCACGTCATGAGGTGAATTCCCACGGCGACCCGACGAGTACGCAGTCGGTCTGGATCAGCGCGCGGGAGAACCGGGGATCCGCGCCCAGGGCGGCGAGGTCGTCGCACACCGGAACGGTCAACGGACGATCGCAGGACCGCCAGGCGCCCGCGTTGAGCCTGCCCGCCGCGGACAGCAGTGATGACTCGACGCGGGTGGCGCCACGGGCCAGCCCCGTCACGATCCCGTGCGCGCAGACGACCCCGCCGAACACGTCGACGATCGTCATCAGCGACGACGGGACGCCCGCGTGGGCCTGCACGACGAAATCCGTGCCCACCCGTGGTTCCGGTCCCGCTTCGGTGCCCCATCCCGACGCGTGCGCGTACAGGATCCCCGGCCGGGCGCGCGCCAGATCGAGGGCGCGCAGCGACCATTGCCCGGCCTTGCCCGGCGCCCAGTTGTGCAGGAACACGTCGGCCCCGGCGGCGAGTTCGAGCAAATGGCTTCTGCCGTCCGGTGTGTTCAGGTCGATCTCGACGACTTCCTTGCCGTCGTTGAGCGCGCGAAACCTGGCCGACGTCCGCCCTGCGATCGGCGGGACCCACCGCAGCGGATCTCCGCCCGGCGGTTCGATCCTCAGCACCGTCGCGCCGAGCAGCCGCAGCAGGTGACCTGCCAGCGGGCCCTGCACCCGGCGGCATGATTCGAGCACGAGCAAACCGGACAACGGAAGCGGCTCCACCGGCCGGACCGGCCGATAGCCGCGGCCCTCGCCGCTCACGACGAACGCGGGCGAGATCTCGAGCGGGCCGTCCGCCACTCGCACCAGCGTCATACCGGACCGGACGGCGGCGGCCTCGATCTCGGCGATCGGCCGTGCGGCAAGGGTTTCCGTCAGCCGCGGCGGCAAAGGACAGGTCGCGGTGGCGAAGCGGTGCACGAACGGCCGCCAGCCATGGGCAGTCGTGCGCTCGTCCACGCCAAACAGCGGCCAGAACCGTTGCCACACCGCCGGATCGAGGGTTTCGATCTCGAAGGAGACCCCGTCGGCCGAGCGGAACGGCGGCCCGCCGGGAACCAGCGGCTCCCGGTGATCGTCGTCGGTCGTCGCCGCCGCGAGATACTGCGAGATCGCCAGCAAAGCCGCCTGCGCCAGTGAAGTGGACACGCCGCGCAGGGGGATCCCCCGGCCGTGGGCGAGTTTCAGCGCGACAGCGCCCAGTTCGGCGAGTTCGGCCGCGAGGGTGGACGCGTAGTCGAGCCCCAGCCGGGTCGGCACGCCGGACTTCCGGCCATGTACATGCATGATCCCGCAGGCGGCTTGGACGTCGAGCTCCCCGGCCATCGGCAGGTCGACGGGGCCGGCCACGGCCACGGTGTCGAGCGCGGTGCTCATCGCGGGCGCCTGCCGTGCACGGAGTACACGACACACGACGACGCGCGGAACCCCGGATCCGCCATGACCGCGCGCACCTCGGCGAGCTCACCGTCGGTCATGCCCGCGGCGATCAGCTTGTCCCGCAGGTGATGGGTGTGGTGGATCAGCAGGTTCAGCCCGGGTGAGCCCGCCCGCCACGGGAAGAGCACGGGCACCGGATCGACGTCGACCAGGCCCGCGGCGGCCATGGACGCGGCGGCGCGGCGGCCCCACGTGCCGTCCCCGCCCGCCATCGTGAACGTCTTTTCCTTGGCCGTCAGGAACTTCTCGTAGAGTTCCGCCGACCGCGCGTCGGGCGCGAGCAGCACCGGGCCGTAGGAGATGTCGAATTCGTCGATCTGCATCCACCCACCCGGCTTCAGTGCGCGGACCAGCGCGCGGAGGACGGTTTCCCGTTCGGGCAGATGCTGCAGCACCAGCCGGGCGTGGACGAGGTCGAAATCGCGGCGGGGCAACGGATCGCGGACGATGTCGTGCCGGAGCACGGTCAACCCGGGCCCGGAGGCGAGGTGGCCGGTCTTGATGTCGGTCGCCAGCACCGACCCGGTCGGCGCCACCTTGGCGGCGAGCCATTGCGCGACGCCGCTGCCGCCCGCGCCGACTTCGAGGCAGGACCAGCCGTCGCCGACGCCGGTCTCGGTCAGCCGCGCGAACGTGATCGGGTCGTACGCCTCGGAAAGACAGCGGTGCTGTTCAGTGGCGTGCCCACTGTCGTTGTCGAACACATAAGCCGTTTTCACGTCCACCTTCCCGATCCGTGCGTTTCGGCCGTCCCGGTCAGCCGCGCCAGCAGTTCCAGCCGCCGGACCTTCCCGGTCCCCGTTCTCGGGACCTCCTCCCACGGGAGCACCACCGGCTCCCCCAGCGGCGGCAGGTCGAGCACCGCGGCCCGCCAGCGCGCCGGGTCGAGCCCGGTGTCGGTCACCACGACCGGGATCGGCGCCCGCCCCGCCGCGGACAGCAGCACGCATTCGGCGATGGACGGAAGGCGGTCCTCGATCTTGTCCTCCACTTCGAGACAGCTCATGCCGGGAACGCTGTCGACCTCGCGATCCAGCAGGGTCACCGCGCCGGTCCGGCTCACCACACCGAGGTCGCCGGTGTTCCACCACGGGCCGTGGGCCTTGGCCTCCCACCGGTCCTGTTCACCCACGTACGCCACGCATCGCGCGCGAGTGCGGGCCAGCACCAGTCCGGCGGTGCCGGGCGGTACCGGTTCGGCGGTCTCCGGATCGACCACCCGCAACCGGGCGAGGCCCGGCAACGGCCTGCCGAGATCGCGCGTCGTCTGCGCGGACCGTCTGGTGAAGAACCGGAACGACAACGGTCCCGTCTCCGATTGACCCCAGCCCTGCATCCACAGTGGACACTTCCGGCCGGTGGCGTGGAGCATCGTCCTGATCACCGGGGGATGCACGGCGTCGTAGGTGCTGACGAACCTCCGTACCCGGCGGAACGGGTTCTCCGGCGTGCCCGCGAGCGGCCGCCAGCGCACGTACGCCGACGGCAGGGCCTCGATGACGGTCGGCCGATGGCGGCCGAAAACCGTTGCCGCCGAAGAGGAATCGCTCAGGATCACGATCTCCTTCGGCGCGAGGCACAGCGCCGACGCCGTCCAGCAGAAGGTGCGGCCGTGCGCGTACGCGCTGGCGTTGCCCAGCACGTCGTCACGCCGGAGACCGAGGACGGGCCAGCGGACCGACTCCGGGCGCGCCAGCCGGTCGATGATCGTCCGCGTCGTGTGGACGACCAGTTTCGGTGTGCCGGTCGTTCCCGAGGTGTGGCAGATGAGCAGGGGTGCGTCGTCGTGCCTTCGATGCGGCGCGGGCGGTGACGCGGCGGCGAAGTCCTCGACACGCAGGATCCGTTCCGCGCCAAGGGACGGGCGATCCGTGACGAGCACCGCGGGGCCGAGGCGTTTCAGCAGGAGTTCCACCGTGTCGTCCGGCAGCAGGCCGGACAGCTTCGCCGGGACCGCCCCGATCCGCACCGCGGCGCAGGCGAGCAGGTCGTAGTCCCAGTGGTTGCGTTTGACGATGGCGACCCGGTCCCCCGGCCCAACACCGGCTTCGGCCAGCCATCCCGCGGCGTCCCGCACCAGCCCGGCGAGTTCGGCGACGGTGTAGAACGTGCCGCGCTCCGGCGCGATGTCGAACGGCCGGTCGAGGTGGACCCTCGTCCCGGTGTGCGCGCATTGGTCGAACAGCGTTCCCATGTCGTGCGGTTTCATCGGGCCCTTTCCTCCGCCGGACGAGTGGCCAGCCGTCGAGCGGCCCGGAGACCGGAGCGGACGGCCGATTCGCTGCACGGGCTGAGGAAGACCCAGTCGCCCGCGTAATCGACGACGCCACGGCCGAGACCCGCCTCGAACGACGCCCGCAACGCGAGCGCCCGAGGCGTCGCTTCGGGCGCCGCATGCCGCACCCGCCGGACGATCGAGCGGCGAATCGCCGAGTTCAGGCCGGGAACGAGCGGTTCGGCGGCGCCGGCCAACCGGCTCGCCACGTCCTCGTCGGAGGCGTCGAGCAGCTCCGGCACCACGGCCGGATGGGCCATGAGCGTGACCAGTCCGCGGCCTTCCGGCGCGCGGCCGGGGTGTTTCAGATGGTCGAAGATGACCGTGGACACCGTGCCGTTTTCCGCGGTCGGCACGACCAAGGCGTAGTCGGGACCACCGAGCGGGCGATCGAGCAGCAGATGCGCCTTGACGACCGGGGTGAACGAGCACGCGTCGAGGAAATCCGAACCGTGCCGCGGGTACAGCCGCGCCGCCACCGGAGCGGGCACGGCCAGCACCACCGCGCGCGCCGTGATCTCACGCGTGCCACTGAGGATTCGCGCCGACGAACCGTCATCGACGACCTGATCGACCCGGAACCCCGTGCTGACGTCGGTTTTCGCGGCGAGAGCGCGGGCGAAGGTGTCCATGCCCTCGCGGTACGCCCGCCACGTCGGAGGTGGGCCCACCGCGGTGAGCAGGGCGAGCAGCGGCGCGGCCGCCGAACGCGCGGGATCCCAGCCGAAGAAGCCGGAGACGACCGGCTGCAGCAGGTAGTCCAGCAGATCCGGATGATGCGGGGCGGCGAGCTTCGCGACAGTGGCCCCGCCCAGCCGGGACGCCTCCGGGCGTTCGGTGTCGAAGCTCCCCCGGATCACGCGAGCCGCGTCCAGCCGCGCCCGGAGGGACAGGCCCGCTCCGGTGAGCAGCCCTCGCGGCTGTGCGACGCCGGATCGCGCCCGGCCCCGCCACATCGCGATGCCACGGCCGATCCGGGGCGCCGCGGCGGCGTCGATACCCAGCTCCCCCAGCAACCGCCAAGTCGCTTCGTAGCCCCGCTCGGCCATCTGCTCGGCACACGTGTCGATCAGGTAGCCGTCCTCGCGCAGGGTCGTCATCCGGCCGCCGACCACGTCGGCCGCTTCGAAGACCCGCGCTTCCCGCCCCGACTCGCCCAGCCGGTACGCGGCGGTGAGCCCGGCGACACCGGCGCCGATCACCGCCACGTCGACATCCGTCACGTGATCACCACCAGGTTCACCACGACCAGGGTCAGCACGGTGAGCCGGTGGATCCGGATGCCGAGCATCCGCGCCCGCAGGATGTCGTCCAGCGCGAACCCGAGCCACACCTGCCGGATCCGTGCCACGATCGTGGGCGACAGCGCGAGCGGGAACCACCAAGGACCACCGAGCGCGGGTACGGCGACGATCAGCGCGAACTCGGCCGCCGATACGGCGATCACGAAGAACATGTTGCCTCGTGGGGAGGTCAGGGCCGCGACCGTCGGCCTGCCGACCCGCCGGTCACCGTCGACGTCGTTGGTGTTGGAGTAGACGCCGAACAGCAGCGGCCCCAGCCCGAAGAGCAACGCCTGGGCGAGCGCGAATCCGGTGAACTCACCGGACGCGAGACCGTACGGCGCCAGCACCAGCGCCCAGCCGAGCGCCGCGATGAAGAACTCCTGGAAGCCGTGGTAGCTGAGCTTCACGCCCCACGAGTACTGCAACGAGAAGACGTAGGTGACCACGATGAGCACGACAGTCCACACAGGACGGTGGGGCGCGATCGCGATGGCCGCGAGCCACAACGCCGCACCGACGACGCCGGTCGCCCACGCGAACCGCAGCACCTGCTCCTCGTTCAGCGTTCCCGCCACGAGTGGTTTGCGGTACCGCTTGCGCCGGGCGTCGTCGGGCGAATAGTTCGTGATGTCGCTGCCGTCCCGGTAGCCGGTGAGGTCGTCCAGCGCGACCATCGCCGCGATCACGAACACCTCGCCGAGCAGGAACACACCGACCGAGGCCAAGACACCCGGGTCGAACCTCGACACCGGCGCGAGCAGCGTCCACACCAGGACCACGCCGAGGTAGTAGTCGACGATGTCGAGCTTCGCGAGCCGGAAGTACGCTTTGCCGCGCGTGACGGCAAGAGTGGTCATCGCGGGTCGTCCAGCGCGATCAGCGCGGCGAACGACCGGTCGCCGCCGTAGTGCAGCTCACGCCGTTCGAGCAGGCGGGCGCCGGGAAGCAGGGCCAAGTACTCCTCCACCGTCCGCAACCGCGAGAACCTGCCGACCGGGATGTCGGCCTCCTCGTACTCCACCAGGACGAGATGCCGTGCCGCCGCGGAGATCGCCCGGCACGCCTCGGCGATCTCGTCGTCGGCCAGCACGTGCATCAGCACCCAGACGCAGACGGCTGCGTCGAATCGCCTGTCCTGCCAGGGAAGCCGTTGGACGGTCGTCCGGACGAAGTCCACAGTGGACAGATGCGCGCAGTTCTCCCTGGCCAGCGCGAGCATCCGCGGGGTCATGTCGATCGCCGTCACCGTGCGGGCCTGCGCCGCGATGGCCGGGGTGAGCCTGCCCATCCCGCAGCCGATCTCCAGCGCGGCCCCCACCCCGCCGAGTGACCGCAGCAGGTCGGTGACGAGCCGGATGGTGCGCGCGGTCGTTTCGGCCGCGAGTTCGGCGGGCTGGGAGGCGCGCATGACCCGGGCCAGCCCTGGGCGCTCCGCGCGCCTGCGCCACTCGTCGGCGACCTCACTCGGCGCGGGGGTCCGGGTTACCTGCTGCATCAAGACTCCTTCGCGAATCGGCACACCGCGTCCGCGATGCGTTCCACCTGTTCGTCGGTCAGATGCGGGTAGATCGGGATGGCCAGTGTGCGTCGCGCCGCCGATTCCGCCGCGGGCCAGGCGCCGCCCGGCCGGGTGTAGCCGGCGAAAGCGGGTTGCCGCGGCAACGGTGCCCGGTAGTACACGTGCGAGCCGATCCCTTGCGCCGCCAGGTGATCCCGGAGTTCGTCCCGGCGCTCGCTCAGCAGCGAATAGACGTAGTAACACCGCCCGTCGCGAGCCGGAGGCGGCGCGAGCACCCCGCACCCGGCCAGCTCGGCGAAGCGTCCGGTGTAGTACTCGCCGATCCGCGCCCGGCGTTCGAGCCGCTGGGACAGGCCCGGGAACCGGTACAGCTGGAACGCCGCCATGATCTCGTCGAACCGGCTGTTGTACCCGACACAGTGATACAGGAACCGGTTCTCGCCGTCCTGGCCGTGGTTGCGCAGCATCCGCACCACCGAGCCGAGCTCGCGGTCGTCGGTGACGACCATGCCGCCCTCGCCCGGCATGCCGAACGTCTTGACCTGCACGAACGAGTACACGCCCGCGTCACCCCACTTCCCGGCCGGGGTTCCGGCGAGCGTCCCGCCCTGCGCGACGGCGGAATCCTCCAGCAGCCGCACCCCCGCGTCGGTGGCGATCCGGCGCAACGCCGGCATGTCCGCCATGACCGAGAACATGTGCGCCGGCATGATCACCTTGGTCCGCGGGGTGATCAGGCGGGCGACCGCGGCGGGATCGACGACCATGGTCCACGGGTCGATGTCGGCGAACACCGGGGTCGCGCCGAGCAGCGCGGGCGCGGCCGCGAGCGGTGCGCACCCGAAGGCGGGCACGATCACCTCGTCCCCCGGGCCGACGTCCATCGCGCGCAGCACCAGCATCAGCGCCGAGGTTCCACTGCCGCAAGCAATGGCGTCCGCGGCCCCGATCGAATCACGGATGACCTGCTCGAATCGGGCCGTATGCACTCCGAGAATGAATTTCTGTTCCGGCGCGAGGCCGACCCGCCTGACGATGTCCAGCAGTTCCGCGCGGTCGTCGTCGAAGAGATCCGCCGGGAAGAACGGGAGCGTCATCCGCGCCGTCCGTGATAGAAATCGCGGATCGAGTCGCAGACCCGGTCACAATCGGCGGCGGGCATATCCGGATACAGCGGTAACGCGAGAGTGTGACGGCAGGCATTCTCGGCGTTCGGGAATTCACCCTTCCGATAGCCGAGCCCGGCGAAGCAGGGCTGCAGATGAAGCGGCGTCGGGTAGTACACCTCGGTCTGCACGCCCTTCGCCGCCAGATGCGCCGCCAGGTCGTCCCGCGAGTCCACCTCGATCACGTACACGTAGAACACGCTGTCCGGCCGCGCCACCGGCAGCTTGCGCACCCCCGCGACGCCCGAGAGCGCCTCGGTGTACCGGGAAGCCAATTCCGCGCGCCGGGTGATGTCGTCGTCGAGCCCGGCGAGCTTCGCGAGGAGGACGGCCGCCTGGATGTCGTCCATCTTGCTGTTCAGGCCGGGCAGCCCGGTCTCCGTCGAGATCGCGGGGAAGTCGGCGATCGTGGCGCCGAACCGCCCGTGGTGGCGGAGCGCGTCGACGGTCGCCGCGATCCGCGGGTCGTCGGTGAGCACCGCGCCCGCGTCGCCGAGCGCGCCCAGCGTTTTCGTCGGGAAGAACGACAGCACACCACCGGTACCGAACAGTCCCGCGTGGGTGCCGCGGTGCCGCATGCCGATGGCCTCCGCGCTGTCCTCGACCACCGTGAGCCCGAGGCGGCGCGCGACGCCGAGGATCCCGTCGATATCCGTGAGCTGTGAGAACAAATGCGTCGGCATGACGAACCGCGTGCGCTCCCCGGCGGCGTCGGCCACCGCGGCGGGGTCGATCCCGTACCCGTCCGGCTCGATGTCGGCGAAGACCGGGGTGCCGCCCGCGAGCACGACCGAGGTCGCCGTGGCGCCGAAGGAGAAGGCCGGGACGACCACTTCCTCACCGGACCCCAGCCCCGCCGCCCTCAGCAGGAGGACGAGCGCGTCCGTTCCGCTGTTCACCCCGATGACGAACTTCGCGCCCGTGTACGCCGCCAGCGCGGCTTCGAGCTCGGCGACCTTGCGACCGTGCGAATATTTGCCATTCTCGATCACGTCGAGAATATGTCGCCTGGTACTGGTCCAGGTTCGCTCGAATGTGGCCGATTGGTCGTGGAAAGACACTGACAGTGTACCCACCTCCGGAGGCGTAGGAACCGTTCCCGAGCGTAGATCAGGCAATCCGGCCGCCCGGCAGATTCGCACTTCCTGGTCAACCCGGGACCGAAGTATTGACAGTCGATCTTCGCGATGTCAGTTTTGAAATGGATTTCGAATTGCGAAACTCGAGGAGCGGGCTCACCTGTGCGTTCATTCGTTGTGGGACTCGGCCGCGCCGGCGCGGGTCTGCATCTTCCGGTCTTGGCCAAACTTCGCGAACGAACCCCTCAGCTCTTCGACGACGGCCCCGTCACGGCGTGCGAGCCGCGACAGAACGTCGCCTCCCGGCCGGGTCTCGTGGTCGCGCCGACCATCGACGCCGCGGCCGCCGGGCTCGATCCCGGCGGCACCGTGGCCCACGTCTGCACACCACCGACCGAACGTCTCACCGTGCTCACCGAGCTCGCCACCTTGGGCTTCCGCAAGGTGATCGTGGAGAAACCGCTCGCCGCCGACATCGACGACCTAGCCCGCATCATCCGCCTGCGGCGCAAGTACAAGCTGCATGTCGAGGTCGTCGAACCCTGGCTCGCCAGCACCCTCACGGCGCGGTTGGCCGAGCTGATCCGAGACGGCCGGTTCGGCGCCGCGAAGTCGATCGGCATCGTGCAGAACAAGCCGAGATTCCGCCGTTCCCTCGTCCGGCCGGGGCATCCGACCGCCTTCGACGTCGAACTGCCGCACGGGGTCGCGCTCGCGCTGCGGCTCGCGGGCGCCGCCCGGGTCACCCACGCGTCCGGGTCCGATCTCGAAGTCGACGGCAACGTCGGCCCCCGGATGGGCGGGGCCACGGTCGGGCTCCGGCACAATTCGGGTGTCCACACGGAGATCCGTTCGGACCTCACCTCCCCCGTGCGGGAGCGGCGGGTCACCGTCGAATTCGAGCAGGGCACCGCCGTCGGGCATTTCGCGGTGAGCGGCGAGGACCATCACTCGCAGCTGACGCTGTCTTCGAACGGCCGGTCCGAACACGTCGTGCTGCGGGACGACGCGATGACCGAGTGGATGTTCGAGGCGTACCGGAAGTTCCGGCTGGACGGGGAGCAGACGCAGGGGTTCACCTTCGCCACCGAGGTGGTGCGCCTGCTTTCGGTGGCCAAGAACATCTGTGCGGAACCGGTCTCCCGGCCCGCCCGGCCCGAACCCGGCGCGGTGGCCACCCATGCCGGCTGACCCGGTGCTCGCCGGTATCACGGACGAGGCCGCGGCCGACCTCAGCGGCCAGCTCTCGGCGCTCGATGCCCTGGGGTGGAAGACGATCGAACTGCGCAGCGTCGACAAAGAGGCCATCGCCGACCTCACCGACGAACGCTTCGACACCATCGCGGCCACCTTGTCGGACAAGGGGGTGCGCGTGGTCTGCCTGGCGTCCCGGATCGGCAGCTGGTCCAGGCCGATCAGCACCGATTTCCGGCACGACCTCGCCGAACTCGACGTGCTCGCCAGGCGTGCCCGCGCGATCGGTACCCGCTACCTCCGGATCATGTCCTATCCCCACGACGGACTGAGCGAACCCCGGTGGCGCGCTGAGGTCATCGCGCGGATCGCCGCCCTCGCCGAACGCGCCGAAAGGCACGGGGTGACGCTGCTGCACGAGAACTGCTCGGGCTGGGCGGGCACGAAGGCCGAGCGCATGCTCGAACTGCTGGACGAGGTCGCGAGCCCGGCGCTGAAGTTTTTGTTCGACACCGGAAACGGCGTCGCTCACGGGTACGACGGGTTCGACCTGCTCGCCGACATCGCAAGCCACGTCGAACACGTGCACGTCAAGGACGCCGACGAGCGCGGCTTCACCCTTCCCGGTCAGGGCGCCGCGCGGGTCGCCGACTGCGTGAAACTCTTACGGGCCAACGGTTACCAGGGCGCGTGGTCGGTGGAACCACATCTCGCCATCAAGCCGCACGAAAAGGGTGTGCTCGCCCCCAACGCGATGTCCACGTTCGTCGCCGCGGGCCGCGCGATGGCCGGGCTGGTCCAGTGATCCCCGCGGATCGGGACCTGCTGTTACGGCTGCTCGCTCTGCCGACGGCCGGACCGCTCGAGACCACCGGCGAAGTCCGGCTGTGGGACGCGATGCGCGCCTACGCCGGCGCGGCGACCGAAATCGGTTTCGACGTCCTGAGCTTCGCCGCCCCGGACCCCTCGGTGCTGGACCGCCCCGGTGTTCCCCTCGCCGTCCGCGACGCCGGGCCCGGGTTCCTCGCCTGCCAGCCGAGCCTCGTGCTGCGGATCGGCCCGGCCGCGCCCGCCGTGATGTTCAACGTGCACCTCGACACGGTGGCGCCGTTCGAACCGGCGGATTTCGACGGCACCAGGTTCACCGGCCGCGGCGCGATCGACGCGAAAGGACCCGCGGTGGCGCTGCTGGCCGGTGTCCGGGCCGCCCTCGCGGGGGATCCGGCGGTCGGCCGGGACGTCGGTGTCGTCATCCAGGCCGTCTCCGGCGAAGAGGGCGGCGCGATGGGCACCTTCGGCACGCGGCCGCTCGTCGAAGCGGGATTTCACGGCGCCCTCAACATCTTCTGCGAGCCGACCGGGCTGCGGTACCTGCCGCGCTGTTCGGCGTCGATGACCGCGTGCGTGCGGGTGGACGGCGAGGACGCCATCGACGACGAGCCGCACCGAGGGCACAACGCGACGGTGCTGCTGGGCTTCCTCGCCCAGCACCTCGCGGAAGATCTGGCGAAGCACGGTCAGGTCTGTGTGGCCGGGCTGCACACCGGACGGCTGCACAACAGGGTGTACGGCAGCGGAGAGCTTCTGCTCAACATTCCTTACGACTGCGAAGAAGTAGCGGCGAAGATGACTTCGGCTCTGGAGGACGGATTGCGCACCGGCATCGCCGGATTCGTTTCCCGGTTCCGGGAGTCGCCGGCCTTCGCCCGGACCGCGACGGACGCGGCGGCGATCACCGGCCTGCGATGGCTGAAACGCGACCTGCCGGCGTTGCCCGCGCAGGACATTCCTTTGCTGGACGCGTTCGTTCCACGCTGGCCGGACGACGAACCCGGATTCACCTGCGACGCCCTGTGGCTCGCCGACGTCCCCGGCGCCCGGACGGCCGTACTCGGCCCCGGTTCGCTGGGCGCCAACAACGCGCATGCGCGGGGGGAATATGCCGACGTCGAAGAACTCGACCGGTTCAGTGAGCTCGTACGCGAGATCGTCGTGCGGTTCAGCCGGAACGGAGGAGCCTGACCGTGCTGGTGCCCTATCCGGCTTTGCTTTCCCAGGTCACCACGATCTTCGTGGACCGCGGGGTTCCCGAGGACCGGGCGGCCATCGCCGCCGCCGCGTTGTGCCACGGTGACCTGACCGGCGTGACCTCGCACGGTCTGGTCAATCTGACCCGGCTGTACCTGCCCCTGCTCGACGAAGGGCGCGCGGAACCGAAGGCGGACATGGTCGTCGAGACCGATCTCGGCGCGTGCGTCCTCGCCGACGCCCGCCGCACGCTCGGGCTGTGGTCGGCGTCGCAGGCGATGGAGCTGGCGTGCGCCAGGGCTTCACGGCACGGCATCGGCATGGTGTCGCTGCGCGGGGCCACGCATATCGGCTGCGCCGGTCACCACGCCGCGCGCGCCGTCACGCACGGCATGATCGGCCTCATCGCGTCGAACTGCGGTGGGCAGCGCATCGCCCCGCCGCCGGGTGGCACGGCCGCGATGCTCGGCACGAACCCGCTCGCGCTGGCCTGCCCTGCCGGTGGCGCGCATCCGTTCGTCCTCGACATGAGCACCACCGTCGTCCCGACCGGCCGGATCCGGGCCGCGGCGCGGGCGGGCCGGGAGATCCCGCCGGGCTGGCTCGCCGACGACGACGGTTCGCCGGTGACCGATCCCGCCGCGTTCGACCGGGGTGAGGCTCATCTGCAGTGGCTGGGCGGAGCTCCCGAAACGGGCGCGTACAAGGGATTCGGGCTCGGCCTGCTCGTCGAGGTGCTCGGCGCGCTGGTGCCGGGAGCCGCACTCGGCGCCACGTCCGCCGACGCGGACCGCGACGACGACATCGGGGTCTCGGCGCTGGCGATCGCCCCGGCGGTCTTGCGTTCCGGATTCGCCTCCGACGCGTCCGCGCTCTTCACCGCCGTGCGCGGCTGGCCCGCCCGTGATCCCGCCGCCCCGGTCGCCTATCCCGGCTGGCACGAGGGCGAGCGCGCCGCCCGGTTCCGCGAGCACGGTGTTCCGGTGCCGGACATGGTCTACGAAGAACTTCGCGCGGCGCTGGAGAGGACGGCCGGATGATCCGGGCGGGAGTCGTCGGACTCGGCGTCATCTCGAAGTTCTACCTCGCCGCGCTGGAGCGGTCGCGGGAGTTCGCGCTCGCCGCGGTCTGCGATCTCGACCCGGCCAAACTCTCGACGTGCGCTGTGCCCGGCTTCCGCGATCATCGGGCGATGCTCGCCGCCGGCGGGCTCGACGCGGTGATCGTGACCGCGCCCAACGACGTCCACGCCACCGTGTGCCGGGACGTGCTGGACGCCGGCCTGCCGGTGTGCGTGGAGAAGCCGCTCGCCACCCGGCTCGCCGACGGCGAGGATCTCGTGGCGCGGGCGGCGCGGCGGGACGTCGCGTTGTTCACCGCCTTCCACCGCAGGTACAACGGCAATGTGCTCGCCCTGCGGGAGCGGCTCGCCGTCGGGCCACCGATCGTTTCGCTGACCGTGCGCTACCTGGAGCGGATCGAAGAGCACGTCGGCGGTGATCGCTGGTATCTCGACGCCGCGCGGTGCGGCGGTGGCTGCGTGGCGGACAACGGGCCGAACGCCCTCGACCTCGTCCGGCTGTTCCTCGGCTCGATGGTGCTGCGGGACGTCCGGATCACGCGTGACGCGGACGGTGTCGACCGGCGGGCGACGCTCGTGCTGGAGGGCGCCGTCGTGGAACTCGACTGGTCGTTTCCCGGTGAGGTCAAGGACGTCGAGGTCCGGCTGACCGACGGGACCGTCCTGCGCGCCGACCTGCTCGCCGGTTACCCGGAGTTCAAGGAATCGCTGTGGCACGAGTACGCCGGGTTGCTGCGCGAGTTCGCGGAGGCCATCCGCGAGGGTGGGGCTTGGCGGGACAGCGGCCTCGAAGCACTGTCCATAGTGGACGAGTGTTACCGGAGGGAGAACGATGCGGGAAGACGGACCGAAACGGGAGATCACCGGCACCGTGGTGAAGGTGCTCGTCCATCAGCGTGACGACCGGGGAATGAGTCTCGAACCGTTCGCCAGCCGGTGCGTCCGCGCCGGCGAGGTGCACGAACTCGTCACGACCAGCCATGAGGACACGGAGCCGGGGGCACGGATCGATCACGTCGGTTTCCTCGGCTTCGCCGAAATAGCGCGGGCCGGCGTGATCGACCGGGGCGACGAGGTGTGGATCGGTGGCGAACTCGTCGGCACCGTTCTCGGCTTCGACGGCTGCCATTTTCCCAACCACTACAACATTCTCATCCACACCGCGCTGCCCGTCACCGGTGAGGAGATCGGCCTGAAGCCGGAACGGGAAGTCTGCTTCCGCGGC
Organism: Amycolatopsis sp. NPDC102389; assembly: GCF_044765885.1. Classification (NCBI taxonomy): domain Bacteria; kingdom Bacillati; phylum Actinomycetota; class Actinomycetes; order Pseudonocardiales; family Pseudonocardiaceae; genus Amycolatopsis; species Amycolatopsis sp. NPDC102389. The sequence goes on from NZ_JBIWKX010000015.1 coordinate 83,499, forward strand.
CGGTGGTGAGTGGCCTCCGCGCCGGAGGGCCACTCACCACCACGCCGTCAGGTCACCGTCATTTGCCCAGCAAGGGCACGTCGCTCTTGCCGAGGTGGTAGTCACGGACCGCGTGCACGAGTTCGTCGACGGTCAGCTTCCCGTTGCCGTTGACGTCGATCGCCCGGAACGCGGGGGCCACGGCCGAGGCTTCGACACCGATGGCGTTCAGCCACTTGGCGAACTCCTTCTGGTCGACCTCGCCGTCGCCGTCGGTGTCGCACAGGCCGACGATCGCCGCGATGGTCGGGCGGACCACGCGCGCGAAACCCGCGTCGCCCTCCTGGAAGATCTGCGCTTCGATCACCTCGGTGAACTGCCGCTCGTCCAACGAGCCGTTCGGGCCGACACCCGCCTTGCCCGCCAGGTACTCGTACATCGTCAGGAACGAGTCCTTCACCGCGCGGGCCTGGGGCGAGGAGTGGTCCTCGCCGAACGCATCGATGATCCTGCCGGCCTCGGCCTCGAAGTCGGACCTTTCGATCCTGCCGTTGCCGTTGACATCCCACTTCTCGAAACGCTTCTTGAGCCTGTCGTTCTTGACCGCCGTGGTCATTCGTGCACTCTCCTTTTCGCGGAAGCTTCGGAAGAATTCGCGGTACCGGCGTCCGCCCGGCGCGCGGCCGGGCGGGACGTTCAAAGACGGACGACCTCCTTTCCGGGCACCTGTCCCGTCACGTCGAACAGCAACCTGGCGGTCGAGGCCAGGCGGCCGTGGTCGTAGGCGCGGTGCGCCACCAGCAGGACGGCGACGTCCGCGGTACGGAGCACCTCGTCGAGGTCGGCCACCGGCGGCCCGAGTTCGGGCACCGTGGTGGCCACCGGATCGTGGTAGGAGACGTCGGCGCCGAGCGCGCGCAACCGGACGGCGATCCGGATGGCCGCGGACTCGCGTGTGTCCGGCACATCGGCCTTGTACGCGACACCGAGCAGGAGCACTTTCGCTCCTGGCAACGGTTTCCCCTGTTCGGCGAGCAATCGTGTCACCCGATCGACCACATGCTCCGGCATCTGGTCGTCCACGAGGCGAGCCGCGTGCACCACACCGAGCAGGGCTCCTTCCCGCTCGGCCTTGTCCAGCAGGTATTTGGGGTCGACCGGGATGCAGTGCCCGCCGACGCCCGGCCCCGGCAAGAAGGGCGTGAAGCCGAAGGGCTTGGTCGCGGCGCAGTGCAGCACGTCCCACACGTCGACGCCGATCCGGTCGCAGAAGATCGCGATCTCGTTGACCAGCGCGATGTTCACGTAGCGGTAGGTGTTCTCCAGCAGCTTGGCCATCTCCGCTTCCCTGGTGCCGCGCGCAACCACCACCGAGTCGACGAACCGCCCGTAGAACTCCGCGCAGTCCTTGGCGCACGCCGGGGTGTGCCCGCTGATCACCTTCGGGGTGTTACGGATGCCGAAGCGACGGTTTCCGGGGTCGACCCGCTCGGGCGAGTAGGCGAGCGAGAAGTCCTTTCCCGCGGTCAGACCGTGTTTCTCCAGAATGGGCCGGACGATCTCGTCGGTGGTGCCCGGAAAACTCGTCGACTCGATGACCACCAGCGTGCCCGGCGTCAGCTGTTCGGCGACCGTCCCCGCCGCCGCTCGGACGGCGGCGAGATCGGGGCCTCCCGCCGAATCCAGGCCGGTCGGCACGCAGACCACGATCGTCTTCGCGTCGCCGAGCACCCGGGGATCGGTGGTCACCGTGAACCCGCTCGCCCGCATCGACCGCAACCGGCTCGCGGACACGTCGGGAATATGCGAGCGGCCCGCGGCCACCTCGGCCGCCACCCGCGGCGAGGTGTCGTATCCGGCCACCGACAACCCCGCCGCGACGGCGGCTTCCGCCAGCGGTAGCCCGACGTAGCCGACTCCTACCACGACAACGTCGACAGACACGGGACCCCCTCAGTCTCGATGTCACGCGAACCGATCAGCTGACCGAGAACGAGCCACTGCCCGGCTGAACGTGGGAGCCGTACCCCGGATTGACCGTCAAGCCGGGCGTCAGGCAGAACGGATCGCCGTGAACGACCACTCCCGACGAGGTCTGGTTGATCAAAACGTGTGCGGCGATGGGGAGTTTGTGACAGCCCTCGGGATTCCTGTAGGTATCCAGACGCTGGAATTCGGTCGAGAAGACCACCACACTGCCCGCCGCCGCCTCGGCGGGCGGGCTCGGCACGACCAGCAAGGCGCCCGCGGCTGCCGCGCTCAACGCCGCGATGACAAGACGGTTCATCGAATGCCTCCACATCCAAGATCACGACTTCTCTCCGCACGCTAACAGTCACTCCGCGTGAAACCCGTTGCCCGGCGGATCTTCACGCGCGCAGGTTGCGGCCGGTCCGGACAGATCATTCGGATGGCTGCTTCAAGCGCTCTCTACGTGATCTTCGAACACATGCCGTTCACATGAACGAGTGGCGCGAACGGTTTCCCGGACGACGGAGGACTACTGGGCCGAACCGTCCTTTGTGGTCAATGAAGGTGTTTCCGGTTTCTCGAGCGATCACATCGGCGGGTAGTGAGGAGACCCATCGACCGTCCGGTCATGAGTGGCCACAAGGAACATATTCCGGTGGCGGAATATCGCATATATGCGGTTTCGCGAGGTCGCGACTCACGTGCTTAGGGACGTGACTCGCGTGTCTGGATGCCGCACTCGGGAGTGTGGAGTCTGAACACGCGAGTTTCGTCTACGAACACGCGAGTTCCGGGTCTGAACACGCGAGTGCGGTGTCGCGTCACCCAGCCCGCCGTCTGAGCGGGTCGTCGGCGAGCCGTCGAAGGGGCCAAGGTCTCGGAGTTCGATGACGTCGGACGCTCGCCGCTGCACCCTCGCGTGTGGAAATCGGGACGTCGAGTGTCCCGTTCCCACATCGTCGAGGAGCCGCTCAGTCCTTGGAGCTTGATCGTACGGGCAGGTAAGCAAATACCGTTCCATCAGAACGACACTTGCCGCTCACGACTCGGTCGCAAAGTCGCGCAAAGCACTCAAATCAGCCACTCGAATGTCGATCGATGTCCCTTATGGACAGTCAAGAACGCGCAAGCCACGTTGGCGCCCCCCTTGCCGCCGGGCCGTCCGGCTGATGACGATGGAATCTCCGAAGAGAGGGGAACGGGGCCTGGGACGCGGTACCGAAACAGTGGCTCTCACCAGCGGGAACGTGGCGTCCCGAGACGAACAGGAGGCGCTGGGAGACGTGCGGTCAGGAGGCCGGTTTGTCCGCCAGCTGCTCGAGGCGGGCCATCTCCACGTCGAGGGCGGTCTGGGCCCGGCCCAACGCCTCCGAGCTGTATTCGCCGCTCGAGCGGGCGTGCTGGAGGCGTTCGGACTGTTCGGTCAGGACCCGTAAGCGCAGCCGCAGATAGCGCTCGACCTGGTCCGGCGCCGGGCGATCGTCCGGCGCTCCGGGGACGCGCACGTCCGAGCGCACCCGGTCCACGATCCGGTCGTCGAAGGGCTCGTCGCGCCGATCCTTCAGGGCGGGATCGTCCAAAAAGGACTTAGCCGCGTCCGCCAGCTCGGTCATGAGCCGGACGTACTCGCGCCGCAACCGGCCAGGGTCCTCGTCGGGCACGTGCGCCGCGCGGATGACCGCCGGCAGCGTCATCCCTTGGACCAGCAGCGTCGTGGTCGCCACCACGTAGGCGATCAGGACCAGCAGGGCGCGGTCCGGCGTGTCCTGCGGAAGGGTCTGTGCCGCCGCGAGGGTGATCGCGCCGCGCATCCCCGCCCAGCCGAGCACCACACCGCCGCGCCAGCCCAGTGTCTCGGTGAGCCGGAACTCGACGTCGGCGGCGGCCCGGTCGACCCGTTTCCGGAAATGCGCCACCCGCCTCGGCGAAGCCTTCTCCAGCCGTTCGGTGACGGCGGGATGCGACTCGTCGCCCCGCAGCACCGCCTGCGTCGTTTCCAGCCGGGGCTTGAACCGGGCGGCTTTCCGCTGCTCCCGGTAGAGGCCGCCGACCAGCGGCCCGACGAAGACGATCCGCGCGACGATGACGAGCGCCGAGGCGGCCAGGCCGATGACGAGCGCACGCCCCACGCTCGAACCGTCCTGGTGCACCTCGTCGACGAGCGTTTTGACGCTGAGTCCCATGAGCAGGAACATCGCGCTCTCCAGCAGGAAAGCCGCGGTACGCCAGTTGACGGTCTCCGCGAGCCGATCCGTCGCGCGCAGATGCCGCGGAGCGAGATGCCCGGTCACCAGGCCGGCGACGACGACCGCGAGCACGCCCGAGGCACCGGCCTCTTCGGCGGGCAGGAAGGCGATGAACGGGACCACGAAGGAAATGGCGGTGTTGAGCACGGCGTTGCCCAGCAACGCCCGCACCCGGACGTTGACGATCCCGACGAGCAGCCCGATCCCGACCGCCACGACGACCGCGTAGACGAACTCCCCCACGATGCCCCAGACGGACACCGACCCGGCGACCGCGGCGACGGCCGACCGCAGCAGCACGAGCGCGGAGGCGTCGTTGACGAGCCCTTCGCCTTCGAGCACGGTCAGTAGCCGGGGCGGCAGGCCGAGCCGCCGTCCCACGGACGTCGCCGCGACGGCGTCGGTGGGGCTGATGACCGCGCCGAGCGCGAACGCGGCGGGCCAGCCGATATCCGGCACGAGCTCGTGGAACAGCCAGCCCGCGCCCAACGTCGTCCCCACCACGAGCAGGACCGCGAGCCCGGTGATCGGCCGGATGTTCCGCCGGAAGTCGACCACCGGCATGTTCACCGCCGCCGAATACAGCAGCGGCGGGAGCACCCCGGCGAGGATCAGCTCGGGTTCGACCTCCGGATGCGGGACGCCCGGCAGGAAGCTCAGGCCGATGCCTGCCAGCACGAGACTCAGTGGAGCGGCCACGTTGAGCCGCTCGGAGAACGCGGCCACCACGACGATGCTGACGACACCGAGTACGACGACGAGAGTCAGGTTCACCGGATTTCGTGTCCTCTCGCCGTTCAGGGCCTGTCGTGTCCATTGGTGACACGCCGTCACCGGACCCGCAAGTCGGAGCACTCCCCACCCGGCGTGTCGCGGTGGGCCAGAATCGACGGCGTGCAGTTCGCCATCCTCGGGCCGGTCGAAGCCCGCCGCCCCGATGGGACGCCCGTCGCGCTCGGCGGGCCGCAGCTGCGCGGTCTGCTCGCCCTCCTCGCGCTCGACGCCGGGCGGATCGTCAGCGCCGACCGGCTGATCGACGGCCTGCACGGCGACCATCCGCCCGAGGGCGCCGCCGAAGCCCTGCAGTCTCAGGTCTCCCGCCTCCGGCGGCGGCTGAAGGACGGCGGCGCGTCCGACGGGCTCGTCGAATTCACCCCCGCGGGATATCGGCTGGCCGTCGATCCGCAGGCCGTCGACCTCCACCGCTTCGAACGCCTCACCGCCCAGGCGCGGGAGACCGCCGAGCCGGATACGAAACTCGCGCTCTTCACCGAAGCGCTGGCGCTGTGGCGGGGGCCCGCCCTCGACGGGCTCGCCGACCCGCCGCGCGCGGCCCGGCTCGCCGAGCTGCGGCTGGCCGCGATAGAGGACCGGGTCGAGGCCGGGCTCGCCCTGGCACAGCACGAAAAGCTCGTCGCCGAACTCCGTGAACTCGCGCGGGAACACCCGCTGCGGGAACGGCTCACCGCCCAGCTCGTGCGCGCCCTGCACGGCAGCGGCCGGTCCGCCGAGGCTCTCGCCGTGTTCGCCGAGGCCCGCGACCGCCTCGCCGACGAACTGGGCGCCGACCCGTCGGCGGAACTCGCCGACGCGCACGCCGCCGTTTTGCGTGGGTCGCCTGCCCGCCGGGTCCCCGTACCGCTCACGGGATTCGTCGGCCGCGGCGAACTCGACCGGCTCGTCGCCGCGCTCGGCACGACGCGGCTCGTGACGCTCACCGGTCCCGGCGGAGCGGGCAAGACACGGCTCGCCGTCGAAGCGGCTTCCCGAGTGGACGGCGAGGTTTGCTTCGTGGAACTCGCCACGGCGACGGAGGTCGCTCCCGCCGTCCTCGCCGCGCTGGGCCTGCGCGAACAAGGCGTCCTGACCCCGGGAACGGTTTCCGACCCCGCCGATCGCCTGGCCGCCGGGCTCGCCGACCGCTCGCCGCTGCTCGTCCTCGACAACTGTGAACACGTCGTCGCCGAAGCCGCGCGGCTGGTGCGGCGGCTGCTGTCCGGCTGCCCGGACCTGCGGGTGCTCGTCACGAGCCGCGAAGCGCTGGGCTTGACCGGCGAGACGCTGGTGCCGGTCGGTCCCCTGTCCGCGGGCGCCGCCGCCCGGTTGTTCACCGAGCGGGCCGCGGCAGTCGCTCCCCATGAAACGCCGGACCCGGCCACCGTGGCCCGTATCTGCGCCGGGCTCGACGGTCTGCCGTTGGCGATCGAGCTCGCCGCCGCGCGGTTGCGGACCTTGTCCGCCGCCGACGTCGCCGCCCGGCTCGGCGACCGGTTCGGTCTGCTGTCCCGCGGCGAGCGGACCGCCGAGCCGCGGCACCGGACCCTGCGCGGCGTCGTCGAGTGGAGCTGGGACCTCCTCGACCCGCGAGAACAGCGCCTGGCCGGCCGGTTCGCGGTGTTCGCCGGCGGCGCGAGACTCGACGCCGTCGAACGCGTCTGCGCCGTTCCCGACGCGGAGGACGTGCTGGCCGGACTGGTCGAGAAGTCCTTCGTCGAGTTCGACGGCGGCCGGTACCGGATGCTGGAGACCATTCGCGCGTTCTGCGCCGAGCACGGCGAAGAACGGCGCGCCGAGCACGCCGGATACTTCCTCGGCCTCGCCCTCGCGGCCGAACCGAAGCTGCGCGGCGCGGACCAGCTGGCGGCGCTGGAAGAGCTGAGCGCCGAGCACGCCGAACTGCACGCCGCCCTGCGCTGGAGCGTGACCGCCGCCCCCGACCTCGCCTTGCGGCTCCTCGCGGCCCTGTCCTGGTACTGGTGGCTGCGTGGCCTGCGCAGTGAAGCGACGCCGTTCGCGGACGCCGCGCTCGCCGCCATCGGCCCCGAACCGCCGCCGGGCCTGGCCGAGGAGTACGTCCTCGGCTTCGTCCACGCGTCGGCCACCGACGTCGGGATCGAGCCGATCGTGCGGAGGCTCGAGGGTCCGCTGCGGTATCCGTACCTGTTCCTGTTGTGGGCTTTTTCCCCGCACCCCAAGGCGAAAGAAGGTGAACGGCTCGCCGCGCTCATCGGCGAGGACCGCTGGTCGCGGGCGTTCGCGCGGATCGGCGACGGCCTCGGCGCGCAGTACGACGGCCGGGTCGCCGAGGCCGAGACGCACTTCACCGCGTCACTGGCCGAGTTCCGCGAACTGGGTGACCGCTGGGGCGCGGCCAGCGCACTGGAGAAGCTCGCGGAGTTCGCGGACTGGCGCGGCGACCACGTCCGGTTCCTCGAGCTGATGGACGAATCCGTCCGGCTGGCCGCCGAACTCGGTTCCTTCGAAGACGCCGCCGATCTGCTCTGCCGCCGCGCCGACGGCGTCCTGCGCGCGGGCGACACCGAGGCCGCGAAAGCCGACTACGAAGCCGCCGCCGACCAGGCGCGGGGCACTCCGCTGACGCTCGCCCGGGCCCGAGGCGGGTTGGGAGAGGTCGCGCGCCGCGCCGGTGACCTGGAGACGGCCCGGCGCTGGTACTCCGCCGCGATCGGCCTGGCCGTCGGCCCGGTGACCGGCGGCGAGACCCGGATCCGGCTCCACACCGGCTTCGGCTGGACGATGGCCGCTGACGGCGACCTCGACGCGGCGACCGAACTGCACCAGGAGGCGCTCGCCACCGCGCTGGAATACGCGAACCTGCCCGGCGCGGCCCAGGCGATCGAGGGGCTGGCCGGGGTCCTCGCCTCGCGGGAGGAGGACGAGCGGGCGGCTTTCCTGCTCGGCGTGGCGGTCGGGCTGCGCGGCACGCCCGTCGCCGGAGACGCCGACGTCGACGGCGTGGTGGACCGCGTCCGGTCGCGCATCGGCGCCGACGCCTACTCCGACGCCTTCACCAGAGGCCGGGAAATGCCCCCTGAGCAGGCGATCCACGAGCTCGGTCAGCGACGGTTCGCGCTCGGTTCGTGACCGGTCAGCGGCCGCGCCCACGCTGCCGGACATGACGAAGAACATCCTGATCTCCGGCGCCGGCGTCGCCGGGCCCGCCCTCGCCTGGTGGCTGCACCGCCACGGCTTCAGCGCCACCGTCGTCGAACGGGCCCCGAGCCCGCGCGAAGGCGGCTACAAGGTCGACATCCGCGGCGTCGCCGTCGACGTCGTCCGCCGGATGGGCCTGCTCGACGAGGTGCACGCGGCGAGCACCGACATGCGGGGCGCCGCGTTCGTGAACAAACGGGGCAAGGAGCTCGCCACGCTCGACGCCGACACCTTCGGTTTCCGCCACGGCGAGGACACCGAAATCCTCCGCGGCGACCTGGCGAAGATCCTCTACGACGCCACCCGCGAGCACACCGAGTACGTCTTCGGCGACTGGATCACCGCGCTGGCACAGCGTTCCGACGGCGTCGACGTGACGTTCGCCCACGGTGCCCCGCGCCGGTTCGACCTGGTCGTCGGCGCCGACGGGCTGCACTCCGGCGTCCGCGCGCTCGCGTTCGGCCCGGAGGAGGACTTCCTGCACCGGTTCGACGCCTACATCTCGATCTCGACCGTTCCCAACACCTTCGAGCTCGACCGCTGGGAACTGCTGCACTCGGCGGCGCCCGGCAAAATGGTCAACGTCTACAGCACCGCGCGCGCCGACGACGCCAAGGCCGCGTTCTGGTTCAGCGCCCCGCCGCTGCCTTACGACCGGGGTGATGTCGAAGGCCAGAAGGACCTCGTCGCCCGCCAGTTTTCCGGGCTGGGCTGGGAGATCCCGGCTCTGCTCGACGCCATGCGCGATGCGGGTGACTTCTATTTCGACCCAGTGTGCCAGATCCGCATGGACCGGTTTTCGGCCGGACGCGTCACCCTTCTCGGTGACGCGGGCTATTGCCCGTCGCCGGCTTCGGGGCAGGGCACGAGCCTGGCCATCGTCGGCGCGTACGTCCTGGCGGGCGAGCTGGCGGCTTCGGGCGGCTTCACGACGGCGTTGTCCCGCTACGAAGCGGAAATGCGTCCGTACGTCGAGAAGAACCAGGCTCTGGCGAAAATGGCGCTACGCGGGATCATCCCGCAGTCGCGGGCGTTCGCGTGGTTCAACACCCGGATGATCAAACTGATGCCCTACCTCCCCGGCCGCAACCGCGTCCTGGAGCAGATGGCCCGCCCGATCCGGGAAGCGGCGAACGCCTTGGTGCTGAAGGATTACGCCGAACGCCCGGTCTCGGACGGCCCCCGCTAGACCTGCGAGTCGGCGAGCAGTTTCAGCGCGAGCGCCTTGAGTTCCGGGCTCGCCTTCGCGGCGTCGCCCGAGTCGAACGGCGGTCGCGGGTCGTATTCGACGGCGAGCTGGATCCCGCGGGCGGTCTCCTCGCCGGCCACCAGGGAGGCGAGATACAGCGCGAGATCGATACCGGCGGACACCCCCGCCGCGGTGATGACCTTGCCGACCTGGACGTACCGCTCGGGCACGTAGCGCACGCCGAAGGTCTTTTCGAGATAGTCCGCCGAGGCCCAGTACGTGGTGGCCCGGTCACGGAGCAGCCCGGCCGCGCCGAGGATCAAGGATCCCGTGCACACCGACGTGGTCCAGCTCGTATGCCGATGGATACGCCGGATCCAGTCGAGCAGGACCGGGTTCTCCATGGCGGCGACCGTGCCGCGGTTGCCCGCGCCCGGGACCAGCACCACGTCCAGACGGTGCACCTCGGCCACCGAACGTTCCGCCAGCACCGCGACATCACGCGTGTCCGTGCGGACCGGGCCGCGATGCTCGGCGATCATCGTCACCGTGGCACCGGGAAGCCGGGACAACACCTCGGCCGGCCCAGTCGGATCCAGCAGGCTGAAGCCGTCGTAGAGCAGGATGCCGATCTTCAAGCCCGGGGTTTCCGCCTGAGCCGTACCGGTGGTGAGGCCGAAGGCCGCGGCTGCCGCGGCACCGGCCAGAACCGTCCTGCGGGTGGTCTTCGCACTGTCCATGCCGCGATTCTGTGGCGCTCAGGTACTGATCGGGCGGGGCATGTCCGTCATCCTGCGAAGTGTGTCCCCGCTGATCCCGTAGTACTGGCGGAAAGCCGTCCGCAGGGTCTCCGCGGAGGCGAACCCGCAGCGCCGCGCGACCGCGGACAACGGCAACGCGGTGGAGCGCGCCAGCTGGGCGGCGGCTTCGGTCCGCGCCGTCCGCACGGTCCTGGCCGGGGTGCTGCCCAGCTGTGCGGTGAACAAGCGGGTGAGATGCCGGGTGGTGACCCCGGCGCGTGCCGCCAGCGCCGACGGGCTCAGGTCTTCGGCGAGGTGCGCGGTGATGTACCCCAGCAGATCCCGCACGACCCGGTTGCCCGGTGGCGGGGCGGCCAGGAACGTGCTGATCTGCGCCTGATTGGCCGGGCGGTGCAGATAGGTCACCAGCTCACGGGCGACCTCGCGGGCCAGCGTCGGACCGCAGTCGTCCTCGATCAGCGCGAGCGTGAGATCCAGCGCGCTGATCACCCCGGCCGAGGTGAAGACGTTGCCGTCACGGATGTAGAGCGGAGCCGAATCCACCCGCACCGCGGGAAAGGTCGCGGCGAGCAGCTCGCCGTATCCCCAATGCGTCGTGGCCCGCCGGTCGTCGAGCAACCCGGCGGCCGCCAGCACGAACGCGCCCGTGCACACCGAGGCGACCCGCCTGCTCAATCCGGCCAGCCGCCGCACCTGCGTCAGCAAGCGCTCGTCCGCCGCGGCGGCCCCCGTTCCCGCGCCACCGACCACGATCACCGTGTCCATCCGCCCGGCCACGTCGGCGAGCCGCCGGGCGCCCGCGAGCATGATCCCCGACGAACTCCGCGTCGTCCGCCCGTGGACCGTCGCCAGCTCGACGACATACGGTGGTGCGGCGCCGTGCGAGTTCGCGATCTCCAACGCCCCGCTGGGACAGGCCACGTCGAGGATCTGCGCGTCGTCGAACGCGACGATCACCACCCGGCGCACCGATTCCCCCACACGGAGAATCTACCCAGGTGTCTCAGAGGTGGTCGACGTACCAGGCGGTGCAGCCCCGGTATCCCTCAGGGGTTTCGACGCAGCTGCGCACCGCGTAGCTGTAGATCGTGTCCCAGATCTGCAAGGCGACAGCGGGCGACTTGATCCAGTCCCGGACGTTGGCGTCGTACCAGGTCGCCTTCCGGCTGCGGCAGGATCCGTAGTTGCCGCCGATCAGGTCGTCGTCCGGGTACCAGGGCTTGTCGCGCATCTCGAACTTCCGGTGGCTGCGCTGGACCACGACCCTGTCTCCGGTCGAGATGTCCTCGGCGTAGCCGCCGGCCTGCACGTCCGCGAGACTCTCGGTCTGGACGATGGTGTAGCGACCCTTGACGGTCTCGCCCTTGCCGCTGTCCAGGAAGACCCCGGCACGATCCATGCAGAAGGACTTCTCCGCGTCGGCTTGTCCGGTCGGCCGCGCCTCGGCCTGGGCCTGGGCCGATCCGCCGAGGGCGGTGGTGATGGCGACAGCGGCGCAAGCGGCGCCGATGAAGCGAATGGCTCGCATACGAATTCCTTTCGACTCGGTGACGATTCGACTGGGTTTCCTCAGCAAGGTTTCTTCGGAATTTCCCCGTACACAAGGGGTTCGTGTCCCAACCAGCGACGCGGGACATGAGATGGGCACTGAACAGCGGTTTCTCGCCGTCCCTGGGACAGGACGAGACACCCCTTCGTATCCGTTTCCCTGTAACGGCTTCCGCCGGCGCGGCGACCTGCATACAGGTCTCTCCCATGGAAGGGGGCGGTGATGCGACGACAACGCTCACGGACAGCGTGCGTCGCGCTTGCCCTGGTGATCACTTCGACCACGACGGGTTGCGACGACGAAACCACGCAAGCCACCGGTTGCCCCGATGCCGCGACCGGCAGGCGGGTTCCGTTGTCGATGACCGGAGGACCGCCGCGAGACCTGTCTCAGCTGGTCATGTGCACCAACGGTCTCGGTACGTCGGTTTTCCTCAGCAACGGCACCAAGTTCGTCTGGGTGATCCAGACACCCGAGAACGTCGGGATCGATCCTCACGGCGGCGTGCCCACGGACGTCCAGCTCTTCCGCTTCTGGAAAGCGAAGAGGACCTTGCCCGGAACGCCGCTCGAACCCGGCACCGCGGTGACCGTTTCCTCCTCTCCGGCGCAGGTGACGCTCCAGATCGACGCTGTCCTTCAACGCCAGTGGGCGACGTTCGACCTGCTCGGGAAGACGGTCTCCGCCGCCGGCGAAAACCTTCCCGATCTGATCAAGAACGACAAGTACAAGAAGGCCGTGACGAGCTGCCTCGAAGCCGGCACCCGAATCGTCGGCTACGGCGCGGCGGCGCGGTACGACACACAGACGTGGATCGAATCTTTGGGCTTGGTCTCCGGCGGAACGATTTGTGGCATCGACCTCCAAGCCGCTGAAAACGAGCGGCAGCTCAATGCCTTGCGCGAAGGCAGGCGGCCTCTGCCGGAGCTGACACCGTCGGCCTTCGCCCAGAAAGCGAGATCGATTTCGTCCGAATTGGACGATGCCCTCAAGGCGGTCGGCCGGATTCTCGCCAAGGGCTGAGCCGGAAGTCGGCCTCCAGTCAGGTAACAGCAGCACCCCGAATGAGCAGCACACCCATCGGAGGCCGTTTCCAAACAAGCCCGACTGTGACACGATAATTAGCCTCGTACCTCTGAGCCTTTACGGCCCGAACGAATCAAGAGCGATCGACAGGACGTACGCCAACCGGAAGAGGTGGATCATGTACGTCTCGACTCCGACCACTTGGTTGATCAAACGCGTTTCACTATTCCTGAAGATTATTTTCCTGATCTCGGTGCTTCTGGTCTGCGGATGCACGGCCGGTCGAGCACTGAGCGATGCCGCCAAGCACCTTCTCCGACTTTCCGTGATGACGTTGAACATCGCGGGCGCCCTTCCTGAATACAGCTCGAATCCCGAGGTTCCACTCCCCTGGCGAGAGAGATACACCAGAATCGGCGACGGGTTCAAACAGTACGGAGTCGCACCGGACATCGTCGCCTTACAGGAGGCGACCGCCCGAAAAGAATGGCTAGCCAACGGTGATCCGGCGGATCACGAGTCATTGCATTTTCTCATCTCCAAACTGAAGGAATCGATCGGGGTACAATATCGAATCGCGTACCTCGGCGCCGCTCCGACCAATCACCCCGGACTCAGCCAAGGGCAGGCAGTGCTTTACAACAGCGCACGACTGGTCAATGTGACCAGAGCCGGAGGACGTCCCGCCCAGCCTGGCGCCTCACGGCCGTCAGTTCTCGGTGTGAACCCACGGATGAGCTACCCATGCTCGTCTCCCGCCAAACAGTTCAAGGACATGTGTAAGTTACTCGACGGCGACGGGACCTATTGGACCTCCGTGTTCTTCAGCGACGATAAGAGTAATCACTTCGAATCAGGCGTTGTCCGATTTTCGTTCGCAGAGGATCCGTCATCGCAGTTCAACCTCTATAACGTTCACCTACATCCACTGATCTCCGGGTCGATCGAAGCAGCCGCTTCGCTCATCGACTACACCGAGTCCAGAAAGTACGACAATACGACATACCCTCCTATTCTACTCGGCGACTTCAATGGTGGAATCGAAAAATTCCCCAAGTTTGATCAGCTGACAGGTGGGAGTATTGACTACATCATCGGCGGCCAGCGAGCTTCGTACCCCTCGGCCGTCGGGTTTTCGGTAGTCAAGACCGCGATCTTGCCGGGCCCGGCGGAGAACCCGGAGAACATGTGCGCACCACGGAACGTGGCATGGTCCGATCATTGCGCAGTGGTCGTGGACCTCAAGCCGTCCTGAAACCAGGTCCCGTATCGTTGGAAGTGTCGGGTCACTGGCGTCCTCGGCCCCGACCAGGAAGACTGGAACGGTGAAGGAGCCGCTGTACCGTCGCGTGAACACCCGAGCCAGGTTCGTCCACCATGACCACGGCGGCGACTACCGGCACCAGCGCACCACGAAAAGGGAACGCGCCTCCGACCTCACGCGTGGACCTATGGGCGGAAGGGAACGCCGGGGCCTGGACTACACGCCCTTGTTCCGGTTCCTGCTCGGCAAGATCGGCGAAGACTGGGACCAGGTGCGCGACGAGGCCACCGCGCGGCTCGACTCCGCCGACCCGATCTACTGGCTGGTCGCTCGGCAGCCGCACGAACGACGCGAATACGTGCGAATCGGCGAGGCCAGCTATTACAGCGGCCTCTACGTCGACGACGACAACCGGCTGCGGGCCGTCCGCCCCGAACTGGGTGCCGGCGACCTGGAGCCGTCCTGCTCTTGCTGCACCCACACCTTCAACGGCGTCCGGTTCACCAAGAAGTACCGGCACCCGCTCTGACGGCGGCACCACCGGCCCGGCGTTTTCGAACAACTTCGATCAAAGTCGCCGCACAAGATCACTATGCGGTCCAGCGCATTGCGATACCGTCTGCCGTGTTCACATAACCGGCTGACGGTAAATCAAGCACTCATAAAAGTCATGCCCTTCCGTCAGCGGGACGACTGTCCTGTCGAATACGACGAGAAAGAGATGAATAGTGAAGAAATGGACGACACGGGTGACGACCGGCCTGGTGGTCGCGGGAATGGCGCTCGCCGTGCAGAGCGCGCCGGCGATGGCTGACGAGCAGGCGGACACCACCACGGTCGCCGAATCGGAGGCCGACGGCAGCGCGGTCGAGGTCGAGCTGACCGAAGAGGTCCCGGAGGGCGGCGACGTCACCGCCGCCTGCGGCGGATGGCGTGGCGACATCGCCGGCCGCGGAAAGTGGGCGGTGGACAAGTCGGACTGCGCCTGGATCACGTTGGATTCGAAGAAGAACCCGCAGCACCGCCGCTACAAGTGGCAGATCCCGCCTGGCAGCAACAGCAGGGTCTGCGTCCAGGCGCAGGGCCACTACTACAGCACCGCCAAGAAGAAGATGGTCGCGAAGTGGACGACGGCGGGCTGCGGAACCAGTGGCACCGTTCTCGTGCGCTGGTCGGGTATCCCGAAGAAGAATGGCGGCTATTACGGCCACTCCGGCTACCCCAAGGTGCGGGCGAAGGTCCAGCTAGGCTTCCTCGGTGGCGCATACAGCTGGAAGTGAGTCGGCTCGCGCTCACCACGGACCCGGGACATCGAGTGTCCACACAGGACCGTTACTGGCGCCCGAATGCCCGTTTGATGCTCGCATGACCGGTTTTCCGTGAGGGTCGTGAGTGGCAAGTGTCGTTAGAACCCCTGTCATGTCTCGGGAGATGTGTCAAGGGTGTGTCTCGGTAGTCGTGTCGCGGTTTGGTGTGTTGGTTAGGCTGCCTGAGCGACTTTTCCTTGGTATTTCTTGGTTTCGTCCAGGGTTATGTGTCCGAGCGGGTCACCGTTGGTGGTGTAGGCGGTGACCCGCTCGCCGCAGCGGAGCAGGATGACGATGGCGCCGGCGTGTTCGCGGCCGACGCTGATGCGGTAGTCGGCCAGGGCGACGGTGCCGTTGGGCATGACCTTGATCTTGTGGACGGTGGCGTCGTCCTGGCGGGGCAGATCGCCTGGTCCGCCGTGGCTGGCCGCATGGGTCCAGGCCAGGGCCGGGGTGGTGTTGATGGCGGAGTGCCGGCGGCGGGTGTTGTAGTGCTCGCGGACCTGGTCCAGGCGGGTTTGCAGCTCGGCGATGGTGGCGGCCGGATCGGGCCAGCGGTGGTTGAGCAACCGGGCGGCGGTGCCGTGCAGGCGTTCGACCTTGCCGCAGGTCTGCGGGTGATACGGGCTGGAATGGATCACCCGGCTGCCGTGGGCGGCGGACACGGTTCGGGAGAAAACACTGGTCAGGGTCTTATCGCGGGAACGATGCGGGTGGGCCCAGGCGGTGCCGTTGTCGGCCAGGATCAACCCGGGCGGGCCCCAGCCGGTGATGGCGGCGCTGATCGCGGCCAGGGCGGCGGCAGGGGTCTCCGCGGGCGCGACATGGCTGGCCACCCAGACCCGGGAGCAGTCGTCGAGCACGTCGATGGCCACCACCACACTGCCGTCGATCTGATAGCAGTCCCGCGGCCGGGCATAAGCGAACCGGCGCCACGACGAACGTGGACGCTTCTTCGGGTTCTTCTCCAGCAGGCCGTTGCGATCCAGGATCCGGTTGATCGTGGCCCGCGCCGGCACCCGCGTCCCGACCGGCCAGCCGGGCCTGTTGGCGAGTGTTTCCAGCTCCGCCCGAATGTTGTCCGCACCGTTGTCCGGAGCCAGCTCCTCCCGCAACCGCAGGATCAGCTCAACCACCGGCCCGGGCGTCGCAGCCGGGCTCGAGTGCGGCCGCCGTGACCGGGGCCGCCACTCGCCCTCGGCCAGGATCCGGGCGCGGTGCCGGTAAAACGTGCGTGGATTCACGCCATTCACCCGGCACCACTCGGCCACATTGTCGATCTCCGGATCCACGATCAGGGTCGCGTCCATGAGCCTCATCTTCGCCTGCTTCCTCACCACGACACAAAGTCATAGCGTGATCAAGCGACACATCAAGTGAGACACACAGTACGACAACTCTCACGAGACTGAAGAGGGTTCTAACCCTCCTTGCCACTCACGACCCCCGCGCGAAGATGCGCAAAGTGCCCAAATCGGTCACTGCAACCTAAGGAAATGTCCTTTATGGACACTCGGGACCGCGCTGGTCCTCTTCGGCAAGCCCGCAAGTGTTCGCGACACCTGGGTGCGGAGATCGCCAACAGGACGCCGTCTAGCTCAGGCCGATCTCGGTGAGCAGGGCCCGCGCCTTCCGCCCGTGATCGTCGGCCATGCCCGTGTCGCCGGTGGCGGCCGCACCGCGCTCAATCCCCTTGTGCGCCCGTGCTTGTTCGTAGCGGTCGCCCAGTTTTTCGGCGACCGCAAGGGCTTCCCGGTGCCTGTCGATCGAGCCCGCGGCGTCACCCAAGTCGCCGAGTGCGCTGCCCATGCCGTTGAGCGCCTTGATCTCGAACTCGCCGAAGCTGTTCCGGCGCGCGAGGTCCAGTGCCTCGGTCAGATGCGCCAGAGCGTCGTCGTGCTCGCCCAGCCGCGCGAGAAGCACGCCGATGTGGAGCAACGCCTCGGTTTCCGGGAACGGGTAGCCGAACTCGCGCGCCGTGACGAGCGCCCGCCGGTAGTGGTCGAGCGCCTCGGCGGAGTGCCCCTGCTGCTCGCGCACCGTGCCGAGATTGCCGTAGGTCAGGCATTCCCCGACCTGGTCGCCGACCTCCAGCATGATCGCCAGTGCCTCCTCCAGGTACGTCGCGGCCTTGTCCCAGTCGCCGACACGCATCGCGCTGTTCCCGAGATTGCCCAGCGCGCGGCTCTCGCTGGTGCGGTTGCCGTTTTCCCGGTGCACGAGCAACGCCCGCCGGTAGCAGTCCTCGGCCGCCGCGAAGTCGCTGAGCCGGTCGAACGCGTTGCCGAGATTGTTCAGCGCCCGTGCCCAGCTGGCCCGGTCACCGCCCGCGTCGTACCGCGCGAGCGCCTGCTTGAGCTGGTCGATGCTCTCCGGGTAGCGGTTGGAACGCAGGTAGACCGCACCGAGGCTCATATGCCCACTCGCCTGGAGCAGCGGGTCGGTGGCGCGGACCGCGATGCCGTGCACGGTCTCCGCGTCGGCGAAGTGCACCGCGTTGTACAGGTACCGGTTCAGGATCGGCGACATCATGGCCGCGTCCTCGCGTCTGCCCTGGTCCTCGGCCAGCGCGGTGATGCCCACCAGGTTGTGCCGCTCGGCGTCCAGCCACGCCGTCGCCGCCGCGAGGTCGGCGAAGTCCGGCGCCGGAACGTCCGAAGTGGACACAGCGGGCCTGCGGTCGCGTTCGTGCGGGGCGTAGCGGTCCATGGCACGGCAGGCGGCGTGCCGGTAGTAGTCGAACAACCGGCCGAGCGCGGCCTGTCGCGCGGAAGCGGCGTCCACGTCTCGCGCCAGTCCCGCCGCGTAGAGGCGGACCACGTCGTGCAGGCCGAACCGATCCTGGACGCGCCGCTGCACCAGGCTGCCGGCGACCAGTTCGCCCAGAAGTGCCTCCGCCGTGCGCAGGTCCACTCCGGCGAGCGCGGCCGCCGCGCGCGTGTCGACGTCGCGGCCGGGATGGATCGCGAGGAGCCGCAGCAGCAGCGCGGCCTCGGCGGGCAGGTCGGCATACGAGAGGCCGATGGCGTTCTCCAGCTCGTCCTCGACCCGCAGGCTGTCCCGGCGTTCCGCGAGCCGGGCGGCGTGGTCGCGCAACGTCCAGTCGCGGCGGTTCCGGATCCGCCCGGCCACCACCGTCAACGCGAGCGGCAGATGACCGACCAGCTCGGCGATCCGCGCTGCGGCCTCGGTGTCCTCGTCGACTTCGCCCGCGCCGACCAGCCTGCGCAACATGTCAAGCGACTCGGTCCCCGGAAGCGCTTCCAGGTGCACGAGCCGCGCACCGGCCAAACCGGTCAGGCGCCGTCTGCTGGTGATCAGCACGGTGCCACCCGGCCGGTCCGGCAGCAGCGGGCGCACCTGGCCGGCGTCCGCCGCGTTGTCCAGCACCACGACCGGGTTCCGCTCCGCGAGCAGCTTCCGGTAGGTCTCCTGCCTGCCCTCGGGGCCGAGGCGGTGGATCTCGCCGCCCGGCACCCCGAGCCGCCGGAGGAACTCGTCCAGCACGGCGAGCGGGTCGGCGGGCGCGCGGTCGGCGTCGTAGCCCCGCAGATCCGCCCACAACCGGATGTCGGCGCCGTATGCCAGCCGGTGCGCGGCGCGGACGGCGAGACTGGTCTTGCCGACACCGGCCATCCCGTCGATCACCACCACCGGCGGCCGCCGCTCGTCGCCGGACCCGGTGATCGCGGCGAGTTCGGCGTGCCTGCCGACGAACTCCGCGCTGTCGGCGGGCAGCTCGCCGGCCACGGTCACCCACGACGAGTCGGCCGTGAGCCCCGCGATCACCTGGCACACCTGTCGCCACCGCGCGACCACCGTCTCATCGGCGACGAGCGCGCGCACGATATCCGCGATGAGGTCCGCGTCCACCCTCCGCCGTCCCGGCCGCAAGCAGCGATAAACCGTGTTGAACACCGGCAGATCGGGGTTTCCCGCCGCTCGCCGTCCGCGCACGACCCGCCTGTGCAGCTCCCGATAGGACACACCGCTGCAGCTGCGCAGCGCGTTCAGCCGGGCGGCCAGCTCGTCGAACGATCCGGCGCCCAGCGGCTCCGGCTGCGCTCCGCCCTCGTCCGGCGTTCGGTCGGGACTCATGATCGACAAGGGTAGTCCGTGCGGTCGTTCCGCAATGTCCATTTAGGAGAATCGGCCGGGAGTGTCCACACCGGATTCTTCACGAGCCGTGCACTCTCTAGTACTCGGCGAGCAGCGTGAGCGCGTTCCGGACGCCCTGATCGAGCAGATCGTCAGCGAGCCGGCGATCGGTCACGGCACGGGACAGTTGCAGGGTCCCGATCATCAACGCGTAGACGCTGAGCACCGTGGCGCGAGCCGCCGCCGGATCGTCCGGTGCGAGGCGAGCGGCCATGTCGTCGATGATGGCCAGCATGCCGTCGGTGTAGGCCTGCCTGGTCGGCTCCGCGCAGCGGCCGATCTCGTCCAGCAACGCGGCGGACGGACAGCCGTCTCCCGGGTTGTCCCGGTGTTCGGGCGCGAGGTAGGCACGCACGATCTGCTCGACCCCGGCCCGGCCCGGCTCCATCGTGGCGAGCCATTCGCGCTGTCCGGACAGCTGATCCGCGACCGTGGTGGCGACCAGGTCCTCCTTGGAGCCGAAGTGGGCGTAGAACGCACCGTTGGTCAGTCCCGCGTCCGCCATGAGCGTGGCGACGCCGGAGCCGTCGATACCGTCGCGTTTGAGCCGCCGACCGGCCGTCTCGATGATCCGGCGTCTCGTCACCAGCTTGTGCTCTTTCCCGTACCGCACCACGCCACGTACCCCCTTCGATGCCAGTACGACCATACTCTAAACGCGCGGAAGATCGTCTTCGGGCACGATCGAGACGACGACCTTGCCCGCTTTGGCGCGGCCTTGCTCGACGTGGGCCATCGCATCGAGCGTGCGATCAAACGGGAAGGTCCGGTCGATGACCGGGCGAAGCTCCCCCTTGTCGTAGAGCGCGCCGAGCTCACGCAGCTGAGAACCGTTGGCCCGCATGAAGAAGAACTCGTAGCGCACGCCCAGAGCCTTGGCCTGCTTGCGCACCTTGCGGCTGAGCAGCTTCATGGCCACGCCCAGGAACGCCGGGGCTCCGAGCTGCTCGGCGAACGCGGCGTCCGGCGGCCCCGTGACCCCGATCGCCAGGCCGCCGGGCTTCAGCACCGTCAACGACTTCTCGAGGTTCTCTCCGCCCAGGGAGTCCAAAGCCACGTCGTAGCCGGACAAAACCTTCGAGAAGTCTTCCTTGGTGTAGTCGACCACGACGTCGGCGCCGAGACTGCGGACCAAATCCTGCTTGGCCGTGCTCGCGGTGGCCGCCACCGTGGCGCCGAGGTGCTTGGCGAGCTGGACGACCGTCGATCCGAGGCCACCGGCACCGGCGTGGACGAGGACCTTCTGCCCCGGCTTCACCCCGGCACGGTCGACGAGGATCTGCCAGGCGGCCAAGGCCACCAGCGGCACCGCGGCCGCCTCTTGGAAGGTGAGCGATGCCGGCTTGGGCGCGACGTCGTCCTGGTCGATCGCGATGTACTCCGCGAACCCTCCGATCCGCAGATCGCGCGGACGCGCGTACACCTCGTCGCCGACCTCGACGCCGCGGACGGCCGGGCCGACGCGCGTCACGACGCCTGCCACGTCGTGCCCGAGCACGAACGGCGTCTTGTAGTTCAGGAGCCGCTTGAACTCCCCGTCGCGGACCATCCTGTCGAGCGGATTGACGCTGGTCGCGTGCACCCGGACCAGGACGTCGCGGTCTCCGACGGCGGGCTCGGGCACCTGCGCGGCACGCAGGCCGTCCTTGCCGTATTTCTCGACGACGTACGCCTTCATACCTGCCCGCTTTCCTCGTGATCTTGCCGGCGGTGCCGAAACTCTTGCATCCGGACACCCTCACCACTCATGGTAGTATGACCATAATCCAAAGGATGGGAAGCCGCCATGACCGTGACGACCGCCTACGAAGACACACCGACCGAGACCATCGACGTCCACGGCGTGGAGTTCGCCTACCGGCAGCTCGGCCCGGACGGTGGCACGCCCGTGATCTTCCTCAATCACCTCGCCGCGGTCCTGGACAACTGGGACCCCCGCGTCGTCGACGGCATCGCCGCGCACCACCGCGTGATCACGTTCGACAACCGGGGAATCGGTGCCTCACAAGGCAAAACCCCACGTTCGGTCGCCGCGATGGCACGAGACGCCGTCGCCTTCATCCGGGCGCTGGGTTACGACCAGGTCGACCTACTCGGATTCTCGCTGGGCGGCTTCGTCGCCCAGGTGATCGCCGAACTGGAACCGCGGCTCGTCCGCAAACTGATCCTCGCCGGCACGGGCCCGGCCGGAGGTGAGGGAATCGACAAGGTCACCCCGATCACCCTTCTCGACACCTTCAGGGCGACGCTGACCTTCAAGGACCCGAAGGAACTCCTCTTCTTCACCCGCACCGCGAACGGCAAGGCCGAGGCGCGCCGGTTCGTGAACCGGCTGAAGGAGCGCGGGACCGACCGCGACAAGGCGATCTCGGTCACCGCGTTCCGCAGCCAGCTCAAGGCCATTCATTCCTGGGGCGTGCAACGGCCTTCCGACCTGACGGCCATCCGCCAACCGGTCCTGGTCGCCAACGGTGCCCACGACCGGATGGTGCCGAGCGGCAACTCCACCGAGCTGGCCCGGCGCCTGCCGAACGCCCGGCTCACGCTCTATCCCGACGCCGGACACGGCGGCATCTTCCAGTACCACCGGCAATTCGTCGCCGAGGTCCTGAAATTCCTCGAGGACTGACCTCATCGACCCTGAGGACGGCGTCCGCCCTTCAGGCGTCGTAGTCGACGGTGACCGACGGCGTGGTCGGATGCGCTTGGCAGGTGAGCGCGTAGCCGTTCTCCACATCGGCCCGCGACAGGGCGAAGTTCTGTTCCATCGCGACCGACCCCAGCAGGACCTTCGCCTTGCAGGTGCCGCAAGCTCCGCCGAGGCAGGCATACGGCGCCTCCAGCCCGGCCTTCAGCGCGGACTCGAGGACGGTGTCGCCGGCTGCCACCGAAACCTCTTGCCGTCGGCCGCGCAGGCCGACCGCGACCGTCGCGGGAGCGAAGCCGTCGGCGGCCCTGGGCTTCCGGTAGCCGTGGAAGAGTTCCACGTGGACGCGGTCCAGCTCGGCTCCGCGCTCGACGAGCAGTCCGTGCAGGTCAGTCACCATCTCGACCGGTCCACAAAGGAACCAGTCGTCCACCGCGGCGACGGCAAGGTCGGGGCCGAGCACTTGTTCGAGCTTCGCGCGGTCGATGCGACCTCGCAGCCGCGCGGGGTGTCGCGGGTCGCGAGAGCGCACGTGGACGATCCGGAGCCGGTCGGCGTACCGCGCCTCGAGTTCGTCCAGCTCGTCGCGGAACATCGTGCTGTCCGCGTCCCGGTTTCCGTAGACCAGGGTGAAGCGGCTCTCGGTCTCGACGGCGAGCGCCGTCCGCAGGATCGAGAGCACCGGGGTGACGCCACTGCCCGCGGCGATCGCCACGTAGTTCTTCGTGGCCAATGGGTCGAGCGGGGTGCCGAACGACCCGGTCGGCGTCATCAGCTCAAGAGTGTCGCCTGTCTGGAGTCGCTCCATCGCGAAGGTGGAGAAGGCTCCGCCGGGAAGGTGCTTGACGGCGATCTCCAGCGCGCCGGAGGTGGCCGAAGAGCAGAGGGAGTAGTTGCGCCGCACGCCCTCGCCGCCGAGATCGGTCCGGACGGTGACGTGCTGCCCGGGCTCGAAGGAGAACTCCTCGCGCAGGTCGTCGGGTACCTCGAAGCGGATCAGCACGCTGTCGTCGGTCAACCTCTCGACCCCGGCGACCCGCACCCGATGGAACACCGCGGCACGAGCGGAAGACCGCTTCGGCACCCGCACGGGGAGGATCCGGGACAGCTTGCCGTTCAGCCTCTTCCAGTCGCGGTACTCGTCCGGGTCGAGCTGCCTGCCGAAGACGGTGCCGATGGCCGCTTCGCGTTCGAGGTAGGCCTCCTCGTTGCGTCGCCAGGTCGCGACGTAGCGGTGGAACGGGATCGACGGGTGCAGGTGGTGCACGAGGTGATAGTTCTGCGACAGCAGCAGGGGTGTGAGGACCCATTCGGCGCCGACGCGGTTGCGGGTCGCGCGGTAGCGGTTCTCCTGCTGTGTGTCCTCGAGGTCGTGGTGCGGCAACCAGTCGAACCACCACGCCAGCACGATCATCGCGAGCCGCTCGGGGATCAGGTACAGCACCGCCAGCGTCCACAGGTGCCCGGTGAACGCGGCGGCGGCGATCACGGCGGCACTCGCCGCCAGCAGGAACGAGGTCTCCAGCACCTCCGCCCGGGGACGACGCCGCCAGTGGCGCACCAGAAAACCGAGGTACGGCACGTCCATCAGCGCGAACCGGACCGGGACTTGCCATAGCGGAGCGCCGCTGACGAAATGGTCGGGATCGTTCTCGTCGTCGTTGGTATTGCGGTGGTGCTCGATATGGATGAACGCGAACGACTTGAACGAGATCAGCGGCGACACGAAGAGCATCGCGACCCGGCCGAAGGCCACGTTGACCCCGCGGTGGGTGCTCACCGAGTAGTGCGCGGCGTCGTGCAGCACCGTGAACAGCACGAAGATCGCGGCCGCGCTGAGCAACACCGTCAACGGGACCGGAAGCCTGCCGGTCAGCGCCGCCCAGGTGGAGAACGCGAAGACCGCGATGGCACCGCAGAAGATGCCGACGATGGGCCACGAGATCGCCGGGACCCGTTCACCAGGGTCGGGAAGCGCGTGGCGTGAGGCTTCTGTTGTCGCTGACATAGCCCGCAACGTACGGAGCGTGAGCTGCCCCGAACAGTAGGTCCGAGCCCAGGGGGATGTGCGCGCCGCACATGCCGCTCAGCCGGATTCCGAGGTGAGCACCACCGGGCCCAGCACCTGGACCAGCCGCAGCGCGGCGTGCAGCTCGGCGACCCGGTCCGTCGCCGGACGCCCGCGACGTTCCTCTGCCCGGTGCAGGCGCTGCAGCACCGTGTTGCGATGTACCCCCAGCTCCTCGGCCGCGGCGGCCAGCCCGCCCTGTGCGTCCAGCACCGCCAGCAGGGTCCGTCGTTCCTCTTCCACCCGGCGTCCCTCGACCGCCAGGGCGCCGAGCTCGGCCGCGACGAAGGCACGGGCCAGGTCCAGGTCGCCGCTCATCGTGTCCACGAGCGCCAGCTCGGCGTACGACGTCACCGGGGCGGCCCGGCCGGAGAGCTCGGCGATCCGACGGCCGCGCTGCGCCTGCGCGTGCGAGTCACGGAAACCGCCGGGGCCCTTCGCCGGCGTGCCGATGGAGATCCGGACCATCGCGGGGATCCGGGCGGCCAAGGGCGCGAGATCCTCCGGCGCCACGCCGGGAGCGCGCGGGCCGCAGACCCAGCCCCACAGCGCCTGGGCACCGTCCGGGACGAGCAGCGGATGACCGGAACCGAAATGAGCACCGACTTCGGCACCGACGCGCGCGAGGTCGGCGTCGTCGCGATCGGTCCAGCAGACGAAGGCGGTCTGCCATCCGGTCAGCCGGTGCGACAATGTGCGCTCGGCACGCCCCAGGTCGATCCGGTCCCCGGCGATCAACCCGCGGACCGCGTCGGTGCGGGCCGCGCGGGCCTGGTTCTGCATCCGGTCCAGCTCGGCGACGTACTCGGCGGCGACCTCGCTGGAGATGCGGTCGACGTAGGCGAACGCGTACCGCTGCAGGTCGTCCACCACCGCGAGCGCCCTTGCCGGATCCGGCACGAAAGCGGTGATGCCGGCCAGGATGCGCTCGCTGAAGTAGGCGCGCCCCATCCGGTAGAAGCGCAGCATCACATCGACGCTGTAGCCGCGTGCCGCCATGGCGCGCGCGTGCTCGAGGGCGGTGACCGGCGCCGTCGCGGCGCTGACGTCGATGCCGTGCCGCACCATCGACAGGGCCGCCTCGAGGTTCGACGAGCAGGACCCGAGCGTCAGCCCGCGAAGGTCGTCGTCGGCACCGGCCTCCGGGACGCGTTCGAGGATGTAGCCGAGCATGTCGTCGGCGTACGACGACACATTCCCCAGCAGTTCGGCGGCGATGCGGCGCAGCTCGGCCGGCTCACCCACACTCACACCCATTCAGGGAGCCTAACCGCGGTACAGCGGCACGGCCGAGGGTCACAAATCGCCCGGCTGCCCGGTCCTAGCGGATACATCCGTTCGACGAGGAGGTCTTCCGATGTCATTGACCGTGCTGCAGGAGGCGAAACCGCCCTTCATCCCGGAGGGGGCGCATGCGATGACCATCGTCATCGAGTACCCGCCGGGCGACGTGGGCACCCCGCCGCACCGCCACCCCGGACCGGCCTTCGGCTACGTGCTGGAGGGCGAGATGGTCTTCGAGCTCGAAGGCGAGCCGCCGCGCGTCGTCCGGGCGGGCGAGGCGTTCTGGGAGCCGGGCGGCGACGTCATCCACTACCAGGACGGCAACAACCGCGACGACGTTCCGGTGCGGTTCACCGTCACCATGCTCTGCGAGCCGGGCAAGCCGATGGTCGACCTCGTGCCCGAGGAAGAGCTTCAGGCGAATGGGTGGTCGAGGAGGAAGCCGCGCTGAGGTGATCCGGGCCCGCACGGCGGACGCGGTGCGGGCCCGGTCAGCGGCGGCGATGCCAGCCGCCCAGCTTCGCCGGGTTGAGCACGATCCAGAGCGCGGTGACCTTGGACCCGGCCGTCTCGGTGCCGACGACCGCGACGGCGCGGGAGGCACGGCGCAGGGCCAGCCCGGCGCGGCCGTTGACGGACTCGACGGTCAGCTCGGCACCCGGTCGTCCGCACAGCACGGCCATGACCAGCCGGGCGACCTCTCCCCCACCGTGCGCGGGCGCGGGCGCGGGCGCGGCTTCTCCGCTGTCGCACGTGGCGACGGCGTTGACGTCCAGGACGGCGGCGAGTGCGGTGACGTCTCCCCGCCGGCAGGCCTCGGCGAACCTGCGGACGGCCTGGTCATGCCGATCGAGCACCCGAAGCCCCGTTCTTTCTCAGCCCCCGACGGACACCGCCCCGTTCTTCTCGGGGTTGACCAGCCACAGCAGCTGGTCGATGCCGTCGGCGGTGGCGCTGACGGTGAGCAGGCCGTACACGACGCCGTCCTGGCGTAGCACGGCGGAAGTCTGCCCGTTCGTGATCGCCCAGCCGACGTCGACGCCGTCCCAGAACCAGGTGGAGATCGCCTGCAGGAACTTCGCCACCCGCGTCGCGCCGACGATCGGCGTGCGGGCGATCCCCTTGCGGCCGTTGCCGTCGGACAGGCTGGTCACGTCCGGCGTGAAGAGCCGCTCCAGCGCGCTCAGATCGCCCGAGCGGGCGGCGGCGAGGAACGTGGTCAGCAGCTCGCGCTGCTCGGCCGCGGTCACCGGTGCGCGCCGTTCGCTCGCGATGTGCTTGCGGGCCCGGCTGACCAGCTGACGCACCGCGGGTTCGGTCGCGGACAGGATGTCGGCGATCTCCGCGTAGGAGTAGTCGAAGGCTTCCCTCAGCACGTAGGCCGCGCGTTCGTTCGGGGAGAGCTTCTCCATCAGCAGCAGGGCCGCGAACTCCAAAGCCTCGCCGCGCTCGGCGCCCAGGTACGGGTCCGCGCTGGTGTCGACCGGTTCGGGCAGCCACGGCCCGATGTAGGTCTCGCGCCGTTTCCGCGCCGACTGCAGGACGTTGATGGCCAGCCGGGTGGTGGTCGTGGCCAGGAACGCCTCCGGATTGACCACTGTGGACCGGTCATAGGTCTGCCAGCGCAGCCAGACCTCCTGCACGAGGTCTTCGGCCTCGGTGACGCTGCTGAGCATGCGGTACACGATCCCGAACAGGCGTGGCCGCATCCGCGTGAAGACGGCCATGGCCTCCTCGAGATCGTCCGCTCCGCCGATTTCGTTACCCACCAAGGAATCCGCCACCTCACCACTCTACGAGGCCGGCCAGAGGGTCCCGGCGGCGCGGCCGGGACCCTCCTGCTCATTCGACGAGCTTGCCCGCGGTGGAGACCTCACGCATGAGCGACGCGATCTCCTCCGGGATCGGCGGAAGCTCTTCGCGCTCGACCTGTCCCGGCCCGGACCACACGAGGTTCACGCGCAGCGACTCGTCGAGCCCGGGATGGTCCGCGCGGTTGTGGCAGCCCCGTGTCTCACGGCGCTCCAGCGCCGACTCGAGAGTGGCGCGCGCGGCCAGCACCGCGGCCTTGAGGTCGAACGCGTGCGCGAGGTCCTGGAACCCGGCGGTGTCGGGATGCACGCCCAGGTCCCGCATCCGGGCTTCCAGTTCGTCCAGCTCGGCCAGGCCGGTGCGCAGGCCCGTCTCGTCGCGGACCACACCGGCGTGTTCCGTCATGGTGTCGCGCAACGTCCGTTGCAGGGCGCGCACGTTCTCCGAGCCGTCGGCGGCCAGCAGCTCGTCGACCTCGCGCCGGGCTTCCTCCATCGCCGACGGCGACCGCTGTTGCGCTCCCAGGTCACGGGAGTAGCGCGCGGCGGCCGCACCGACGATGCGCCCGTAGACCAGCAGCTCGATCAGGGAGTTCCCGCCGAGCCGGTTCGCGCCGTGCAGGCCGCTCGCCGCCTCGCCGAGGGCGTACAGGCCCTCGACGCCGGTTCCGTGATCCTCCGGCCGGACCCGGATACCGCCCATCGAGTAGTGCGCCGTGGGGGCGATCTCGATGGGTTCCCGGGTGATGTCCAGCATCTGGAGCTCGAGCAGGGTTTGGTAGACCCGAGGCAGCCGGCGCATGATCGTCTCCCTCGGCAGGTGCGAGACGTCGAGCCACACCCCGCCGCCCGGCGTTCCCCGGCCCTCCTTGATCTCCGTGTAGGCCGCCAGCGCCACTCTGTCGCGTGTGGACAGTTCCATCCGGTCGGGGTCGTATCGGGCCATGAACCGCTCGCCGAGCGCGTTGCGCAGCACTCCGCCTTCGCCGCGTGCCGCCTCGGAGACGAGGGTGCCCGCCGCGTTCTCCGGCGCGATGAGGCCGGACGGATGGAACTGCACGAGCTCGGCGTCCCGGATCCGGGCACCGGCCAGCACGGCGAGCCGGAACGAATCACCGGTGTTCTCGTCCCGCCGGGACGAAGTGCGGCGCCAGATCCGCGTGTGCCCGCCCGCGGCGAGGATCACCGCGTCGGCGTGGATCACGTACCTCGTCCCGTCCTCGAGGTCGAACCCGTAGGCACCGAAGACGACGTTGTCCCGGACCAGGATCCGCGTGATGTAGACCGTGTCCAGGATCGGGACGCCGAGCTGCGCGGCCCGGTTGACCAATGTCCGCTGGATCTCCAGTCCGGTGTAGTCACCGGCGAACGCGGTCCGGCGGTAGGTGTGCGCGCCGAAGAACCGCTGTGAGATCTTCCCGTCGTCCTCGCGCGCGAAGGGCATTCCGTAGCGTTCGAGGTCTTCGATGCCACGGGCGGCGTTTTCGGTCACGATCCGCACGGTCTCGGGATCGGCCAGCAGGTAGCTCTCCTTGAGCGTGTCCGCCGCGTGCTGCTGCCAGGAGTCTTCCGGGTCCATCGTGGCCAGCGCCGCGTTGATGCCACCGGCGGCGAGCGTGGTGTGCGCGTCCGACTTCGCCCGCTTGCCGACCGCGAGCACGTCGACACCACGTTCGGCCAGTTCGATCGCGGCGCGCAAGCCGCTCCCGCCGGTCCCGATGACGAGAACGGACGTCGCGATCTGACGGTCGGTCGTGGTCACTTCGCCGGTGCCGGGTTCAGCGGCAGCCAGTCGGCGAACCGGGTGGCGGAGAGCTGCGCATCGGGACCGGGAAGAAGCATGTCCTTGTCCAGCAAGGCACCGAAGTAGCGTGCCTCCGGGTCGGCGACGACCTCACGGGGGTCACCGCGGAAGGCCAGGCCGGTGCGGATCAGCTCGGCGAGACCGAACTGTTCGGGACCGGCCACCTCGACGGTGCCGTTCAGCGGTGCGCCGACGGCGACCCGGCCGACCGCGGCGGCCACGTCCTCGGCGGCCATGGGCTGGATGCGGGCGTCCGACAGGCGCACGGTGTTCCCCTCGGTCGCCGACTGGGCGATGCCGCCCACGAACTCGAAGAACTGTGTGGCGTGCACGATCGAGTACGGCCGCCCCGCGTCCTTGATGAGCTTTTCCTGCGCGATCTTCGCGCGGAAGTAACCGCTTTCGGCGAGCCGCTCGGTGCCGACCACCGACAACGCCACGTGGTGCTCCACTCCGGCCTTCTCCCCGGCGGCGAGGAGGTTTCCGGTGGAGGTGCGGAAGAAGTCCAGCACGGCGTCGTCGGCGAACGAGGGCGAGTTCGAAACGTCGACGACTACCTGGGCGCCGTCCAGTACCTCGGCCAGCCCTTCGCCGGTCAACGTGTTCACGCCCGAATCGGGTGACGCGGGGACGGCTTCATGGCCGTGTTCTCCCAACTTCCGGACGAGTTTCGAGCCGATCAGCCCGCTGCCGCCGATCACGACGATCTTCATGGGATGCCTTTCGTTCCGCGTCCCGGCCGATCCGGGAAACGCCGTTCTCCAACCAGGACACGACAGGCTCCCGGTTTGTGACAGCCCGGATGTCACAAACCGCGATGGCGTCCTGTCCTGGCTGGCGACACCGATCCGACGAACCGAGGTACCGCATGGACACGAGTGGCGCCCACGCCATCGAAACGATCGACGATCTCCGCCGCCACCTGCAGTGGGCGATCGAGCTCGAGCACGCGACGATTCCCCCGTACCTGTGCGCGCTGTACTCCTTGGACCCCGCCCGCAACGCCGAAGCCGCCCAAGTCGTCGGCACGGTCCTCGCCGAGGAGATGATCCACCTGGCGCTGGCGGCGAATCTGCTCAACGCCGTCGGCGGCGCGCCCAAGCTCGACACGCCGGAACTGCTGCCGCCGTATCCGCATCCGCTGCCGCACGGCGACCGGTCCGTGCACGTCCACCTGGCCCCGTTCGGGCCCGAAGCCCTCGATCTGTTCCTCCGCATCGAACAGCCCGCGTCGGCGGACGCGCCGCCGCAAGCCGACGAGTACCAGACGATCGGGCAGTTCTACGCCGCCATCGAAGCCGGTTTCCGCGCCCTGTGCGACAAGCTGGGCGAGGAGAAGGTCTTCAGCGGCGATCCGGCCCGGCAGATCGGCGAGTACCACCTCAGGGGCGGAGGTGGCGAAGTGATCCCGGTCCACGACCTGAAGTCGGCGCTGGCCGCGTTGGCGGAGGTCGTCGAGCAGGGCGAGGGCGCCGCGCGCACGGACGTGTGGGACGGCGATCGCGACGTCTTCCATCCCGAGCGGGAAGAGGTCGCGCACTACTACCGGTTCCAGGAGCTCCGGCTGGGCCGCCGCTACCGGACCGGCGACACACCTCAGTCCGGGCCGACCGGCGAGAAGATCGCGGTCGACCTCGACGGCGTGTTGCCGATGGGCCACAACCCGCGGACCGCCGACAACCCTGTGGGGAGCCCGATCCGGGTCGCGCAGGAAGAGTTCAACCAGACCTACAGCCTGCTGCTCTACCAGCTGGAGGAGGCCTTCAACGGCAGCCCGGGCGATTTGAAGGACGCCGTCGGCACCATGTTCGGGCTGCGCAAGCAGGCGCTGGCACTGATGAAGATGCCGACGGGCGACGGGAAGACGACCGCCGGCCCGACCTTCGAATACGTGCCACCCGAGCTGCGGAACTGAAGTACGGGCCGTCGTGCTCGCCGGTCCCTCCCGGCCGGCGAGCAGGACGACGGAGATTTCGCCGCGCCGGTCACAACACGGCTACGTCTCGGCCTGACCGCCGGCCGGGAAGAGGATCGGGCTCAGCAGATACCGCGCACGGCCAGGAGTGGCCGGGTTGCGCAGGTACGGAAGGATCGCCGCGCGCAGACCGTCGATCAGGCTTCCGACCTCCTCACGGCTGAGCCACACCGCGTGTTGCCGGTAGCCGACCAGATCGGCGACCGGATCGGCGTCTTCACGGTCGAGATAGGTGTTGAATTCGGCCAGCAGTGTGACCATGGCCAAGGCGAAGACATCGCGATGGTCCTCGGGCTTCGCCGCGGCCACCGCGTCGGCGTCGATGGTCGCGCGCTCCGGGCGCAGGCGGTAGCTCCGCTCCACGGCACCCCGCACGCGATGCTCGGCGGCGACCTCGAGCACTCCCCCGGTGGCGAGCACGTCGACGTGCCGATACACGGTCGCCTTCGACACGTCGGGCAGGTGCGCGCACAGCTGCGCGGTCGTGCGGGTCCGCCCACCGGACAAGGCGTGCACGATCCGCAGCCGCACCGGGTGCGCCAGCAGCTCCAGAGAATCCATGAGGCTATGTTCTCATTCGTGATACCGTTCTCAAAGTTGAGAACGTAAGTCTGGAGGACAGCATGACATCGGACGGATCGGTCGATACGGACCTCGAAGCGTGGCAGCCACCGGAGTACGCGGATCCGGGCCTGTTCGACGAACACGGGGTGACCGTGGGCTCGGGCGCCTTCGCCGTGCCCGGCACGGTCACCGTCCCGCACGGCGAGGGTCCCCATCCGGCGGCCGTGGTGCTCGCCGGCGGCGGACCGTTCGATCGCGACGGCACGGCCGGGCCGAACAAGAACCTGAAGGACATCGCCTGGGGTTTGGCCAGCCGCGGCGTGACGGTCCTGCGTTTCGACAAGGTCACCCACGCGCACCGCGAACAGATCGCCGCCACACCGGGCTTCACCCCGACCGAGGAATACGTTCCCCATGCCGTCGCGGGCATCGAGATCCTGCGCGGACTGTCTACTGTGGACGATTATCGTGTCTTCGTGATCGGACACAGCATGGGCGGCAAGTTCGCGCCTCGCGTGGCCGCCGCCGGAGCCGAGGTGGCCGGCCTTGTCGTTCTCGCCGGGGACACCGTGCCGCTGCAGTGGTCGATGGTGCGCGTCATCGAACATCTGACAAAGATCGATCCGGCGACCGCGGCACTGCTGCCCACCGTCGAGACGGCCACCGAACAAGCCGAATTGGTGGACAGCCCGGATCTTTCGCCCGCCACGCCCGCCGCGAAACTGCCGTTCGGAATGCCCGCGCCGTATTGGCTGGACATGCGCGCCTACGATCCGGTGGCGGTCGCCGCGACGCTGGACATGCCCATGCTCTTCCTGCACGGCGAGCGCGACTACCAGCTGACCGTCGACGGCGATCTGGCCGGATGGCGCGCCGGCCTGGCCGGACGGACGGACGTCACCTTCCGCACCTACGCCGCCGACGATCACATGTTCTTCCCCGGCACCGGACCGTCGATGCCCGAGGACTACACGCAGCCACACCACGTGGACCCCGAAGTCATCACCGACATCGCCGACTGGCTCAGGACCTGATCAGCCAGCCCGTGTCAGGGCCGTGTCAGCACCGCGTCAGCGCATTCGGCGATCGTGATCCCCGCAGGTCAACCGAGTTCAGGTATTCACCAGAAGGGGTTGCGACATGGTGGACGGAACATCCGAGCAGGGGCAGGTTCGGCGCAGAACGGTCTTGGCGGGCGCACTGACCACAGGTGCGCTTGTCGGCCTCGCCGGGCGCGGCGAAGCGGCCGAGGACGGCCATGCCGTCGAGCACGGCTGGGGCAAGGTCGCCGACGTCTTCCGCAGGAACTTCAAGGAAAGCCCCGGCGAGGTCGGCGCGGCGTGCAGCGTCTACGTGGGCGGCCGCCAGGTCGTCGACCTGCGGGGAGGCCTCGCCGATCGCGAGGCGAACCGGCCGTGGCGCAAGAACACCATCGTCCAGGTCGCGTCCACCACCAAGGGCGCCACCGCGATCTGCGCGCATCTGCTGGCGCAACGCGGCGAACTGGACCTCGACGCTCCGGTCGCCCGGTACTGGCCGGAATTCGGCGACGCGGGCAAGGAAGAGATCCCGGTGCGCTGGCTGCTGTCGCACCAGGCGGGCCTTCCGATCGTCGACGGACCGCTGACCTTCGAGCAGGCATGCGCCTGGCACCCGGTCATCCGGGCACTCGAGGCGCAGAAACCACTGTGGAAACCGGGAACCGAACACGTCTACCACAGCGTCACGTACGGATTCCTGGTCGGGGAAGTCGTCCGCCGGATCACCGGCAAGTCGCTCGGCACGTTCTTCGCCGACGAGGTCGCCCGCCCGCTCGGGCTGAGCGCCTGGATCGGGCTGCCCGAGAAACACGAGCATCGAGTGTCCAAGATCCACTATGCCGCACCGTTCACCCTGGAAGAGCTGATCGCCGGCATGATCAAACTGACCGGGCTGGACGCGGACACCGTCACCAGATGGGTCACGGCCCTCTGGGAACCCGGCTCCGTGCAAGCGCGAGCAGGCGAACTGGGCGGCGCGCTCGACCCGACGACCGACTACTTCACCTCCCGCGCCTGGCGCGCCGCGGAGTTCCCGGCCGCGAACATGCTCGCCGACGCCCGATCGATCGCCCGGATGTACGCCGCCACGGTGAGCACCGTCGACGGAGTCCGCCTGCTGAACCGGGCGACCGTCAAGAAAATGACCGTCGTCCAGACCGACAGGACACGGATGCACGGACTGCCCCCTGGGCTGGACATCCCGGCCGACCGCTCGTTCTACATGTCACTCGGCTTCCACCGGGCATGCCCGCCGATGCCGATGACCGGACCGGGAGCCTTCGGCCACCCAGGCTCCGGCGGATCGATCGGCTTCGCGGATCCGGACGCCGGCGTGGGATTCGGTTACGTCACCAACCTCTGGAACTTCCGGCCCGACGACCCCAGGGCCGCGAACCTGATCGAAGCCGTGCGCGCCTGCCTCGGATGACAGGCTCCGCTCCCCTGGGCCGGGCCGGAGGCCGTCACACTCCCGTTGCTGGAGAATTCGATCTCGCACGGCGCGTCGTCCCGGACAGCGGCTGTCGAATCGAAAGGCAAGGAAGGCGAGAACGGCCACGGCAAGCGTGCCGAGAGCTACATACCGGCCCGCCTTGGGTCTTTCAGAGTCCACCATCGCACAAGTATCACAATTCCGGCCGAGCCCCGACCGGCAAGGCGCTCAGACGAGGCTGACGTGGAGGTCGGTGTTCATGGTCCGATCGGTGAAGGGCCGTTGTTCGCTCCACTCGCCATTGGTGTGGTGCGACCACCACAGGGCCATGGGGGTCGTGCTGCCGACCCACACCATCACGATGCCGCGGCCGGTCGCGCCCATCGCCGGACTGCCTGCGGTACGCCGGTCGTAGAGGGTGCTCGGTGCGCTCCAACCGGAGCCCTCCAACGTCGACCACGCGATGTGGTCGTCGTCCACGTTGCGCCAGGCCAGATGCAGGCGGGTGCCGTCGGACACCAGTGCCGGGATCTTGCTCGCGGACAGGCCGCCGTTCAACGGGGCGACGACGTCGCTCCAACGCTGCCCGTCATACGTCCTCATACGGATGGTGGATCGGTCGCGCCACGCCGCGTAGAGCAATCCCGCGTGCTCGGCCACCGCGATGTTGTCGTCGGTGTTCACCTCGCCCTGGCCCAGGAGCGCGCAGAAATCGCTCACGAACGTGGACTCGCCGACCGGTGTCTTCCAGGCGTTCCCGATGAGCTCCGACCAGTGCATACGTTCCGGGTAGTCCGGTTGAGCCGGCGAGCCCTCGCCCGTGATCCGGGGCGGGGTCTTCCAGAACATGAAGATCCGCCCGAGGTACTGCGCGAGAACGGGGAAAGAACCGGTTTGAAAGTTCTTGTTGTACTGCGCGCCCGCCGGTCCGTAGGCGCCCCAGGTGTACTGCGTGCCACCGGGGACGGCATCGGGCAGCCGCCGTAGCCGGTCGAACCAGATGTGCCGGTCCGTGCCGCTGCCCCGCCACGCCATCACGGTGTCGGTCCCCCTGCCCGCGATCGAAGGCACCCCGGCGCTGCGGCGGTCGCGGAGCACTTGCGGGCTCGTCCACCGCACGGTCGTGCCGACCACGTTCTGTCCCTCGGACCACCGGAGGAAGTCATCATCGCCGGGATTCCGCTCCAGCCAAGCCATCGAAGGAACGCGGACGGAGAGCAGTGGTATCGACGGCACCGGTAAAACGTCCGACATGCGACTCTCCTCACCTCGGGGCTGCCTCGGGAGGGTACGGCGAGGAAGGCGGCGAGCGGGCCCTCGCGAGGAGACTCCACCTGGATGCCGGGGAAGGCTGCCCGGACGTTCGCACGAAAGGGCATGGCAGGCCACCAGCCGGAATTGCCACGATCGGGTCAAGCCGGGCGGCCGTCCCGCTGGCGATCACCTGCCGAGGCGGGGCGGGCCCTTACAGTTCCGGCCATGTCGGAGGACGAACGCGCACAGGCGCGACGTGTGCTGACCTTCGCGCTCGACGTGGCGATGCAGATGTTCCGCCAGGGTATCGAGACCGCGGTCGTCGTCCGCACGGTTCGCCGGCTGGCGAGCGCGGGCGGCATCGAGGAGCCGCGGATCTCGGTCGCGGTCCGGGCCATCCATGTGCAGTACTGCCCGCGTGACGGCGGCGAGCCGGTGGTGCTGCTGGGAAGTATCGAAGCGAACGACACCCGCGACATCGGCCGGATGGGCGACCTGGAAGCGCTCGCGGTCCGTGCCGGCACGGGTGCGATCCCTCCTGACGAAGCCGAGCGTGCGGTCGGCGAGCTCGCCGCGGCGGGCCCGACCTGGCCGTGGTACATCAGCCTGCTCGGCGGCTGCCTCCTCGCGGGAATGATCTGCCTGCAGGCCAACGGCACCGTCCTCTCCGCGGTGGGCGCGGCCGCGTTGTTCGTGCTCGCCAACCGCGCCGGCTGGGCACTGGGCCTGATCGGCATCGCGGAGTTCTTCCAGGTCGCGGCCAAAGCGAGCACCGTGCTCATCGCCGCGATCTCGCTGCTGTCCCTCGGCGTGCTCGACGGACACGAAGCCGCGAGCCTCTCCGCGGCGAACCTCGTGTTGTTACTGCCGATCCTGTCCCTCGTGTCGCTGGTCGAAGACGCCGTCGGCGACTACCACCTGATGGCCGCCGCGCGGATGGTCACGGTCCTGCTGCTCACCGGCGCGATCGTCACCGGAGTCATGGTCGTGGTGTCGGTGGCCAACGACCTCGACATCCTCGGCGAGGCCGGCCGGGTCCAGCTCGCCGCCTTGCCGCTCGCCCTGGTGCCGGTGACCGCACTGGTCGGGTCGCTGGGGAACGCGATCCTCATGGGCACGCCCGCGCGGTGGTGGGCGCTCGCCTGCGGCGCCGGAGTCGTCACGTCCCTGGTGAACTGGGCAGGACACTCGCTACTCGGCCTGGCCGCACCGCTGTCGATCTTCTTCGCGACGACGGTGCTCGGCATCCTCGCCGGCGCGGCGGCCAGGACACTGCGAGTCCCCACCGCCGTCGTCACCATCCCCGGCCTGACCGGCGCCGTGCTCCCGGGACCCGCGCTGTACCTCAGCCTGTCGCAGGTCTTCGCCCAAGTCCCCGGCTCCTGGACCGCCGTGGCCGAAGCGATCGTCTCCACCGCGGCCATCGGCGTCGGCGTCGTACTCGGCCTCCAACTCTCCGCACTGCGCCACACCGAAAGCCGCGCTCCCGAACTGAACTGATCGCCTATCGTGACGCTGTCGGACTTCGTGTCGCGAGCCACTTTCGGGAAGCAGCCACCCGACCCCACTGTCCACAAATGCCTCTCCCCGAAAGGGGGCGTGAGTGGCAATGAGGGTTATTGAGGGGTAAGGCGAACGTGGCGTGGGCCCTCTTCGCTGACGTCTAAGCGCCGCCGAATGTCCACAAGGGACACACTTCGACCGCGCGGCGTCCGTTTTGCATCTATTTGTACGATCCCGACTGAGGTCGTGAGTGGCAAAGGCGGTTATTGAGGGGCAAGTCAAACGTGGCATGGTCAGTGCGGGTGGGCCGCGAGTGACGTTTCGGGTTCTAACGAGCCGAAGGTCAAACGTGTCGTGGTGAGACCGTGAGCAAGGAGGCCTTCGACGCGAGGCGCGGGTGCCGACCGCACCTTGCTGCACCTTGCAGTGTCCACACAGGACCGTTCCCGGCGCCAGGATGCCCGTTTGATGCTCATATGACCGGTTCTCCATGGGGTCGTGAGTGGCAAGTGGGGTGTGTTTCCGCAACGAGCCACCGAACGCACCCACCACCCATTTCCAGAATACCCCGCAAAAATTACTATGGGGGGTGGTGTTTTTTTGTTTGTTTG